>PLAY01000093.1 GCA_003134375.1 Limisphaerales bacterium | reverse complement strand
CAATGCCGCTTCCTTACCCGACACCCAGCATTCAATCGTAAAACCGCTTCCAGTCCCAATGTCCAAACTCAGCGAGGCCGGAACGGAAATGTAACTGGTGCTGCCATCGAAGACGAAGGCTTGGCCTGCTTCGCCGTTGGTATAGTTGAGCGCGCCCACCGGTGAACGGTTGTTGGGGCCCGCAACGTCATTGGCATCCCCTTCCCCCGGCCACAGCGCCACCAAGCCCTCCCGCCTTTGGCCCGGTTTTCCCACTGGCGAAACCGTCAGGCGCCGGATCAAATTCACCGGCAGCTTGAAGTTGCCAAACGCGGTTTCCACCCGGACGACCCTGGTGACAAATTGCGCGGTCAGGTTGTCTCCGTTCACGGTGGCCAATTGCACCGAATTGGTTTTGGGCTGGCAGGCAATAGAGCGGATGCGTTCCAGCGGCAGTTTCATCTCGCCCAAGACATCCGAACGGAACTGCAGCGTGTCGTCACCATTTCTGCCGATGATTTTTGAGCCATCCTGCAATTCAACAATCAGGTGGAAACCGGACGGTTGATTGGTGGCAGCGGGGGCAGCCTGGAGGGAGTTGAAGCAAAAACCCAAAACGCCGCAGGCCAAAAACAAACGCAGGAAGATTCTCATGGTGGCCGAACGCTAGGTGCGGCCTCATGGCCGGTCAAGGCCAATCCGGCGGCTTAAAAATCGGGCTATTTCAGGTTGGCCGGATTCAACGGCTTCAAGTCCTTCGGCACGAACAGTCCGTTTTTGCGGATCAGTTCACCGTCGAACCACACTTCCCCGCCGCCCCAGTCGGGACGCTGGATCAGCACCATGTCCCAGTGCACCGCCGAGCGGTTGCCATTGTCGCATTCCTCGTAAGCCTGGCCGGGCGTAAAGTGCAGCGAACCGGCGATTTTCTCGTCGAACAAAATGTCGCACATCGGGTTCAGGATGTAGGGATTGAATCCGAGTGAAAACTCGCCCACGTAACGCGCGCCGGCGTCGGTATCCAAAATTTCATTCAGCCGTTTGGTGTTGTTGGCCGTCGCCCCGATGACTTTGCCGTCCTTGAATTCGAGCCGGACGTTTTCAAATTTCGTGCCGGCGTAAAGCGTCGGCGTGTTGAATTGGATCACGCCGTTCACGGAATTTTTCACCGGACACGAAAACACCTCGCCGTCGGGAATGTTTCGGTCGCCCTTGCACATTTTTGCGCCGATGCCCTTGATGCTAAAGGTGAGGTCGGTGCCGGGACTTTTGAGCTGGACGTGGTCGGCGCGTTTCATGCGACGTTCGAGCGGAATCATCGCGCGCGCCATTTTCGCGTAATTCATCGTGCACACGTCGAAATACAGATTTTCAAATGTCTCGGTGCTCATGCCGGCCGCCTGCGCCATGCTCGGCGTCGGCCAGCGCAACACGCACCAGCGCGTCCGGTTCACGCGATAATCCAGCACCGGCCGCGTGATGCGGGAGTAAAGCGACATGCGCTCGGACGGCACGTCGGCGTTTTCACTCGCGTTCAGGCTGCCGCGAATGGCGATGTAGGCCTGGACCTTTTTCATGCGGAACAGTTCGATGTCGCGGAGCAGTGCGGCGTGTTTTTCGTTCGTCTCGCGCACCATTTCGCGCGAAATGCGCGTATGGTGGACTTCGACCAGCGGCGTGCCGCCGGCCGCGCGGACGGCGCGCATGAGTTCAATGGAAAACTCGTCGGGTACATCAATCATGTCCAGCAGCACGTGGTCGCCCTTTTTGATCTGGGTGGAATAATTCACCAGCAGCTTCGCCAGTTTCTGGTAACGCAGATCGGTCATAATTCTTCAAGACTAACCGGACAAACGGCTTTGTCCAGCGGAGTCATTGCAACTTGTTGAAATCCACGGTTATGATAAACTCATGCACATGAAGTTCAATGGTTACACGGCGGCGGCGTTTTTGTTCCTGGCGCTGGCCGCGCGGGCGCAGACAACGGCGTTCACCTATCAAGGACAGTTGAACAGCAGCAACATTGCCGTCACCGGCACTTACGATTTCCGATTCAGAGTTTTTGACGTGAACAGCAACGTCGTGGCCGGGCCGCTGACCAACGCGCCGGTCGGCGTCACGAACGGGCTGTTCACCGTGGTGCTGAATTTCGGCGCTAGCGTATTCAATGGCAGTTCGTGCGCGCTGGAAATCGCCGTGCGCGGTTACGGCGACACGAATGCCTACATTGTGCTCTCGCCGTGGCAGACGCTGACCTCCGTGCCGTATGCGGTGCAATCGCTCAACGCCTCCAACGCGGCGGTGCTGACCACGCCATTGCCGGTGACGAATCTGACCGGAACCATTCCCAACTCGCTGCTTTCCACCAACGTGGCGCTGCTCACCAATAATGTGATTTTTTCCGGCAGCGTGACGGCCACGAATTTCTCGGGCAGCGGCTACGGCTTGTCCAACGTGCCGGCCACCAGTCTCATCGGCACGATTCCCGATGCGCGGCTGTCCACGAACGTGGCGCTGCAAAGCAATCCCAATTTGAATTTCGCCGGCGCCGTTTCCGCCACCAACTTCACCGGGGCCGGCCACGGGCTGACCAACGTGCCGGGCGCGTTCTTTTGGGTGACGGTTTCGAATACGAGCGCACAAATCCAACCCAATGTCGGTTATATCGTCACCAACAACACCGCGCCGGTGACATTGACGCTGCCTTCGTCGCCCAGTGCCGGAGATGTGTATAAAGTCGCCGGTGTGGGCGCGGGAGGATGGATCATCGCACAAAATGCCAATCAAACGGTCGCCGCCGGAAATCTGGTCAACAGCATCGGACAGAACTGGCGAACCAATGGCCCGACCGCTAACTGGAGCAGCGTCGCGGCCTCGGCCGATGGAACCAAAATGGCGGCGACCATCAATTACGGCGATATCTACGTTTCAACCAATTCCGGCGTGACGTGGCTGGCGCGCGCCAGCATTCAATATTGGTCTGATGTTGCCGTTTCCGCCGATGGAACCAAAATGGCGGCGACGGGCGGGAACACAAGTACCAGCGGTTACATATGGACCTCGACGGATTCCGGCGTGACCTGGGCGGCGAAGGGAACCAGTTCGCCCGGTAGTTTGAACTGGTCTTCCATCGCCTCCTCGGCAAACGGCACCAAGCTCGTGGCGGCGGCCTATAATAACTACCTTTACGTCTCATCGGATTCCGGCAACAGTTGGACGCCGGAGGGATATAGTTACTATTGGTCTTCCGTTGCCTCCTCGGCGAGCGGCACCAATCTCGTGGCGGTGGCGCTGGGCGGCCAGATTTACACCTCCACCAACTCCGGCAGCTCATGGCAGCAGCGCACCGCCCAGGCCCTGCCCTGGACCACCGTGGCGTCCTCGTCGGATGGCAGCCGGCTGGTGACGGCGGTGGGCTACAACCAGAGCGGCTCGATTTACATCTCGGCTGATTCCGGCGCAACGTGGACGGCCAATTCCACGACGAGCGGGACATGGTCTTCCGTCGCCTCGTCGTCGGATGGCAGCCGGCTGGTGGCGGTCTCCGGCTCAACGAGCGTCAGCGGCAACATTTACACTTCAACGGATTCCGGTGCGATCTGGCCAACGGCCGGTAATGCGCCCAGTGCGAAGTGGATGGGCATCGCCTCGTCGTCCGATGGCAGTCTGCTCGCGGCGGTGGCCTATGGCGGCAACGTTTATGTTTCGTCCCAAAGCAGCACGACGACCGGCATGGCGGGTTATTTGATCGGCCCGCAACACAGCGCCATTGAATTGATTTACGCCGGCAATAATTTGTTTCTACCATTGAGTCACGAAGGTACCATTCGGGCATATTAAAATCAGATGAACCGGGAAACATTGGATCACTGGTGCGAGCGGAGCATTTTGGGGTTGATGCTCGGCATTCTGATTTTTGGACCGCTGGC
This sequence comes from Limisphaerales bacterium, assembly GCA_003134375.1. Taxonomy (GTDB): domain Bacteria; phylum Verrucomicrobiota; class Verrucomicrobiia; order Limisphaerales; family UBA11358; genus UBA11358. Next base: position 29,299 of record PLAY01000093.1, on the reverse strand, counting down.
GATGGGCGCGGTGGACGCGCCGGAATTTCTCGTCATTCAGGGATTGACGGTGGCCGTGATGCTCGTGTGGGGGCTGCGATTGTGGATCAGCCCGAAACCAAAATTGCTCTGGCCGCCGCTGAGTTGGGTGGTGCTGGCGTTCGCGGCCCTGGCCATTGGGCGTTATCTCACGGCAGACATCGAATACGTCGCGCGGCTGGAAATGATTCAGGTGTTAATGTATGCGTTCCTGTTTTTTGCCATCGTCAACAATTTATACCGGCAGGAATCGGTGCAAATCACCAGTTTTACGCTGATTTTTCTGGCGATGGGGATTTCATGCTTTGCCGTCTTCCAATTTTTGACACGCTCGAATCAGGTCTGGGATTATGTATCGCCTTATCCGGGGCGAGCCTCGGGCACTTACATTTCACCGAATAATTTCGCGGGCTTTTTGGAAATGCTTCTGCCGCTGGCGATGGCTTGCGTTTTGGTGGGGCGAATGAAGCCGGTCGTCCGGATTTTGCTCGGTTACTCCGCGCTGGTCATGCTGGTGGGAATGGCGGTGACGTTTTCGCGCGGCGGCTGGGTGGCCGTTGTCGTGGCGTTGCTGGTGATTTTGGGAACATTGATTTTTCATCGCAACCACCGGTTGCCGGCCTTTTTGCTTTTGGCCGTTTTGGCCGTGGGGGGAACGGTTTTCGTCACCAATTATTTGTCGCAGACGCTCAGTTACATGCGCCGCGTGGATTCAGATCTTCAGGACAAGCCGGAGAATGTCCTTAACTTCCGCCGCGGCATGTGGACGGCTGCGGAGCAGATGTGGCGGGATCATTTTTGGTGGGGCGTCGGACCAGCACATTACGACTATCGTTTCCGGGAATATCGTCCGGAAAGCATCCAGATGAGTCCCGACCGTGCGCACAATGATTACTTGAATCTGCTGGCCGATTGGGGTGCAACGGGCGGAATCATCGTGCTGGCCGGCCTGGTGACCTTCGGTGCGGGATGGCGGAAAACGTGGAAATATGTCCGCCCGGCAGAAAATGATTTTAGCCGCGGCCTGAGCAATCGCTTCGCCTTTTTCCTCGGCGCGTCCGCCGGATTGTTCGCGCTGGCAATCCATTCGGTGTTGGATTTCAATCTGCACATTCCGGCCAATGCCATTCTCGGCGTGACGTTGCTGGCCCTGTTGAGCAGCAACCTGCGGTTTGCCACGGAGCGTCACTGGCTGGGCGCGCGCTTGCCCGTCAAAATGCCCGTTACTTTGGCACTGGTTGCAGGGGTTGCCTATTTAAGCTGCCAGGGCTGGCGTCGTGGGCATGAAGCCGTCTGGCTGGCACGAGCGGACCAGTCGCCGGTTTATTCACCAGCGCAGGCCGCAAATTTAAAAAAGGCATTTGACGTCGAGCCGATGAATTTTGAAACGGCCTACAAGATCGGCGAATGCTTCCGCACGCAGAGTTTCGACGGCGGACAAAATTACGAAGACCTGGCAAAAACGGCGATGCCATGGTATGTGCGCGGCATGGAACTCAATCCGCATGACGGCTACAATTATTTGCGTTACGGCATGTGTCTTGACTGGTTGGACAAACACGATGAGGCCGGGCTGTATTTCAACCGCGCTGACGCGCTCGACCCCAACGGCTATTACACTGCGGCGAATGTCGGCTGGCATTACGTTCAGGTTGGAAATTACGCCGCCGCCCGGACGTGGCTGGAACGGTCATTGCGGCTGGATTGGAATGGAAACGACATGGGCCGGTTCTATCTGGACACCGTTGAGCGCAAACTCGTCGAAAATGCCTCCGGCCAGAACGTTTTGCCCGCCGGTTTTTGAGCGTAAATAACGAGAAATTCCAAGTTGACATTTGACGGCTTGTCCTTATACTGTTAACAAGTAGAAAAAAAATTGGAAGACAATTATGAAACACATTCAAACTTTGGTCTTGGCGGCGATTTGCGGGTTGGTCTCAATGCTGGCTGCTGGCGCAGCTGCACAATCAATCCAACCGGGCGTCGTCACCGTGGTTCGCATTGTGGGCGAGGCCAGATACTCGTTGGGAGATGGCAAATGGCATCCGCTGGTGGCGGGCAAAATTCTCGCGGCTGGCGCTGTCATCCAGGCCGGGCACGATGCAACCGTGGACATTATTTTGGGCAAGAAAATACTAATGCCTCAGGCCGAACCACTGCCGGATCGGGTTTCTCTGGCTGCGGATTCAGACGTGCGCGGCTTTGTCTCATACAAACCCTCGGCGGAACAAAATGCTGTTCGCCTGACGAGCGACACCATGCTGGCCATTGACAAGCTGACCGTTTCAGACACGGGAGTGGACACCGTTAGTGACACGGAACTGGATTTGCGCCAGGGCCGCATCTACTGCAGCGTCAAAAAACTTTCCGGCGCATCCCAATACCTTATTAAAATCCCCAACGGCATCGCTGGCGTTCGCGGCACGCTGTTCGTTATTGACGCGAACGGCGAGTGTTCCGTGCTTAAAAATTCCGTGGTGCTTTCCATCATCGGTGCGAATGGCAAACCCGTCACTGTGGTGGTGGGTGAAGGCACTCAGTTTAATCCCAAAACCGGCCAGATCAGCCCATTGCCAGCCAGCTTGACTACCGACTTGAGTCAAATCATCACGTCGCTCCGCACGCTGTATTGGGGAGACGTTAACTTCTCATTTGACAGAACCCAATGCCACATTTCGCCAACCCAAGGGCATAATTAATGGTGGCGGGAAAGGGAAACCGTAGTCTCGGTGGTTTTGAACAATTTGAGAACCAGAGCAGCCTTGAGTTGCTCTGGTTTTTTGTTTAATTGGGCGCGGTGAAATTCAAACCTTTCAAACGCGCCCCGGTCATTCTGACCGTTTCCGTTCTCGTGTTCGTTTGTGGCGTCCGGTTCCTGCAGCTTGATTTTTTTGAGCGGCTGGAGCGCATGACCTGCGACTTGCGCGCACGGGCGGCTTTGCGTTTTCCCGCGCCTGCCGCCACCAACCTCGCTTTTATTTCCATCGAGGAATCCAGCATCACCGCCGTGCGAAGCGGCATACTCGGATATCGCTACGGCCTCTACTGGCCGCGTCAGGTTTATGGCCGGCTGGTTGAAGAATTGTCCGCCCAAGGCGCCAGGACCGTCGCGTTCGACGTGCTGTTCGGCGAATTGCGTCACGACCATCCGCCCGTGCAAATGGCTGATGGCAGTTTGATGGAATCCGACGATTTCTTCGCCATGCAGATGCACCGCGCCGGGAACGTGCTCCTCGCCGTCGAGCCCGACCTCGTGCCGCCCGACTTGTTTCTGACCAACGCGCTCGCGCCCGGCGATATTTCGACGGAAAGGGATTCCGATGGCGTCCTGCGCCGGGCCCGAGCCTTTGACAACCAGGGCATCTGGGACATGGGCATCGTGCTCGCGGCGCTGGAATTAAACCTCGACCTCGCCCATCCCGATTTGGATCTGGCGCACGGTCGAATCACATTGCGCGGCGCGAAGGGTGTTGAACGCGTGATTCCCGTGGACCGCGATGGTTATTTTTACATTGATTGGCGGCTGAAAGTGGATGATCCGCGCCTTTTGCGCGCGCCGGTTGAAAGCCTGCTTCAGCAGGACAAACAACGATTGCTCGGCCAAACGAACGAACTTCGCGATGACTTTCGCGGCAAACTCGTAATTGTCGGTTCGGCGGCGCAGGGCAATGATTTGACCGACCGTGGTGCGACGCCGCTGGAAAAGGACACGTTGCTCGTCAGCAAACATTGGAACGTCGCCAACTCCGTCATCACCGGCCAATTCATCCGCCGCGCATCGCTGCCAATGGAATTCGCGCTGATTATTTTTCTCGGCGCGTTGACGGCTTTTCTCACCTGGCAAATGCGGGCCTTTGCGGCTTCGGCGGCGGTTCTGCTGCTGCTGCTGGCCTATGTTGCCGCCGGATTTTATGCCTTCGTGGAATTTCGTTGCTGGCTCCCGTTGGTATTTCCCATCGCGGGCGCAATGCTGGTTGAGCACTTGAGCCTCGTCACGTATCGCGTGGTTTTTGAGCAGCGGGAACAGCGCCGCGTCAGGTCCGTTTTTTCAAAAATCGTCTCACCGGATGTGATGAATGAATTGCTGGGCGCGAAAAAGCTTTCCCTCGGCGGCGCGCGTCGCGAAGTGACCATGTTCTTTGCGGACGTGCGCGGGTTCACCACGTTGACCGATGAAATGCAGCAGGGCGTGGCGGATTTCATCCGCGAGCACCAGCTCGAGGCAGACGTGGCGGAAATCTGCATTGAAGAATCCGCGCAGGAAACCCTCGAAACGGTGAACCTTTACCTCACCACCGTTGCTGACGCAGTGAAAAAACATGGTGGCACGCTCGACAAGTACATCGGCGACTGCGTCATGGCGTTTTGGGGCGCGCCCACGCCGAACGAAAAACACGCCTCGGATTGTGTGTGGGCCGCGATTGACGCGCAACGCGCCATTTGTGATTTGAATGAAAAACGATCAGCGCAGGACGCCGCACGGGAAACCGAAAACCGCACACGCCTTTCCGCCGGGCTGCCGCCCCGGCCGCCCTTGCGTGCGTTGCAGCTGGGCACCGGCATCAATACCGGCCTGGCAACCGTCGGACTGATGGGCTCGGACGCGCACATTTTGAATTACACCGTTTTCGGGCGCGAAGTGAACCTCGCCAGCCGGCTGGAAAGTGTTTCCGGCAGCGGCCGCATCATCATCAGCAACACGACCTACAACCATTTGCTGCGCGAAGACCCGGCGCTGGCCTCGATCTGCATCGAAATGTTCCCGGTGACGATCAAGGGCATTCGCGATGCCGTGCGGATTTACGAGGTGCCGTGGCAAACGCCGCCGGCAAAATGATTTTGCGGCGTCGTTTTCTTTCTCGTCAAATTCGCCGTAAATGCTAAAGTGATTTTGATGCGCACGGCGATTTATCCCGGCAGTTTTGATCCGTTGACCAACGGCCACCTGGACGTGATTCAGCGCGCGGTCAAATTATTTGACCGCGTCATCGTGGCCGTTGCAAAAAACGATGGCAAACAGCCGCTGTTCACGCTCGACGAACGGTTCGCGCTCGTGAAAAAGGCCGTGAAACATTTGCCGAACGTTGAGGCGGACGCCTTCGACGGCCTGCTTGTCGAATATGTCGTGAGCCGAAAAGCGCAGGCGATTGTGCGCGGACTGCGCGCGGTGTCGGATTTTGAATTTGAGTTTCAACTCGCGTTGATGAACCGCAAGCTGAACGAAAATGTCGAAACGATTTTCATGATGCCCAAGGAGACTTACACGTTTCTCAGCTCGCGCCTCGTGAAGGAAATCGCGCGGCTGGGCGGCGACGTGGGCGCGTTTGTGCCCGCGCACGTGCAGAACGCCCTGGCGAAAAAATTCGCCGGGACGAAAAGGAGTTGAACCATGCCACTCATCGTCAATCTGCGTCACCTGGAGAAGAACGACGTGGTTTTGCGCGGCGAATTGCCGGTGGACGAGCTGGATCTGGACCTGCGCGACGAAATGATTGGTGTCACGCAGCCGTTGCGGCATGAGTTGGAGGTTCAATTGCTGGATCGCAGCCTGTTGGTTCACGGCTCGTTGCGGCTCATGCTGGCGTGCCGGTGCGTCCGCTGTTTGAAACCGTTCGAGCGCGAGTTGGAATTAAATCCGTGGGTGCGCCATTTGCCGCTCGAAGGCGAGGAACCGGTGCCCGTCGTCAACGATTGCGCGGACTTGACGCCGTATGTGCGTGAAGATATGCTGCTTGAATTTCCGTGGCATCCCTTGTGCAAACCGGACTGTCGCGGATGGGAAAAAATAAAAACCGGCAAGGCCAAAAATCCCGGGGGCAGGGATGAATTGATTCCGCCCGCGTGGGCTGAGTTAGACAAGTTAAAATTGTAAATTTGAATTTATGGGTGTTCCAAAACGCAAACCGTCCCACAGCCGGCAGCGCATGCGCCGCGCTTACAACAGTGTGCTGAAGTTGCCGCAACTCGGCACGTGCCCGCAATGCGCCGCGCCATATGTGCCACACCGGGTATGCCCGGCGTGCGGCTATTACAAAGGCCGTCAGGTGTTGACCATCACGGCGGGCACTTGATTTTGTGCCGGATCGCGGACATTCCGTGTTCTTTCATCTATGCGAATAGCGGTAGATGTCATGGGAGGTGACCACGGGTGTGCGGTCGTCGTCGAGGGTGTCCGGCGGGCGCTGGAGGCCGACACAAAAATTTCCACACTCTTTCTGGTTGGTGATCAGGCGGAAATCGAGTCCGCGCTGGTCGCCACCGGTTGTCACGATTTGCGCGTTCAAATCGTTCATGCCAGCGAAGTCGTGACGATGAACGACCGGCCCGTCACCGCGCTTCGCAAAAAACGCGACAGTTCCATCGGCCGCGGCGCCGAACTCGTCCATGACGGCCAGGCCGATGCGGTCATTTCCCTCGGCAACACCGGCGGGATTTTTACGGCGGCCACTTTCAAACTGGGCCGCATCACCGGCGTGGATCGCGGCTGCATCGCCACGATCATTCCGCGGCAGGAAAATGAATTTGTGCTCCTCGACGCCGGCGCGAACATCGAATGCAAACCGCTGCACCTCGCCCAATTTGCCGTGATGGGCAGTGTTTATTCGCGTGAAGTGCTGGGATACAAGAAACCACGCGTGGGCATTCTCAGCATTGGCACGGAAGATTCCAAAGGCAACGAATTGACGCTCGAAGCCTTCAAACTTTGCAAGCAACTGGATTTGAATTTCATTGGCAATATCGAAGGGCATGATTTGTTCAAGGATCACGTGGACGTGGTCGTGTGCGACGGCTTTGTCGGCAACATTGTTTTGAAGACGTGTGAAAGCCTGGCTGTGGCAGTGTTTTCGATGCTCAAACGCGAATTGGTGCGCAATCCCAAACGACAAATCGGAGCCTATCTCGCAAAAAACGCCTTTCAAGCCATTCGCCGGCGCATGGATCCGGAGGTCCATGGCGGCGCGCCGCTGCTCGGTTTCAACGGCATGGTGTTCAAGGCGCACGGTTCGTCGCGCGAACGCGCCATTGCCAGCGCACTGCGTGTAACGGCGGATGCCGTTCAGCATCGCGTCAACGAAATCATCGCCCGCGAAATTGTGAGTGCCAATGAAAAGCTGGCCGCCGCGGGAATTTCCATTCCCGCTTCCGCATGAGCCCCAAGTTCAAAAACCCGCGCGCCAGGTTTAATTTTCAAGGCCGCACCTGTTCCATCACCGGCGTCGGTTCATATCTGCCGGCGAAAATCCTGACCAATGCCCACCTGGAAAAAATGGTGGACACGTCGGACGAATGGATCACCACGCGCACTGGCATCAAATCGCGGCGGCAGGCGGCCAAGGACGAATTTACTTCGGACATGGCGGCGCACGCGGCCCGGCGCGCGATGAAAATGGCCGGCGTCACCGCCGACCAGATTGATCTCATCATCGTGGCCACCATCACGCCCGACATGCCGTTTCCAGCAACCGCGTGCCTCGTGCAGCAGAAAATCGGCGCGCGGCGGGCGGCGGCGTTCGACGTGGAGGCCGCGTGCTCCGGCTTCATTTACGCGCTCGAAATCGGCCAGCAGTTCATCATGTCGCGCACCCTGGACACGGTGCTGGTCATCGGCGCGGAAAAACTTTCGTCCATCACCGACTGGACGGACCGCAACACCTGCGTGCTGTTCGGCGACGGCGCGGGCGCGGCAATTTTGCAGAGCCGGCCCGGTTCGCACGGACTGTTGACTGCGGTGATGGGCGCGGACGGCGCGAAAAGCAACCTGATCCACATGCCCGGCGGGGGCAGCCGTTGTCCGGCCTCCGTGGATTCGGTCGCGGCGAAACTTCATTATTTGCGAATGGACGGCCGGGAGACTTTCAAAAGCGCCGTCCAGGCAATGTACCACGCGGCGCAGGAGGCGTTGCGCCGCTGCGAACTGGATATTTCAAAAATCAAATGCATCATCCCGCATCAGGCGAACCGCCGCATCATTGACGTCGTCGGCGAGCGTCTGGGCGCCACCCCGGAACAATTGTTCGTGAATCTTGACAAATACGGCAACACGTCGGCGGCGTCGGTGGCCATCGCGCTGGACGAGGCCGTGACGTCGGGGAAAATCAGCCGGGGCGATTTGATCCTGCTCGTAGTTTTCGGTTCCGGCCTGACCTGGGGCGCGGCGGTCATAGAATGGTAAAATCTTATTCGTTGCATGGTAGTAGTTAATTTGACGACCGGGCCGGGCGTGTTAGTTTAATAAAGTTCTATGAGTGCCAAAAAATTTGAGAGTGGTGATTCGTTCGAACAACCAATCACCGTAGAAGGCCGGCAGTCCCGTTTGGAGCTTTCCGCCGAATCGGTCGTCATTCACAAAAGCGGCATCGAATTCCGAAGCCCCACGCCGTTCAATCCGTGGACGGAAATGACGGTCGCGCTGCAATCGCCGCGCAATGACGGTCGGATCCAATGCAGCGGCGTGGTCATTGCCTGTTCCGGCAGCAAACACACTGGCTACCATGTTTCGCTTGTTTTCACGGGCATGTCCAAGCAGGCGCAATCGCGCTTGCACCTGATGGCGCACTCCGCTTTGGGCGCAGGCTAGGGGGATTGATAAACCCAAAGCAATCTGTCAGCGTTGCCTGGACGGAGTTGCTTTCCGCAAGAACAACAATCCTGACGCCTCTCAACTCGCCTTCAACTGGGCGATGAGCGTTTGTAACGAAGTCTTCGCGTCGCCGAAGAGCATCCGCGTGTTGTCCTTGTAAAACAGATGGTTCTCAATGCCGGCAAAACCCTTGGCCATCGAACGTTTCAACACGATGACCGTCTTGGCCCGGTCGGCTTCGATGATGGGCATGCCGTAAATCGGACTGCTCTTTTCCTCATGCGCGGCGGGATTCACCACGTCATTGGCGCCAATCACGAGGCATACGTCCACGCGGTCCATCGTGGGGTTGATGGCGTCCATTTCGCAAAGCTGCTCGTAAGGGACGTTGGCTTCGGCCAGCAGCACGTTCATGTGGCCGGGCATGCGGCCGGCAACGGGATGGATGGCGAAACGGACCTCCACGCCGCGCTTGCCGAGTTCATCGGCCAGTTCGCGCACCTGATGCTGCGCCTGTGCCACGGCCATGCCGTATCCGGGCACGATGACAACCTGTTGGGCGTAGCCCAGCAGCAACGCGGCTTCATCGGCTTGAATCGGTTTGACGGTTTTCCCGCCAAGGTCGCCTGCGCCGCCATTGCCGCCCTTGCCGCCCTTGCCGCCGGAGCCGAATGCGCCGAACAAAACATTGGTGACGGGCCGGTTCATGGCCTTGCACATGAGCAGGGTCAGCAGCGTGCCGGACGAACCCACCAGCGTTCCGGCGACGATCATGGCGACGTTGTCAATGGTAAATCCGTCCGCCGCGACCGCCAGACCGGTGAACGAGTTTAACAGCGAGATGACCACCGGCATGTCCGCGCCGCCAATCGGCATCACCATCAGCCCGCCCAGCACCAGCGAGACAACAAACAAAAAGACAAACAGGCCGGCGTTGGTGGGAAATCCAACCAGATAAATGCACAGTCCCGCGATGACGGCCAGGAGCGCTCCATTCACGATGTGCTGCCCCGAAAAGGTGACCGGCTTGTCCAGGTAGCCCTGCAATTTGGCGAACGCAATCAAGCTCCCCGAAAAGGACACCGACCCGATCAGGACGGCGGACAACATGGTGACGGCGAAGAAATGGGTGATGCCTTCGGGCGTGGACGAGTGGTGCATAAATTCCAGCGTTGCCACCAGTGCCGCCGCTCCGCCACCCACACCGTTGAACAGCGCCACCATCTGCGGCATGGCGGTCATCTTCACCGAGTAGGCGCCGACGGCCCCAACCGCCAGCCCAATCAGAATCCCGACAACGATGAGCACATATTTCAAGGTCCGTTCTTGCGAGAACGGACTGACGTCGTAGCTCCCGAGCAGGGGCACGGTGGCGATCAGGGCCGCCAGCATTCCCGCGGCGGCGAGCAGGTTGCCCAGCCGGGCTGTTTTGGGCGAACCGAGCAGCTTGATTCCGAGGATGAACAGAACCGCCGCCACAACATAGGTGAACGCGATGGCATTGTTCATTATTTCCTCCGCTTGAACATTTGCAGCATCCGGTCGGTGACCATGAACCCGCCGAACACGTTGGCCGAACCAAAGACCACCGCGACGAAGCCGAGCACCGTCGTCAGGGTGTTTTCCGCGGCGGCGAGCGCCAGCATGCCGCCCAGCAGGATGATGCCGTGAATGGCGTTGGTGCCGGACATCAGCGGCGTGTGCAGCATCGAAGGCACCTTGGAGATGACCTCAAAGCCGATAAAAATGGAGAGGATGAAAATAAACAGGACGTTCGTATCCATAGGACTTTAATTGGGTTTGGCGGCGAGCTTTTCGTTCACGATTTTGCCGCCGTATGTGACGAGGCAGCCCTTGATGATTTCGTCGTCGGGCTTGAGGACGAAATTTATGTTCTGCTTGTCCCAAAATTCCTCGATCAGGCTCGTGAGGTTTGCGGAATAAACCTGGCTGGCATGAAGTGGCACGCGCGCCGGCAGGTTCGCAATGCCGGCAATCTTCACGCCGTTGCGGTCGGTTACCTGGTCATAGACCACGCCTTCGACGTTGCCGCCGTTTTCCACCGCCAGATCCACCACCACGCTGCCGGGCTTCATCGCGTTGAGCATTTCGGCGGTGACCAGAATCGGCGCGCGGCGGCCAAACACCTGGGCGGCGGTGATGACCACGTCGGAATCGCCGCAGGTTTTTTTCATCGCGTCGCGCTGCTTCTGCACCTGTTCCTCGGTCAGCGCCCTGGCGTAACCGTCCTTCGTCTGGCCGGTTTCGCCGAGGTCAATTTTGAAAAATTGCGCGCCGAGCGATTTCACCTGTTCCTCGACGACGGGCCGCGTGTCGTAAGCGGTGACTTTTGCGCCGAGGCGTTTGGCGGTGGCAATCGCCTGCAACCCGGCGACACCCACGCCGATGATAAACACCTTTGCCGGCAAAATTGTGCCCGCCGCCGTCGTCATCATCGGAAAAATTTTGTTGGCATAGCGCGCGGCAAGAATGACCGCCTCATAACCGCCGAGGTTCGCCTGCGACGACAGCACGTCCATTTTTTGTGCGCGGGTCGTGCGGGGAATCAATTCCATGCTGATGGCGCTGACACCGCGTTCGGCCAGCTTCTGGATCAACTCCTTTTCGTTGAACGGATCGAGCAGACTGGCGTGGATACAGCCGGATTTGAGCAGCGCGATTTCCTCAACCGGCGGTTTGCGCACGCGCAGCACCATGTCGGCGGAACTCAAGAGCGCCTTGCGGTCATTCGTGACGGTCGCGCCGGCGGCGGTGTAGGCAGCGTCGGCAAAACCCGCGCCGGCGCCAATGCCAGCCTCAACTTCCACCTGCGCGCCAAGTTTCACGAGCTTGGCGGCGCTGTCCGGCGTCAGCGGCGCTCGCGTTTCGCCCGGATGCGTTTCTTTGGGAACGGAAATCTTCATTTCTTTAAAAACGTGGCGCGGTCATCACACTCGTTTTAGAAGAATTAGACCGGTTCGGCAATCAAATCATAATCCGTGCGGCCTACGATTTTGATGCGGGCAACGTCAGTGCGACTTGAGATATTCGTCCATGGCCCGGGCCGTGCGCTTGCCGTCGCCCATGGCGAGAATGACGGTGGCCGCGCCGCGCACGATGTCGCCGCCGGCAAACACGCCCGGCAGACTGGTCATCCCGGCCTCGTCGGCGACGATGTTGCCCCACTTGTTGAGCTTCAGGTCCGGACAGGTCGCGGTGAGCAGCGGGTTGGCGCGCGTGCCGATGGCCACCACCACGATGTCGCACGGCAGCACAAATTCCGAGCCGGGAATGGTCACGGGCCGCGCGCGACCGGAGGCGTCCGGCTCGCCCAGCTTCATGCGGACGCATTTGAGGCCCGTCACCCAGCGCTTGTCGTTGCCGATGACTTCCACCGGCGCGGTGAGAAATTCAAACTGAATGCCCTCCTCCCCGGCGTGGTGAACTTCCTCCGCGCGGGCCGGAAGTTCGTTCTTGGTGCGGCGGTAAACGATCATGGCGGAGGCGGCGCCGAGGCGTTTGGCAGTGCGAACCGAGTCCATCGCCACGTTGCCGCCGCCCACGACGGCCACACACTTGCCGTGGAGCACGGGCGTGTCGGCATTGGGGAACTGGTAGGCGGCCATCAGGTTGACGCGCGTAAGGTACTCGTTTGCGGAGTAAACCCCCTTCAGGTTTTCGCCCGGCACATTCATGAAGACGGGCAATCCGGCGCCGTTGGCAATGAACACGGCGTCGAAACGCTCGCGCAATTCGGGCAGTGTGTAGGTGCGTCCGATGACCACGTTGCACTCGATCTTCACGCCGGCGCTCTGCAACCGCTGGACTTCCTGCGAAACAATTTTTTTGGGGAGCCGGAACTCCGGGATGCCGTACACCAGCACGCCGCCGGGTTTGTGCAGCGCTTCATAGACCGTGACGTCGTGTCCCATGCGGACCAGTTCGCCGGCGGCGGTGAGTCCCGCCGGACCGGACCCGACGATGGCCACGCGCTTGCCGGTGGCGGGCGCCTTGGTGGCCGTCAGTTGATCGGAATGATTGCGCGCCCAGTCGGCAACGTAACGTTCGAGGTAGCCGATTCCCACCGGCGTGCTCTTGTTGCCGCGCACGCAGACGATTTCACATTGCGTCTCCTGCGGGCAGACCCGACCGGTGATGGCTGGCAGGGCGTTGTCGCAAAGGAGGCATTGTGCGGCCTCGCTGATCTTGCCTTCCGAAACCAGGCCGATGAAGCGCGGGATGTTGACGTTCACCGGGCAGCCCGCCATGCAGCGCGGGTCTTTGCATTGGAGACAGCGGTCGGCTTCCAACAAGGCGAGTTGCTCCGTGAAACCGAGGTTGACTTCCTCGAAGTTGGCGGCGCGGGCGGTGGAAGCCTGTTCGGGCATCTTCTGCCGGTTGATTTGCAGGCGCTCCTTGGTGGTGATTTTGCCAGGCATAAAAAACGTCAGTAAGTCGGGAAAGTGGTTAACTGGGGAGGGTCTGCTTGAGACGGCAGTTTTCCTCCGCACAGGCCAGGGATTTTTGTTCGTATTCGCGATAGGCGGAGAGCCGGTCCATTAACTCGTCAAAATTCACTCCGTGACCGTCAAACTCGGGGCCGTCCACACACGCGAAACGCGTCTCGCCGCCCACGGAAACGCGGCACCCGCCGCACATCCCCGTGCCGTCAATCATCACCGGGTTCAACGACACAATCGTGCGGACGCCCAGCGGTTTGGTCAGGTTCACCACCGCGCGCATCATCGGCACCGGGCCGACGGCATAAACGATCCCGATACCGCCGCCTGCCAGTACATCCTTTGCGGCGTCGGTCACAAAACCTTTCCGTCCATAGCTGCCGTCATCCGTGCAGACAATCACTTCGCCCAGCCGGCGCAGTTCCGCTTCAAATATCACCCATTCCTTCGAACGACCGCCAATGATGCTCGTGACTTTGACGCCGCGTTTATGCAATCCTTGGGCGATGGGATGCACCACGGCGGTGCCGACGCCGCCGCCGATGCACAAGGCGCGGCCGGATTCAATCATTTCCGTGGGATGCCCCAGCGGGCCGACGATGTCCGCAATGGCCTGGCCCGGCTCCAACGCCACGAGGTCGCGCGTGCTTTTCCCGACGGACTGAATCACCAGCGCGATGGTTCCGGCGGCGGGGTCGGCGTCCGCGATCGTCAGCGGGATGCGTTCGGCGCCTTCGGAGTGGTGAACGATGACAAACTGGCCCGGCTGGCGGATCTGGGCAATCCGCGGCGCTTGGACGTCCAGACGGGTGACGTTCGGGCTGAGACACTGCTTGGATACAATAGTGTGCATCAATACTTGATTCCTAACTTAACATGTCCGTTGCAGGACCCGGTGTCAAACGGCTCCCGCCCCGTCCCGGACGGACGCCGAGCTTGACGAGCTTGGTGGCGCTGTTCGGTGTCAGCGGTGCCCGCGTTTCGCCCGGATGTGTTTCTTTGGGAACGGAAATCTTCATTTCTTTGAAAAACGTGGCAGAAAATATCACAGGTTGGCCGCGCCGAAACTCAAATGTTGCCATTTATCAAACATGAATTGGCATACCTTGCTGACCGAACGAATCGCCCTTTTTGAATTTCAATCTTGCGATTTTTAGCGCTGGATGCGGGCGGAACCGCCCTGGGCAAAGGCTTTCACCTGCTCCACCGTCGCCATCGTGGTGTCGCCGGGGAACGTGGTCAGCAACGCGCCGTGCGCCCAGCCAAGGTTGACAGATTCCTGCGGCGTTTCGCCGGTGAGCAGACCGTAGAAGAAACCCGACGCAAAACCGTCGCCGCCACCCACGCGGTCGAGCACGTCCAGTTCGCAGATCGGCGACTGGCAGCTCTTGCCTTCCACCCACGCGACCGCGCCCCAACGGTGACGGTTGGTCGAATGCACCTCGCGCAGGGTCGTCGCGATAATTTTAATGTGCGGGTGTTTTTTGGTGACGCTGTCCATCATGCCGAGGAATGCGGTCGGATCGAGCTGGGATTTCGCCTTCATTGTCGGGCCGGGGATGCCGAGGCCGAGTTGCAGGTCTTCCTCGTTGCCGACCAGCACGTCCACGTGCCTGACGATTTTGTCGAGCACCGCCACCGCGCGGTCGTGGCCGCCGGAACTGTTCCAGAGCTTCGCGCGATAATTGAGATCGAACGATGTGACCGCGGCCGCCGCCTTGGCCGCCTTCATGCCTTCAACAATCAGTTCCGCCGTCGTCGGCGACAGCGCCGCGAAAATGCCGCCGCTGTGGAACCAGCGCACGCCGGCGGCGAAAATTTTCTTCCAGTCAAAATCGCCGGCCTTGAGCTGGGCGGCGGCCTCGTTGCTGCGATTGTAGAACACCACCGGCGCGCGCAGGCCGTGGCCGCGATCGCTGTAAACTGTCGCCAGGTTCGGGCCGTGGACGCCATCATGCTGGAAATGCTTGTAGAACGGCTTAACGCCCATCGCCCGGACGCGCTCGGCAATCAGGTCGCCGATGGGATAATCCACCATCGCGGTGGCGATGCCGGTGTTCAGGCGGAAACAGTCGGACAAATTGGCCGCGACATTGAACTCGCCGCCGCTGACGTGGATGTCGCAGTGGATTGCCTTGCGGAACGGGACGATGCCCGGATCCAGGCGGTGGACAAGCGCGCCGAGGGACAGGAAATCCAGCGCGCCTTTTTGAGGAATGTTCAAACCAGTTTTCATTTTATTTCCTTACAATTTCGGGATTACGTCTTCCTGGGAGCGCCGCCGTCTCGGCGGCGAGTGGATGTGGAAATGTCGTCGCGAAACACGCCGGCGAGACGCCAGCGCTCCCAGGTCAGCGCTGCCGATACAATTTCCGTTTGCCTTCCGGCTGGCATCAGGTGTTGCTTGGTTTGTCATGGGCATAATCCCGTACCATTCAAGATTTCCCGCCGCGTCATTTCCCTGACAAAATTCCCCAATGACCGGCGGTCTTGGTGCAGGACACAACTAGCAGGCGGGCCGCGGTTTGTCTGTAAAAAATGGGGATGCGGGAGACACTGCGGCGGAACGCCGCATTCATGCGGCAGCGAACCCGCACAATTTAACATGCTGCCGGATAAATCCGGCGTTCCTGCCGAAACGATGCGACTGGTTTTTTTGCAGTATCAAGGCGCACCGCGAACCGCGACAGATCCCGCAGCTTGTTCTGGACAAACCCTTTTGCCCGGCACAAAGTAAAATCCATGAAAAATGACCGGCGGTCCCGACTTTGCGGGACGCCGTTCGGTGTTTGTTTATTTTCGCACCACCAATGAAATCAGACGCAGCAACAACACTAGTCGGTCACACGCTTCGCACTGTTGAGCAGCGAGACCATTCGTGGTTTTTTATCTTCGGGGACGAAATGAGTATTGTTACCGAGTCTCCTTGGCGGTTTATCACACCCGAATGTATATTTGTAACCTCTGAAGATCATGGTCATCCATTTGGCCTTCCTGCTCCCGTGGACGCTGCGGCGCGTGTCATGTCTCGCTTAGACAGTGTTCGAGTCAGTGCTGCGAGCATTCACGAGATAACAGGCGACCTCCATGTGTATTTCGGCCCGGAGGTTTATTTAGAATTTTTACAGATGTCCGGTGGGTACGAGTCGTGGCGATTGTACATTCGTGGCGCGGAAACCATCTGCATGGGAGGAGGACAGCTTGCCCACTTTGAAAAACCTAAAAACGCCTAATCCTTTTGGATAAACTGCAACCTTCACCAGCGCGTGTTCGATTTTTCAGGAAAATGAAGCTGCGGCTCTCTGCCGAGGAGCCGCCACCCAAGTAGCGCAGACTGGCAGTCTGCTGTATCGCGGATTGACAATCCGCCGCGTGTTTGAGAATCCGACGATCTGCCGACTGCCAGTCGGCGGATACGGCAGGTTGCCAACCTGCGCTACAGAAAAGCGTTTCGTACTATGCGGCGCACCGTCCCTGCCTGATTAAGACACCGCCAAATTATTCCCCAACATTGCCAAACCCGAGGCGCGTGGTGTAAAACAAGCATAGCAGCCTATGCTTTATTTCGAACGCGGCTCGGTCGGGGACACGCTGTCATTGGATGACTTGCGCGCTGGGCTGTTCCAAGCCCTCGAACGGCTCGGCTCGCGGCGGCGGGTGCTGGTAGTGCCGCCGGATTTCACCCGCGTCCATTCCCAGGCGGGAGTGTTGACGAGGTTCGCCCATGAATTTTACGGAACGGCCTTGACGGATGTTCTGCCCGCGCTGGGCACGCATACGCCGGTGACGCCGGCGCAGATCGCCGAAATGTTCGCCGGCGTGCCGCCGGAATTGTTCCGCGTACACAACTGGCGCACGGGCATCACCACCGTCGGCGAAGTGCCGGGGGAGTATGTGAAGCAGGTCTCTGGCGGCGCGGTGGATTTCGCGTGGCCGGCGCAACTGGCCAATCTCATCTGGACCGGCCGGCACGACTTGATCTTGTCCGTCGGCCAGGTCGTTCCGCACGAGGTCATCGGGATGGCCGGGTACAACAAAAACCTCTTCATCGGCGCCGGCGGCGTGGAAGGCATCAACCGGAGCCATTTCATCGGCGCAGCCTACGGCATGGAGAAAATGATGGGACGTGCGGACACGCCGGTGCGGCGCATTCTCAATTACGCCTCCGAACATTTCACGAAGCATCTGCCCATCGTCTATGTCCACACGGTGGTGGGGCGCGCCGACGATGGCCGGCTGGTGGTGCGCGGTTTGTTCGTGAGCGACGATGGTTCCGGCTTTGACAAGGCGGCGGCGCTTTCGCTGAAGGTTAATTTCGAGATGCTCGACGAACCGCTCAAGAAAGTGGTCGTTTATCTGGACCCTGCCGAATTCAAGAGCACGTGGCTGGGCAACAAGGCTATTTACCGCACGCGCATGGCCATGGCGGACGGCGGCGACCTGATCATCCTGGCGCCCGGCCTCAAGGAGTTCGGTGAAGACAAGGAAATTGACCGGTTGATCCGCAAATACGGCTATCGCGGCACGCCGGCGACGCTGGCGGCGGTCAAGGCCAACGCCGAGTTGCAAAATAATCTCAGCGCGGCGGCGCATTTGATTCACGGTTCGTCGGAAGGCCGGTTCAACATCACGTATTGCCCCGGCCAGCTCACCCGACAGGAAATCGAGGGTGCCGGTTTCCGTTACGCTGATTTGAAGGAAATGACGCGGCGTTACGACCCACCCAGGCTCAAGGACGAATGGAATACATTGGATGATGGCGGGCAAATCTTCTATATCTCCAACCCGTCGCTCGGGTTGTGGGCCCATCGCGGACGGTTTGAGGGCTGAGGGATGCATTTAACATCCGCACTGGCGTTGAGGGCGTGGCGCAGACTTCCAAGTCTGCTGTGTCGCGGGTTTCCAAACCCGCTGCTGGCGCAACGTCTTGTACCAGCCGACTTGGAAGTCGGCGATACAGCAGGTTTGGAAACCTGCGCCACCAAAAAGGCGGCAAGATGAACATTTTGAAGGCAATTATGAAAACACCAGCGGAATTATTTTCTCTGCAAGGCCGGGTGGCCGTGGTCATCGGCGGGACGGGTGAATTGTGCGGCGCGATGGCCGAAGGTTTCGCGCGGGCGGGTGCGGCGGTGGCGCTCGCCGGGCGCGATGCGGCAAAAGCCCGGACGCGGCTCGACTCAATCACCAAGACCGGCGGCCAAGCTGAATTCTTTGCCTGCGACACGACGTCCAAGGCCGGTTTGCAAAAGCTTCTGGTGGACGTGCTCGCAAAATTCAGCCGGGTGGACGTCCTGGTCAACGGCGCAGGCGTGAATTCGGCGACTCCGTTTTTTGACATCGCGGAGGAGGAATTCGATAACATCATCGCGGTGAATTTGAAGGGGCTGATGCTGGCGAGCCAGATTTTCGGCCGGCACATGGTCGAACACGGCTCCGGCAGCATCATCAACATCGGCTCGGCGTCCGGGCTTTTGCCGCTGTCGCGCGTGTTCACCTACTCGGCGTCGAAAGCTGCGGTACATAACCTGTCCAAAAACCTCGCGCGCGAATGGGCGGCGAAAGGCGTGCGCGTCAACATTCTCGTGCCGGGATTTTTCCCGGCGGAACAGAATCGCAAGATGCTCACTCCCGAACGCGTGGCAACGATCATGGCCAAGACGCCGATGGAACGTTTCGGCGAACCGCAAGAGCTGGTCGGCGCGGCGCTGCTGCTGGCATCGGACGCGGGCAGTTTCATCACCGGAATGGAACTGGTCGTGGACGGCGGCTTTGCCGCGTTCAGCGGGGTTTAATCCGCCAATTTCTGCAAAAAAGAATTTTATGGAACCACAAGCTGACATTGCACTCATCGGTCTGGCCGTCATGGGCCAGAACCTTATTTTGAACATGAACGACCACGGCTTCACCGTCGTGGCCTACAACCGGACGGTGGAAAAGGTGGACCACTTTCTCGCCAACGAAGCCAAAGGCACAAAGGTCATCGGCGCGCATTCCATCGAAGAAATGGTGGCGCAGCTCAAAAAGCCGCGCCGCGTGATGCTCATGGTCAAGGCCGGTCAGCCGGTGGATGAATTCATCGAACATCTCCTGCCACATCTCGAACCCGGCGACATCATCATTGACGGCGGCAACTCGCTTTTTGAAGACACCATTCGGCGCGTGAAATATGTCGAGAGCAAAGGGCTGCTTTACATTGGCACCGGCGTGAGCGGCGGCGAGGAAGGCGCGCGCCGTGGTCCGAGCATCATGCCCGGCGGTTCGCCCGCCGCGTGGCCGCACGTGAAGGACATTTTTCAGGGCATCGCCGCGAAGGTGGACGGCGCGCCATGCTGCGAATGGGTGGGCGAAGGCGGCGCGGGTCATTACGTGAAGATGGTCCACAACGGCATCGAATACGGCGACATGCAGTTGATTGGCGAAGCCTACAACCTGATGAAAACCGGCCTGGGTCTGACGCCGGACCAGATGCGCGAAATTTTTGGGGAATGGAACAAGGGCGAACTGAATTCCTATCTCATCGAAATCACCCGCGACATTCTTGCGTTCAAAGATGCCGATGGATCGGCACTCGTGGACAAGATTCTCGACACCGCCGGGCAGAAGGGCACGGGCAAGTGGACGGTGGAATCCTCGCAAAACCTGGGCATTCCGATCACGCTGATTGCGGAGGCGGTTTATGCGCGCTGCGTTTCGGCCATGAAGGAAGAGCGCGTCGCCGCCGCGAAAAAATTGAAAGGCCCGAAGCCCACCATCAAGGGCGACCAGAAGAAATTCATCGAGGCCATCCGGCAGGCGCTTTACGCGTCGAAGATTGTCAGTTACGCGCAGGGGTACATGCTCATGCGCGCGGCGGCGGCGGAACACAAATGGAACCTGAATTACGGCGGCATCGCGTTGATGTGGCGCGGCGGCTGCATCATCCGCAGCGCGTTCCTCGGCGAGATCAAGAAGGCGTTCGACAAGAATCCGAAGTTGTCGAATCTGCTGCTCGACCCGTTTTTCCGGAAGGCGATCAAGGACTGCCAGCGTTCCTGGCGCAGCGTGGTGGCGATGGCGGCGAAGAAGGGAATTCCGGTTCCGGCCTTCAGCACGGCGCTGGCGTTTTACGACAGCTACCGCAGCGAACGGTTGCCGGCGAACCTGTTGCAGGCGCAGCGCGATTATTTTGGCGCGCACACCTACGAGCGGGTGGACCAGCCGCGCGGCCAGTTTTTCCACACCAACTGGACCGGCCACGGCGGCACGACGGCATCCAGCACTTACACGGTGTGAGGTAGGGCTCGCTCTCCGAGCGGGCCAAAGCCGGGCGGCGCTGTCGGCGAAAGCGCCCTACCATTATCGGCGCTCTGCCGAGACGCCGCTACGCCGATTCAAGGCGCGGCCTTTTCCTCGATTTTGGCTGTTTCCAGCTTCGGCACGAGCAGGTGGACAATCAGCAGGGCGCCGACATAAGCCAGACTGGCCATGACAAACACCGGCAGGTAATTGCCGGTCTGTTTCAACACCTTGCCCGTGACATAAAACAACGCCATTCCGCCCACGGCGCCAATCATGCCACCCAGTCCGGTCACCGAGCCAACCACGCGCCGGGGGAACATGTCGCCGGCGAGGCTGAACACATTGGCCGACCACGCCTGGTGAGCGGAAGCGGCGATGGTGATCAACACGGCCGCCACCCACTTGTCGCCCGTGATGGCCGAATACACGACCGGGAGCACGCAGGCGGAGCAGATGAGCATCGTGATCTTGCGGGCTTTGTTGACCGTCCAGCCTTGCTTCATAAAATAACCGGCCAGCCAGCCGCCGGCGATGCTGCCCACCGAAGCGACCACATAAATCATCATAATCATGTATTTGCGGCCCGCCGGATCCAGATTGAACTTTTTGTTGAAGAAGTCGGGCGAACCGAAGAGGTAGAACCACCAGAAGCAGTCGGTCATGAACTTGGCGATGGCAAAAGCCCACATTTGTTTGTGAGGAAGAAGTTTCCGCCAGGGAATCTTGACGGTGGGTTCGGCGGCATCACTCTGGATGAGGGCGAGTTCCGCCTGGCTCACTTTGGGGTGTTCAGCGGGCTTTTTGTAGAGCAATAGCCAGGCAACAATCCAGCAGAGGTCAATGAGGGCGGTGATGAAGAACGCGCCTCTCCATCCCAAAGCCAGGCCGCCAATATTGAAGGCAATGACGAAGGGAAGCGCCCAAGGCACCAGGAGGCCGCCCACGTTGGAGCCGGAATTGAACAGCCCCGTGGCCAGTGCGCGTTCACGCTTGGGGAACCACTCCGCCGTGGTTTTGATGGCGGCGGGAAAGTTGCCGCCTTCACCCAAACCCAGCAGGATCCGGCAAATGAAAAAGCCGGTGACCGCACTGCCGAACAGGCTGCCGATTTCCGGGGCAAACGCGTGCGACATGGAAGCCAGGCCCCAAAAAGCGCAGGCGAAAACAAAACCCCAGCGCAGCCCCAGCCTGTCCATCAAACGGCCCATGAGAAGCATGCTGACCGCATATGCGGCGCTGAAAACCATCTGCATGTTCCAATACGCCACATCCCACTCTTCCTTGCTGACATGGAGTCTGCCCGGCATTTCCGGCGCCAGATTGCCGAAGACGCCGCGGTCAATGTAGTTCGCGGTGGTGACCCAGAACAGCAGCGCACAGATGACCCAGCGATAATTACTCGTTGCGGGGCCGGCTTGCTTTGAGGAATTCATGAATGAGGGATTTTTGCCCGGAAATACAACCTGTTTCAAGCATCGAAATCCGGCTTTACAAGCCGGTGGCCTTTGTGTAATGCTCCCACATTATGTGGAAAAAATTTCTACCAGTTCTATCGGTGTTGTTGCTGACCGGTTGCGCCGGGATGTTCACGCGCCTGACGCCGCTGCAACAATCGCGCAATGCAAGCAACCTTTACCCGGTTGAAGTTGCTTTTAACTCCCAGCAACAGTCGCTGCGTTGGGAAACCATTCAACCTTACGTCCTCGTCAATGGCGAGCTGTATCCCATGCACCAGGTGCAGAAGGTGCAAAATCGTTGGGAAGGCTTCGTGCCGGTGCCGCCGGGAGTCAACTCTGTGGACTATCGTTTCAAGTTCGGCTACAAATACAACGCCGTTGGCTCGGCGCCCAAGTCCACCAGCACGGTTTCGCCGATTTATAAGCTGAACATCATTGACCGATAACCGGAGGGACAGTTACCCGGGTCCTCAAATGATTTGGAGCGCGGACAGTGGGTCCGCGCTCTTTTTTTTGAACCGAACTCCGAGGTTGAATTTCTGCGTTGGCGGAGTGTGGCCGTCCCGGCCACAGCAACGCACGATAAGTGTCCATGGCTGGAAGGAAGTCCGTTGCTGCGCCCGAGGACGGCGCACCCCGACAGAGCGTTGTCAGTGCCGGGGCCGGAGCAGGATGGCTTTTTTGTCCGTGCCGTCCACCTCAACACTGTGGGTTTCCACGTCGGGATCGTCTTTGAGCGCCTGATGCACCACCCGGCGGTCAAACGCCGTCATCGGCTCCAGTTCCACCGTGTCGCCCCAGCGCCGGACTTTTTCGGCGGCGTCCCTGGCTTTTTTCACCAGGGCCTCGCGCGCCTGGGCGCGGTAGCCGCCCACGTCCACCATCACCTTGGGCGCGGTGGCGTCCTGCTGAAAGAGGAGCCGGTTGGTGATGTATTGCAGGTCGGAAAGCGTCTGACCCTGACGGCCGATGAGCCGGCCGGCGTCGTCCGTCTTCACGTCGAGCAAAACGCCCTCCTCCAGTTTATGTTCCTCGACCGTGGCGGGGAAGCCGAGGGACGTGAGAATTGTTCCGAGGGTTTCTTTCGGTTGTGCGGGCATGGGATGGTGGAGGGTTGAAGGTTGAGAGTTGAAAGCAAACGGTTTCGTCCGGCCTTATTTCTTCTTTTTTGACACCGGCGTCAAGACTGAAACTGGGGCGGGCGAAACCGGGGTCTGGTTCATTTTCGTGAGCTTCGTTTGCACAATGGTCAGCACGTTGTTGATCGTCCAATACAACGCCAGGCCGGATGAGTAGGTGTAAAGAAACACCAGAAACATCAATGGCATGTAGCGCATCATTTTCGCCTGGGCGGGATCCATGCCCGGCGATGGCGGCTGGAGGTGCGATTGCCACAACATCGAGCCGCCCATCAGCAGCGGCAGCAGATTGAACGGGAAAGTGGTTCCCGGAATCATGAACAACGTGTCCGGTTTCGACAAATCCGCGATCCACAGGAAATGCGCGCCACGCAATTCAATGGCACTCCGAATCATTGTGAAAAAACCGAAGAACACGGGCATTTGAATGGCCATCGGCAGACAGCCGCTCATCGGGCTGACCTTGTGCTTGCGATAAAGTTCCCACTGCTTTTGGGTGAACTTTTGCATGTCGTCCTTGTATTTTTCCTTGAGCGCCTTCATCTCCGGCGCAAGCACCTGCATCCGTTTCATCGAACGCGTGCTCGCCGCCGTCAACGGCCAGAATACCAACTTGATGAGCACGGTGATCAGCACAATCGTCCCGCCGTACCCCAGCCGGGTCACGTCGTGCAGCCAGTTCATCGCCAGCAACAGCGCCTTCGCAAAAAATCCGAAAAACTTCCCGAATTGCATCACCAAGTCGGCTTGATTTTGAAACTGGTCTCCGATGCGCGCCAGCAGGCGATATTCCTTCGGCCCGGCAAAAAAGACGATTTGCCGTTCAATCGCCTGATGCGCCACAAGGGTTGTTGTTGGATAAACCAGCGCGGTCTGAATGCCTCGCGGCGTGGGGGCGCCCGGCACGGGCTCGACGTTCGGGAACGGCGGCAGACTCACCGGGCGCGCGACGATTTGCGCCACCGGTTCCTTGGGCATCGCCAGCAGCGCGAAAAATTGGTTGTGTACCGCCGCCCAAACGACGTTGTTCGAGCCGGCCAGATATTCCGAACGTGGCGCGCCGTGAAAACACCCGAACCCGGAGCCGGAAAAACGCCCCACCGACTGATCCTGAACCGCGGTGCCGTTGAACCACATCGCCCCCTCGTTCATGCTGTAACTGGTGTCATCCGGGCCCATGGGCGTGGCGGTGCCAATGACCCATTCCTGCGCGGGCAGCATGAGCGGCTGGGCCGAGGTGTTCTCCAGCCGCACGCTCGCATTCACAAGATAATTTGAACTGAGATGGAATTCCTTCGCGAGCCGCAGGCCGTTCGTCAGGGATTTTTCCGCGTGGACGCCATCGGCGGTTGGGGTCAAGGTAAAATTGCCGTCGCCGACCAGGCTGGCATCACCCAGAATCGCCAGCACTGGAATGGGCGCGCGCTGATTCAGCGTGGCCACGCCGTCCTTCGCCACTTTCTTTTTCCAGCGCGGCGAGACGGTTTCGGGATAATCCAGCAATTCCACCGATTTCAACCCGCCGCCGCGCGAAGTGAATGTGTAACGGGCGCGGGCATTGGTGATGACCAGCAATTCTTCCGGCGTGTTGGTGTCGAAAACGGGAACCGGAACCACGTTGGGCGGGGGCGAAACGGCGTTTGAATTCGCGGTGACGGTCTGCGCAGCGGCAGTTGCGGTTGTGTTTGTGTTCGCCACCGGCTGCAGCGGCGGATGCGGGTAATTCTTCTGCTGCTCGACAAACCAGACGCCGAGCAGGATGACGCAGAGCGTGACAACGATGATGCCGGTGCGGTCCATGATAAATTAACGGGGATGCTCCGGGGTGATGCCGAATTCCAAATTTTGAATTCTCAATTCTTTCTGGGGCACCGGGTCATGCCCGCAGCGGCCCCAGGGATGACAACGGCAAATCCGCTTCACCGCCAGCCACCCGCCCGCCATCGCGCCCTGCGCGCGGATCGCGTCCATCGCATATTGCGAGCACGTCGGCGTGAAACGGCAGCCGCTGGTAGGGCCGAATAAAAAAATCTGCGCCGGCGAAATCGTCCAGCGATACGCGCGGATGGCGAAAATCAAAATCGTAGCAGCGGCCGGCAGACCGCCGGATTTCTCTTGAGAAATCAGAGGATGCGGCTTTCTGCCGAAAGCCGCCACGCCAGTTTGGCAGACATCTCTCATTTTAGTCCTTTAGCAAGCTTGCGCGACGGAGCACGGCCAGAAAATCCTTTTCGACCCCGGCAAAATCGCATCCGGCAATCGAATTGCGCGCGACCAGCACCAGTTCAACCGGTTGGGACAATTCATGTTGGTGCAGCCGGAAACTTTCGCGGAGCAACCGACGGGCGCGGCTGCGGGCGACCGCGTTGCCGATGCGCTTGCTGGTAACGACGCCGAGTTTCGGCGATGTGCCGTCCGGCAGGCGGTGCCAGTTGGCGATGAGACAGCCGAGCGCCAGACGCTCGCCCTGCTGCCGCATGCGCATGAAATCCCGGTTTTGCCCGAGTCGCGAATCGCGGCCCAAGCGCTGGCGGCTGGCGGCTGGGGACTGGGCGGGCATGAGCGGCGGATTAAACCGGCGTCAGGCGTTTGCGGCCCACGCGGCGGCGATTGGCAAGCGTGGCTTTGCCGCTCTTGCTCGAATTGCGGTTAAGAAATCCGTGCTGCCGTTTGCGGCGGATTTTTGACGGTTGATACTGGCGTTTCATAAATTAATTCGGCTTCCTTCCGGGTGAAAAACCGGAACGTGCGAGGATAGCCATGAAACCCCTTGTGTCAAGGCACAGCTTATCGCCCATTTTGGGTTGGGCGCATTTTGCCACTGCTCCCAACGATGGTCGGGCCAACCTGCCGGTTTGCCCGATTCTCCTGCCCGCAAGCGCAGCGATGCTGGCGGGACCACAAATACGCACCCAAGAACATCGCTCCGCCCGTTCTTTGGAAGTTTGGGCGGCGCGGGCAGCACCAGCCCTACCTTGATGGCAGTGCCCGGTTGTGCCCCCTCGCTCAAAGGCATTGTTAAAATCGAATCATTCCAGCCAGGAGACCGGCGCTCGAATTATTTTTCCGCGGGGCGATATTCAAACCAGTCGAAATCCGCCGGACGGGTGCTCTTTTGTCCGTTGCCGGTGGCATACAGGCCCACGAACACGC
The DNA here is from genome assembly GCA_003134375.1 of Limisphaerales bacterium. Lineage (GTDB taxonomy): Bacteria > Verrucomicrobiota > Verrucomicrobiia > Limisphaerales > UBA11358 > UBA11358. Next base: position 3,210 of record PLAY01000093.1, on the reverse strand, counting down.
CGGTAAATCCGCCGATGTTTTCCGAAGACAAATCGCGGGTCAAGGCCGTGCCCAGTTTTTTTGCCGGACCTTTCGCCGGCGAGCAGGAAAATTCATAGGCCAACGGCGAGGCGGCCACGGACAGAACGATATCTCCCGAACCGATTTCTTCATATGGCACCGGCTCGATAATTTTGCCGCCCAGGGTTTTTCTGAAGAAAACCTGCCGTTTGCCATCCTTCAGGGTGATTCCTATTTCGTAATGATTTTTCTCGTTGCCGCGCAGGACCAGTCCCGCCTCTTCGTTTTCATGCTGCGGGTTGAAGGAGAGCCGGGTGAAAGCGCGGCACGCCAGATCCGTCTGGCGGCGGCCGACAAACGCCGGTGAATCCTGGTCATTCATGGTCACCGCCGAACCATTGAGACGCAGCCAGCCCGGACGTTCGGTGAGCGAAAAATCGCCTGCATACGGGTTCCGGAGAAAATTCCATTGAAGCCCCAAATCCGGCTGGTTGAATTCATCCCGGGCCGGCTCTTTTTCCCAGGGATGTTGCGGCAGGCGCGGCGCGGTCAGGTTGGTTTCCAGCGTGCCGTTGCCATTGACCACGGGCCAGCCATCTTCCGACCAGGTAACCGGGGCCAGATACGTCTCGCGGCCCAGATGATGGAACTTGCCGCCCTGGGGGCGGATTCCCAGACAGACCAGCCACCAACCATCGGGTGTTTCCACCAGGTCGGCATGACCCAAGGCCTGGATGGGACTATCCGGACGGTCACGATGGGTGAGGATGGGATTCTTGGGATTGGGAACAAACGGGCCCCACGGGGAGTCGCTGCGGGCGATGGTCACCATGTGGTCGTAACTGGTGCCGCCCTCGGCAATCATGATGAAATACTTCCCGTTGATTTTGTACAGATGTGGTCCCTCGGGCCAGACGCCGCCGGTGCCCCGCCACACTTCCTTAAAATCACCGTCCAGTTTGCCGGTTTGGATGTCAATTTTACTTTGGCCAATGTAACCGTCACCCATGCCTTCGTGCCGGGTGTAATAAACGGTTCCATCCTCATCAAAAAACAGTGAAGGATCCATTCCGGCATGGTCCACCCAGACCGGTTCGGACCAAGGACCGGCGGGATTGGTGGCCGTCACAAAAAAATTGCCGCCGGTATCCACGAGCGTCGTTATCATGTAAAACGTGCCATTGTGATAACGAAGGGTCGGCGCATAAATGCCGCCGGAAGCCCGGGCATGGGCGAGATTCAACTGGCTTTTGCGGGTCAGGCAGTATCCGATCTGCCGCCAGTGCATCAGATCCCGGCTGTGAAAAATTGGAACCCCCGGGAAAAACTCAAACGAACTGTTGACCAGATAATAATCGTCCCCGACCCGGCAGATGCTCGGATCGGGATGAAAGCCGGGCAGGATGGGATTTTGAAAAGTTTTGGCGGGCCCGGCGGCAAGGCCGCCGGGCAGAAATCCAACCAGGGCGAATAACAGCGCGATGGTCCGTCTCGCGCGGCAAAAACGCGCCGGTTTAAATAAACTCATTGATGAGGTTCTCCAGGAATTCCTGGCGACCGCTGACATTGGTGGTCACTTCGCCCTGCTTGAGCATGTGGGCTTCAAGTTCGGTGAAGTTGCTCTTGCCGGATTCGATTTTCGCGCCGATGCCGGAATCCCACGAGGCGTAGCGTTGTTTCACGAATTCCGCCAGGCGTCCGTCCTTGCGAATGGCGGCGGCGATTTTCAACCCGCGCGCGAAGGCGTCCATGCCGCCGACGTGCGCGTGGAACAAATCCACCGGCTCGAAACTCTCGCGGCGCACCTTGGCGTCAAAGTTCAAGCCGCCGGTGGTGAATCCGCCGTATTTGAGAACGGTGAGCATGATCTGCGTCGTAAGATAAATGCTGGTGGGAAACTGGTCGGTGTCCCAGCCGATCAGTTCGTCGCCGGTGTTGGCATCTACCGAACCCAGCGCGCCCGCCGAACCCGCCACTTCGAGTTCGTGCTGCATGCTGTGGCCGGCCAGCGTGGCGTGGTTGGTCTCGATGTTCAGCTTGAGGTGGCCCATCAGATCGTATTCGCGCAGGAAATTCAGGCACGCGGCGGCGTCGGAATCGTATTGATGCTTGGTCGGTTCCTTGGGTTTCGGCTCGATGTAAAACTGGCCTTTGAAGCCGATTTTCTTTTTGTAGTCCACCGCCATGTGCAAAAATTTGGCGAGGTGTTCCAGCTCGCGTTTCATGTTGGTGTTCCACAACGTGGAATAACCTTCGCGCCCGCCCCAGAAAACATAGCCGGCGCCTCCCAGTTCGTGGGTGACTTCCAGCGCCTTCTTCACCTGGGCGCCGGCGAAGGCGAACACGTCGGCATTGCAACTCGTGGACGCGCCGTGAACGAAGCGCGGATTGGAAAACAGGTTGGCCGTGCCCCAGAGCAATTTGATGCCGGTGCGCTGCTGTTCGGTTTTCAGAACCTTGACGACGGCGTCGAGATTTTTGTTCGTCTCGCTCAACGTCTGGCCTTCCGGCGCGATGTCGCGGTCATGAAAGGCATAGAACGGCGCGCCAAGTTTTTCGATGAACTCGAACGCAACCCGCGCGCGATTTTCGGCATTGGCCACCGAATTGGAGCCGTCGTCCCACGGGCGGACCGCCGTGCCCACCCCGAACGGATCGGAGAGCGCATTGCGGAACGTGTGCCAATAGACGACCGAAAAGCGCAAGTGCTCGCTCATCGTTTTGCCTTCGACGACTTCGGCGGGGTTGTAATGTTTGAAGGCCAGTGGATTCCTGGATTTCGGCCCTTCGTATTTAATTTTCGAGATATTTTTAAAAACAGTTTTCATGGTAAAATAAGTCACTTTTTAATTTGAACGAATCCTACATACAATATCAAGAACGCATTGGCAATTAAAAGACACTCTTCCCGGAGTTGAAATTTTCAATGATTTTCCGGCGGCGAATCCAATCAAGGTTGCCCACAAATTGCCTGTTTTTGTCACATCAAATATAATCAGACAATCTATGCGATCTGCGATTGGGAGGAATGGATTAAACTATGTTTTGCATGGATGATTCTCTGCTGTCGGTGGCAAACGATTTTTACAAAGGGTCATGGTCCGGGCTGGATGCGGTAAAAACGGGCGGTGCAGGCGCCGAGGTTCTCCACACGGAAGATTATCAAAAACGACCGATCCGTTGACTCGTTGGTAGTGTCAAGAGTTGTGT
>PLAY01000043.1 GCA_003134375.1 Limisphaerales bacterium | reverse complement strand
TCACTGTCGGCCAATAACGACTGATGCCGCGTCATTCAAGTGCGGATTTTCTTGAAAACCAAAAGGCTGGATGAAAAAGCAGTTTAAGAATTTAAAGCGTCGGCGCACCGGCTGTCCCATAGGATCAGCCAAAGCCCGCCAGATAGGCTTGTTGCGGCGTGCCCAGGAAACGTCCGCCGCCACCGGCTGTCCCATAGACTTCCAAGCTGCGGAGTTCCCAGTTTTGCCAGAGGGCCGAGCGGATCAGGGCGAAGAGTCGGGTGAAGCTGTGCGGCCACTGGCCCAGCCAGGCGCAGAAGCGCAACAACACATAGGCCAGCAAGGCCGTCCAGACCTGCCATTTGACGGCGCTGGCGCTGTGGCCGAGGAAGTCGGCCAGTTGGAGGGTTTGTTTGAGTTCCTTGAAGAAGGTTTCGATGCTCCAGCGGCAGCGATACAAGTCGGCGATGGTCTGGGCGCTCCACTCCAGGTTGTTCGTCAGGAAAACCATTTCGCGGAGTTGGCCGTCCACCTCGACGAGGGCCGTGACGCGGCGGAGTTCGACGGGATAATGTTTGGCAGCGGGGCCGGTCAGGGCGATCAGGTCGTCGCGCAAAATATTGCCGCACGTTCCGTCCTGAAATTTGCGGACGACGCGGCATTGCAAGTTATCCTTGGCGCGGGTTACCCAGAATACGCCGCGTTGCGACAGGTCCGCCAGATGGGCGAAATCCACATACGCCTTGTCGAAGATGACGATTTCACCCGCTTGAACATGGGCGCAAAGCTCGCGCGCCCGGACGCTGTCATGCTCGGCGGCGGTGTCCACGATGGCGCAGCGGGGCAGGAAGGATTGGAGATTGAGCCGGACATGGCATTTGGCGGCAGCCTTGCGGCGGCGATGTTTGGCCCAGTCCAGCGAGCGGGCCATCAACTGGATGGTGGTCGAATCCACGACGTGGATGAGCCGCTTGAAACGGAAGGCGAAGCGCGGCGTGCGGTGGCCGCCGAAGGCGGGCTGCAAAGTTTGCAGATGTTCCAGCACCGACCAGAAAAGCTGCTCGGCCAGTTTCGGATCACGGGTGCGGTTGGCATGCGAGAGTGTGTTCTTGGGTGGCGGGGTTGCGCCTCGCAACGCCGACAACGGTCCCGAATGCAAGCGCAGCGCGTCGCACACGTCGTTGAGACCGAGGCTGTGAGTCAGTTGGGCATAGAGCAGGCTGACGACATGGCTCCACGGGCTGAAGCTGCGTGCGTGATCTTCGACGCCGGTGGCGCGCGCCAGTTTTGGCACCAGATGCGCCGGAATGAAGTTGCAAAGTTGCCGCAAGAGCGAGAACTTGCCGGCGGTTGGCTTGGCTGTGGTTTTCTTTTTCATGCCCCACCTTGTGGCAGGGCGCAAACCCGCAAGCCAACCTTTTCTTGCCTCTCAACCCTCAACCCTGTTGGTCAGCAATGTTTCCAAATCATTGATTAGCCCGTCAATCTGAGCATGACATTCGGCTTCGCTCGTGCTTTCAGTTGTAAGGAGATAGTGTCCAGCGCGTGGGTCTGGCTTGTCATAGCCCCCACTAGATAATGCACAAACGTATGCTTCTGGGCCGTTAGTGAAACGACCATCTGGGAAAAATAATAATTCAAATTTCATATTGCCTTAGTATCTACGCCCCTATGGAAGGCTTATGCAAGAGTTTTTGGGCTGTTTTGCCAACAATTTTCCTTTCACCAGTAAGCGGCGAAATTTTTTGCTGTATTGCTGTAGTGCCAGCAAATTCAAATTAGGACAGGCGACGCTCGCGAACATCAACGCGAAGACCCGGCAAGCCATCTTCAAAACTGGTCTTCCTTTTCCTTGAACAGGACGTTGAACGTGGTCGGTGACGGCTTTACTTCGATTTGTTTTCCTGCAGGACTTCGTTCAGTGTGTTCAACAGGGCTTCGGCCGTGTAAGGCTTGGGGATGAAACACTTGACGCCGGCATTTTTGGACTTGGTTTGGCCGTCCTTTGAAACAAAGCCGCTGGAACCGATAATCCTGACGTTCGGATTGATGGCTTGCAGGGCGGTAATGGTGGCCGGGCCGTCCATGATGGGCATGACCATGTCGGTGATAACCACATCCACCTCCTTCTGCCGGCGCGTGTAAAGTTCCACCGCTTCGACGCCGTTTTTGGCCAGCAGGACGCGGTAACCGTATCGTTTCAACACCTTTTGAACCAGGTCAAGAATGGGATCCTCATCATCCACCACCAACACCAGCTTGTTATGGCCGCGCGGCAACCGGGAATCCGTCGTCGCTGGTTTTTCCGCCGTCGCCGGGGGTGGATTGGCGGGCAAATAAATTTTGAAGACAGCCCCCCCCGCCTATTTCGCTTTCACACAAGATGAAACCATCGTGGTTGTTGACAATGGCCAGAGTTGTGGACAAACCCAGTCCCGTGCCTTTGCCGGGTTCCTTGGTCGTGAAAAACGGGTCGAACATTCTGTCCCGAATTTCCCGGGGAATTCCCGCTCCGTTGTCCGCCACGGTGACGACCACATACGGTCCGGGCCGGGCTTCCGGGTTCTTGCTGGCAAAGGTTTCATCCACCATCAGGTTTTCGACCTGAACGGACAGTTTGCCGCCATTGGGCATGGCATCGCGCGCGTTGAGGCAGAGATTCAGCAGCCCCTGCTGGAGTTGCGCCGCACTGCCGGTGATGGTCCAGAGGTTCACCGGACAACGGAGCTCGAATTCCACGGATTTGGGGAAGGTTTCCTGTATGATCTGTTTGATTTCGTGGACGATATGCTTGGGATTGATGAGGACGGACTCGTCGTCCATGCCGCGACCGAAGGTTAATACTTGTTTAACCAGGCTCGCGCCGCGTTGAACGTTGGCTTCCAGGGATTCCAGCAATTTTTTCCCGTCCGGATCGGTGGTTTTCCCCTTCAACATCTGGACCGAGATCAGCAACGGCGTCAGGATGTTGTTGAGATCGTGGCCGATGCCGCCCGCCAGTGCCCCGATGTTTTCCATGCGTTGCGCGCGCAGGAACTGGGTTTCAAACTTTTTCCTCTCCGTGATATCGTTGGTGATGCTCAGGATGGACTTGGGGGTTCCCCGATCGTCGCGCAACAGGGTCCAGCGCGCTTCCACAATCACTTCCTTTCCGCTCTTTGTCCGGGTGGTGAACTCGCCCTGCCAGTTGCCCGTTTCCAAAATGACTTTTTCGGCCTCTTCAAGTTTCAAAGCGTTGAACATGTTCTTGGGCAAAAGGTCCTGCTGCTTCCGTCCCATCGCTTCCTGGACGGTCCAGCCGTAAATCCGCTCGGCACTCTGATTCCAATACAGAATGCGGTCTTCCATATCCCGCACGAAGATGGCGTCGTAGGCCAACTCCAGCATCCGGGCCTGTTCCCCGATTTGCGCCTCGGCTTTTTTGCGCTCGACGATTTCCAACTTCAAATCTTCAATGGCCCGGGTCAGATGCACCGTCTTGTCCGCGACCATCATTTCCAATCCGTCCCGTATCCGTTTTCCCTCCTCTTCCGCCCGCAGTCTTTCTTTGAGCATGGTTTCGATGTGGATCATGCTGGTGAGCAGCAGTAGCGAAATCAGCAGATAAATAACCTCGATTTCCGCGCCGGCTGGCACGCCGCCGTTGGATGGCGCAAAGGATTGAAACAAGTGGAGCATCGCCAGGAGCGTAAAGGCGCAGAACAGCGACCAGCCCACCTTCGCGGTTCCGAAAATCCGGTTCAGCCGCAAAGCGTATCCGGCGACGGCGAATTGCAGCAGGCCGGTAATCCAACCCATGATTTCCAGGTAACTCATACGCACCTCCATTGTGCAGCTACACAACCATCGTCAGCCGACGCCCGATAGCTCCCGGGATTCAAGCACCCCGCACCCCGGTTTTGTGCGAACAGCCTTTGATTGACCGTTTGCATGACAGGCAATACGACAGAAAGCACAAAGAAAGCCAAGCGCAATTTTTAAATGCGCAAAAGCTTTTGCAATATTTCCGGAAACCATCGTAGCGCCGGAGAAACGACCGGGACGCAGCCAGCCGATTGACACAGGCGAATTTTCACGCGCCTCGCACAAGGTCTTAGCCCGGTTTCAAACTGTTTACTTATCCGCACATGGCGCGAGGACGGCGGAAGTTCATGGTTCCCAACCGTGAATAAGCCTATCAAAACTGGTCTTCCTTTTCCTTGAACAGCACGTTGAACGTGGTCAGGGAACCGTAGCTGCGTGTGATGTATTGCTGTAGCTCCACTTTTTCGCCGTCGGTGAGCTTCTCGTGGCCGTTGATTTTTTGCTCCAGCACGCGCAGGTTGTTCCGCACCATCACGATTTTGTGGAAAAAGGTTTCGAGCGGCACTTCCTTGGCCTGCAACGCCGGGTCGGCGGGATGCATGACCAGTTTGCCGCCATGCCAGCGGACGCCGAGTTGTTCAATCACGGCATCCGGTTTTTCCAGACCGAGCCGGACCACGGCGGCATCCACGGTTTGCTCGATGAATTGTTTGAGCGGAAGGTTCAAACCGCTGACGGCGGTTTGCGGTTCGGCGGGTTCGAGGCCGGCGGCCTCCGGGGCGACGGCGCGCTTGCCGTCGCCGAAGAGAATTTCCGCCGTGATTTCAGAAATAGTTTTGACGACGCCCACGCCGTATTGCGGATGGCGGACGTTCATGCCGACATGCAGGGATTCGATTTTCATGTTTCTCATTTACCACGGATAAACACGGCTTGCCACGACGAAGTGAAACGAAGGCGGGATGAACACGGATTTTTTGCGGTCGCAAAAACCGGAGCGCGACTGTGTCCGCAGGACCAGTCGCAGCGTGTGGCTAGGGCGTGTTTTCAAAATACGGAGTGTGGCCGTCCTCGGCCACAGCCACATCCGCCAACTACAAGCTTTCCGTAATTTCATGCGCTCTTGGCTGACGGAAGTTGCTGCGCCCGGGGACGGGCGCACTCCGGCTGCAAGCGTTTGCTGATTTTGAAAACATGCCATAACAACTGGTACTTGGAAAAACATAGGTCGCTCTGTGTTGCAAACGCGCTGCGGCTGACACTTCGCGCACAGCCGCGCTCCGCCGAAAATCAAGGCTGACAACTCCGCAAAACGCGCTAGGCTCGGAACCAAGCAATGAGCGCCAAATTTTCAGACCGCTTTGAATTCGAGCGTGTGCTGTGGACCCAGGGGATGACACGCATTGCGGGCGTGGACGAAGCCGGCCGCGGCCCGCTGGCCGGGCCGGTTGTGGCGGCAGCAGCCATTTTGCCGGCCAAATGGGCGGAATCCGGCCTGCCGTCCGAACTCGAGGGCTTGAACGATTCCAAGCAGCTCACGGCCGCACAGCGCGAAAAATACTTTGCCTTTCTCACCGCCTGTCCCGAAGTGCAATTTGCCATCGCGCAGGTTGGCGCCGAACAAATTGACGCCATCAACATCCTGCGCGCCACGCATCGCGCCATGAACAACGCGCTCGCGCAATTGCAGTCCGCGCCCGAGCACGCGCTCGTGGACGGACGGCCCGTCAAGACCATGACGGTGCCGCAAACGGCGATTGTGCGGGGTGATGCGCGGAGTTATTCCATCGCCGCCGCGAGCGTGCTGGCCAAGGTGACGCGCGACCGGTTGATGCTCGAATTCGACCGGCAATGGCCGAAATACGGATTTGCCGAACACAAAGGCTACGGCACGGCGCAACATCTCGAAGCCATCGCGGCGCACGGGCCGTGCCCGATCCACCGGCGCAGCTTCGCGCCGTTGAAAACAACCCAACGCGAACTGTTTTAATCACGGATGAATACAAAAAGTCCCCTCGCCCCGGCCCTCTCCCCGTTTGGCGGGGAAAGGGAGAAAGCTGTAGCGTTCGGCCTGTGGCCGAATTGAATCGAGCCACAGGCTCGACACTACAATCCCTCGCCCCGCCCAAGCGGGGAGAGGGTGGCGCGGAGCGATGGGTGAGGGGATTGATTTCGACTGAATGAATCTGCTGGAAAAATTGAAAGACCGGCTCACCGGCAAAGAAAAGCCGGAACACCTGCGGCGCGGCGAACTGGGCGAGCACGCGGCCAAACGTCATTTGCAACGTCAGGGGCTGAAATTTCTCACGGCCAATTTCCGTTCCACGCGGGGCGAGATTGATCTGGTCTTTCGCGACGACGATTGCCTGGCGTTTGTTGAGGTCAAAACGCGGTCATCCGAGGATTGGACGCGTCCGGCGGCGGCGGTCAACGCGCGCAAACGGCGGTTGCTTTCGCAAACCGCGCTGGATTATCTGCGGCTGCTGAAAAATCCGGCGGTGAAGATCCGATTCGACATCGTCGAGGTGCTCCTGGCCGACGGCAAAGTACATGAAGTCCGGCATTTGCCGAACACGTTTGCGATGGCCAGGCCATACCGTTACGGGTGAGACTGTAGCGGCGCCCTGCCGCTCTGCGGAATGACTATGGCGTGTTTTCAAAATCTCCAAATGTTCGCAGACGGAGTGCGCCCGTCCTCGGGCGCAGCAACTTCCGTCGGCCAAGAGAGCATGGAATTACGGAGAACTTGCAGTTGGCGGACATGGCTGTGGCCGGGGATGGCCACACTCCTTATTTTGAAAACATGCCCTAAAGAATGCTCAAATATCCAAATGACCAGCCCGGCTTCCTCTCACACATTCGAGCTTTGGACTTCGGGTTTCTTTCGTCATTATGGTTTAGGGCTTGGGGTTTCCGGGGAAGCCAGCGTTTCGGTAAACGTCCACCGAATCAATGTTGACTCAAACTGACAAGCCACCGGTTGTTTTGCCAGCGTGACATCGGCGCGCGAGCGTTGTCCAATTGGCAGTGAAGACACTTATGAACGAGCCGGCGAATGGAACGGGCTTTGCCTATGGCGTGTTTTCAAAATCTACAAATATTCGTAGCCGGAGTGCGCCCGTCCTCGGGCGCAGCAACTTTCGTCGGCCAAGAGAGCATGGAATTACGGAGAACTTGCAGTTGGCGGACATGGCTGTGGCTGGGGATGGCCACACTCCTTATTTTGAAAACATGCCCTGGGCACCATGAGCACAACTTACAAAATCGTGGAAGGGACGACTGGGCTGGTGGTTATTCTGGGCATTATCGGTTGGGGGTTGTTCCGCATGTTGAAACGGAGTTATGACCCGGCGCAGGTGCTGTTCAAGCTGGCAATCACAGTTCCGCTGGTCATTGCCTGTTTCATCGGCGCCATCGAACTCAGTTATTATGGACCGTTCGTCATGATTATTCTTGGGGTTGCCATATCGGTCATGTGGGCGCCGCACCTTGGCGAATGGCTGTGCAAACCCTTGACGGGTCTGTACGACGGCAGCGACGAACCGCCGGTGCCGAAACCGTACTATTCCATTGCGCGTTCCCTGCGGATGAAGGGCAAATTTCTGGAAGCCGTCGTGGAAATCCGCAAACAACTGGCCCGTTTCCCGAATGATTTTGAGGGCGTGATATTGCTGGCCGGCATTCAGGCTGAAAACCTGCAGGATTTGCCGGGCGCGGAAATCACGTTGAACCATTTCTGTGACCGGCCCGGGGCGCCGCCGAAGCAAGTCGCCGCCGCGATGAACCATCTCGCCGACTGGCAGCTCAAACTGATGCAGGACGCAGATTCGGCGCGCGCCGCGCTGGAGAAAATCGTCATGCGATTTCCCGACACCGAACTGGCGTTGCTGGCCGCACAACGCATCGCCCATTTGGGCGGCACGGAAAAAATTTTACTGGAGGCCCACGACCGCCAGCCGCTGGCCGTGCCGGAAGGTGTGAAAAATATCGGCCTGTTGGAAACTTCCGGGCCTCTGGCTCCCGCCGAAATTGACCCGGCGCAACTCGCCGCCGATTATGTGAAACATCTGATGCAGCATCCGCTCGACACGGAGGTTCGCGAAAAGCTGGCGATCATTTACGCCGACCACTACCAGCGGCTGGACCTGGCCGCGGGCGAATTGGAACAATTGATTGAACAGCCAAACCAGCCGTCCAAGCGCGTCGCGCACTGGCTGAATTTATTGGCGGATTTGCAGGTCCGCCATGGCGCGGATTACGACACCGTGCGCGGAACCCTGGAGAAAATTGTGGACCGATTTCCGGATCTGGCCGTCGCGGAAATGGCGCGGACGCGGCTGGGGCACTTGAAAACTGAGCTTAAAGGACATCAAGCAACGCCGGATGTGAAGCTCGGCGTTTATGAACAAAATCTCGGGCTGAAATACGGCTCGCCGCGCCGGTTGTAGCGCGATTCCCTTTTCCAAGGTCGTAACCGGACACCGCCACCAATGCACGAAGTCGTGTTCGCGCGGTGTCGAGGTGCGCCTCTTTTCCAACAACGGGGTCTTGCCAGCGTGACATTCGCACGCGAACGTTGTCTAATTGGCGGTGAAGACACTCATGAACGAGCCGGCCGCAGGATGTGAATTCGTGGCAGAGGCGCCAGCCGATTTGGCGTCGGCGGAGTTTTCCAGTCTCTATGCCGAAAACAGCCGCGCGATTTATTACCTCGCCCTGCGTTTCCTCGGCGACCCGCAAAAGGCCGAGGACGCCACACATGATGTTTTCCTGAAGGCTTTCCGCAAGCTGGATCAATTCCGCGGCGAGGCGTCCCTGCGCACGTGGCTTTACCGCATCGCCATCAATCATTGCCAGAACCTCCGCCAGGCCTGGCATGATCGCCACATGTTCTCCAATGCGGACGACGCCGTGTGGGAGAACGCCGCGGCCGGAACCGATTCACCCCTGCGCGTCCTGGAAATCAAGGAACTGGGCCAGCGAATCCAGAAAACGCTTGATGGTTTGTCAGACGAATACCGGCTGCTGTTGCTGCTCGTGGCCGACGAGGAATTGAGTTACGAGCAGGTGGGCGCGCTGGTCGGGCAATCCCCCGACGCAGTGCGGGGGAAATTGCATCGCGCCCGCAAAACTTTTGCCGCTCTTTTTGTGAAAACCGCCTGAGGAGGCCCAACATGAAACAACAGACCAAACTTTCCGAGCAACAACAGCAGCAGCACGCCGCCGAGCAGCAGACGCAACAGCAATCCGCGCGCGAATTTGCGAATGCGGAAGAGATGCTGCGCTACGACGCCGCACATACACCGGTGCCGCCGGTCATCGCGCAGCGGCTCCAAAAATCCACCGGCGGGCCGACCGAACCCAAAACGTCATGGTGGAAACGATTGTTTGGAGGAACCCATCCATGAAAAACCTGTTCCGAAATTACTTCTCGTCGTTGCCGTGGGGCATGCGCCTTTTCATGCTGATCTTCGTGCTCAGTTTCCCCGTGGCCTGGGTTGGCCTTCGCACACAACTTTTTGACCTGTACGGCTGGCTCGCTTTAACGCCTGCGCTGGTCTGGAAAGGGCAGGTCTGGCGCGTGGTATCCTACGCCTTTCTGCCCATCGGCCCCCTGGATTGGCTCATCAGCCTGTTCTGGCTGGCGACGCTGGTTTCCGTGTTGGGAAGGAACTGGTCCGCACGCGGGTTCTGGGGTTACTGCCTGCTGGGCGCCCTGGCCGGCGGACTGTTCATTTCGCTGCTCAAGCCGGGAATGCCATGCGGTGTGGCAGGTGAGGGAGCAATGATTTTTGCCCTGCTGGCAGCGTGGGACTGGCTCTACCGCAATGAACGCCTGATCCTGCTCGGCATCGGGGAAATCTCTGTGCGCCAGGCGGCGATTTTGATCACCATTATCAATTCACTCATCCTGTTCTTCTGCTCGGGCTGGTTCCTGATGCTGGCCATGTGGTGTGGCGGCCTGGCCGGATGGCTCTGGCTCAGGATTCGCGCGAAACTTTTCTTGGGCAAAACCCCTCAACAAATACGGTCGGAACGCGTGGCGCGGCTGGAGTTATGATTAGGATTTTACAGGAGCGCCGGTCTCCGACCCGGCGAGTTGGAGTTCACGCTTCAGCGTGCCTTCCGAACAAGCTAAAGCTTGAACTCCAACCGGTTCACGCCGGGTCGGAGACCGGCGCTCCGCGTTCCGTTCTGGCCCGCGAACGGGCGCGGATCGCGCGCGCGATGCTGGCGGATTGCCACCTGTGCGAACATCATTGCGGAGTGAATCGCCTGGCGGGAGAACCGGGACTTTGCCATGCCGGTGCCGAGACCCGCATTTTCATGGCTCAAACCGAAGTGTCGGACGAGCTGGAATTAATCCCGACGTTCGCCATTGCGTTGAGCGGATGCGACCTGCGCTGCGATTTCTGCATCACGGGCGGGCCGAGTTGGAACCCGCGCGCCGGCGAACTGGTGGTGGCGGCGCCCCGCCGCCGGAAGGGGGACAGCGACGCCCCCGTCGCTGCACGCGGCGATGGCGCCGCATCCACCCTGCTGCGACGAGGCGTCGCAACCACCTTGCAAACCCGGCGCGTCTCCAGCTTGGAGTGGTTGGTTCGGCAGGCGAAACAGGCCCTGGCCAACGGCGCACGCACTGTGATGATCCTCGGCGGCGAGCCGACGATTCATCTTCCGACGGTTCTGGAGATTGTTGCCGCACTGCCGGACGACGCAAAGCTGGTTTGGAAAACCAACGCGCACGGGTCGGCGCAGGCGCGGGAATTGCTGGATGGAATGTTTGATGTCTGGCTGGCGGATTTCAAATTCGGCAATGACGCCTGTGCGCGGCGGCTGGCCAAAGTTCCCGATTACGTCCGCGTCGTGCGGGAAAACCTGCTTTGGGCCAATGAACACAGCGAATTGATCGTCCGTCATCTGCTGATGCCGGGGCATGTCGAATGTTGCTGGCAGCCGGCGGCTGAATGGCTGGCGGCGGCATTGCCCGGCGTCAAAGTGAATTTGCGCTCCGGCTTCTGGCCGGCGTGGCAGGCGGCGCGGCACCCTGAATTGCGCGGAACGGTTTCATCGCCGGAAAGCGCCCGGGCGGTTGACCTGGCGCGGCGCCTGGGTTTGAATTTGGTTCCATGAAAAAGCATCGCTGCAAAAAAGATTGTGCCTCACCCGGCAAAGACCAGGTGAGCGAACTCCTGATTTTGCCGGACGGCCAGATACTGGTCCACAACCTGACTCCGGCGTTTGCCGGGCTGTTGCGTGAATTGAATCCCGACGACGAGCAGATCTCGTCACGCTCGTCGCGCCGAAACGAAGTGAAGGCGGATGTCACCCGCCCGCCTTTGCTTTGCTCCGGCGCGGCAAGTCACCTGTCACCCCGCCTATGAACTTTCAAACTGAAATCGAAACCCTCATCCGCGCCCGTTATCCAATCCTCTACATCATCACGAACGAGGAAATGCGCGTGCAGAACCTGCTGGTGGAAATCGCCGCCAAACGGCAGAAAAAAGTGTTCGAGTGGACTTTCAGCAATGGCATTGTTCCGGCCGGCACTTCCATCCAGTCGCAGAAAAACCGCAACGCCTCCACTAAGGACCCGCTCGCGGCGCTGGACCAGGTCATCGAGCAGGTCGAGCCGGCGATTTATCTGTTCAAGGATTTTCATCCGTTCCTCACCAAAAACAATTTTGCGATCATCCGCAAGCTCAAGGACATCGCGCAGCATCTCAAAAACAGCTTCAAGACCATTGTGCTGATTTCGCCGGTAATGGAAATTCCGGCGGAGCTGGACAAGGAAATCACCGTCATCAATTTTCCGCAGCCGACGAAGGAGGATTTGGGCGCGATGCTCGATAAAATCGTCGCCGAAGTCAGCGACCGGAAACAGATTCAAATTGATCTCGACGACCAGGGCCGCGACCGGCTGCTGCAGGCGGCGCTCGGCCTGACGCTCGGCGAGGCGGAAAATGTTTTCGCCAAAATCATTGTCCAGGAGCAGCGATTGAGCGGCGATTACGTCAACGAAGTGTTCGCCGAGAAGCAGCAGATCATCCGCAAGAGCGGGTTGCTGGAGTATTACAAGACCGAGGATGACTTTGCCAGCGTCGGCGGCCTGACGGTGCTGAAGGACTGGCTGAACAAGCGTTCCGTGGCGTTCACGGACGAGGCGCGGGCGTTTGGCCTGCCCGCGCCGAAGGGCATTTTGCTGCTGGGCGTGCAGGGCTGCGGCAAAAGCCTGTGCGCCAAGGCGGTTTCGCGGTTGTGGCAACTGCCGCTGCTGCGCTTTGACATGGGCCGCATGTTCGGCAGCCTGGTGGGGTCGTCGGAAGAAAACGTCCGGCGCGCGATTGCCGTGGCGGAGTCCGTGGCTCCGGCGGTGCTGTGGGTGGACGAGATTGACAAGGCATTCGTCGGCTCGCAAAGCTCCGGCGCGACCGACGGCGGCACAACCGCGCGCGTGTTCGGCACGTTTCTCACCTGGCTCTCGGAAAAAAGCGCGCCGGTGTTCGTGGTGACGACGGCCAATGACGTTTCGCAGCTTCCGCCGGAACTGTTGCGCAAGGGACGGCTCGACGAAATCTTTTACGTGGACCTGCCGAACGAGGAGGAGCGCGAGGAAATTTTCCGGATTCATCTGGCCAAACGCGGGCGCGATCCCAAAAATTTCGATCTCAAAGCGATGGTTGAGACCAGCAAGGATTTGAGCGGCGCGGAAATCGAGGAAGCCATCATCAGCGCGCTCTATGATGCGTTTTACACGAAGCAGGAACTGGCCACCGGGCACGTTCTGGCCACGCTGGGCCAGACGGTGCCGCTGGCCAAGACGATGTCGGAAAAAATCAGCGCGCAGCGCAATTGGGCCGCCGGTCGCGCGCGGAATGCCAGCATCGCCCACCCCGTGAAAAACGAAGCGGAAGCGCGGCGAATGGAATTATGAGTTGGTGGAAAAACAAAATTTGAACCCATAAAGCAACGAGCCAAATGAATTCTATCTGGGACAATCTTTATGATCGATTCAAGGATCGCCGCTATGGGGTTCTTTTCCTGGCTTCCCTCGTTGCCCTCGTATTGTCGCCGGTTTTACTGCCGGTGATGGGGCTGTATTTTTTGGGGCGGGGCTGGTCGGCCTTTTGCCTGGCCCAGGAGAACCGGCGGAACCAATTGCGGCATTCACCCTTGTCACGTGACGAATTGCGCGCAGCCCGGTCAAAACTTCGGAATGGAATGAAACCGGTTAATCGTCCGGTACCACAAGCTCCGGACACTTTTTTGAAATATTAAGGTTATGAGTTGCGTTTGCATTTTAACCCCGGTGGTCATCGCCAGTTGGCCGGCGTTCAGCGCGGCCGTGGCGGCGGCGGCGACCTCCCTCGGCTACACCATTGTCGAGGAGGGCATCAAACAGTATCAAACCGGCAACGTCAACCAAACCGGCGAGCGCAAGGTTAATCTCGAAATCGAACAAAGCGAAATCGTCACCAACCAACTGGGCCGCGACCAGCACATCCAGGTCCAGCGCGGCGGCGTGACGGTGACCTTCTCCCGCGACGCGCGCGGGAAGGCCGCGATTTGCGTGACCGGGCCGGGCCATTCGGACGAGGAACTGCGCACCATCGGCGGGGAACTGAGCCAGCGCGTGGTGCAAAAATATGTCCACCGGCGGCTGATGGACGAAATTCACGCCCGCCAGTTTGTGATCGTGGAGGAGGAAGTGGATGAAAACAACGCCATCCGGCTCAAGGTCCGGCATTGGGATGGGTGAACGTGAAACGTGATGCGTGATGCGTGACGGATTCACGTTTCACGCATTACGCATCAACTCTCAAACAACAATTCAACATGCCCCAACGCGAATTTGAAATCACGATAGCGCCCGACGGCAGCGTGGAGGTGCTGGTCAAAGGCTACAAAGGCAAGAGCTGCCTGGAAGCGATGAAAATCTTCGAGCAGGTCGTCGGAGAAATGAAGTCGCAGCGGGAAACCAGCGAGTTTTACGAACCGGACGAACAGGTGCGATTCAACATCGAGCAACGACACTAACAAGGTTGGATTATTGGATTGTTGGATTGGTGAAGAGATGGACACACCCTGATGGCTAGAGCGGATGTAAACGAAACGGGCTCGGACTACTACCCGCCGCGGGCGCGGTGGTATAGCCGTCTCTTTTCTTTCGGCAGTGCTATCCGGCGACGGCTGGCATTGGATCGCATTCATCTGCCGCAGGAAATGGCTTTGATCGGGCTGGTTGCCGGTTTTCTGGTGCCCGGCCTCGCTGTTTATATCCGGGGGCCAAGACTTTGGGGAAAGGCCGTGCTGGCCAGTTGCGGGCTGCTGTTTCTTTCATTCATCATGTGGTTCGGCCATCCGGCCGGGAATTTCGCCCTTGGTCTGCTGCTTTCGATTCACATCTCCGGTTTTGTGTATTACTGCCGTCCGTTGCTGTTGGAGGCATCGTTCCGATCCCGGCTGCTGTTTACGCTGCTGACCATGATGGCGCTCGGCCTGCTCATTTACCTGCCGATACGGAACGTCATACTGCAACGCTGGCTGGTGCCGCTGCGCGTGCGAGGCAACGTGGTGATTGTGCAACGGCTGGGTGCGCCGCACGACATCAAACGCGGGGATTGGGTCATGTATTCGCAGAACGATGGCGAGACGGGCGATGCCCATCGCGGCGGCGCGGTCTGGGTTCGGGCCGGTTTTGGTTGTGGGCCGGTGCTGGCCGTGGCGGGAGATCGCGTGGAGTTTTCCGCGAACGCTTTCAGGGTGAATGGCGAGGCGCGGCCGCTTTTGCCGCACATGCCGAATTCAGGAACGCTCACCGTGCCGGAAAAGCATTGGTTTATCTGGCCTGATTTTGATATATACGAACACGGAAATATTGGCGAAGCAAACATTTCGGCCACCATGCTGCAAATGGCGACGGTATCCCAGACACAGTTCATCGGGAAACCCTTCAAACGGTGGCTCTGGCGGCGGCAAATTTCATCATGAGCCGGTTTGTCAATCTTGAGTTTGGAGACGAGTCCGAAGACCAGTCGCAGCCAAAGGAAAAAGCGCTGGTCAAGGATGAGGCGTATTATTTCAACGAGGCGCGAGCGGCGTTTGAAACTGGAAATTATGAACAGGCCCTGCGGTTTTACTCAAAAGTCCTGGAGTACAATCCGCAAAATGCCGCCGCGTGGACCGGTCAGGTGCGGATGCTGATTGAGCTGGGTGAATTTCGCGAGGCAAAGCTTTGGGCCGACAAGGCGTTGGAACGGTTTCCCAACGAGCCGGAACTGCTCGCCGCCAAAGCCGTCGCGCTGGGCCGCAGCGGCGACCTGCAAGGGGCGCTCGCGTTCTCGGATGCCTCCATCGAGGAACGCGGCGACACGCCCTATGTCTGGCTGGCGCGCGGCGACGTGATGCTTGCGCGCGAAGAGCAGCGGGCGGATTATTGTTTTGAGAAAGCGCTGTTGCTCGCGCCCCGGGACTGGTTCGTCACCTGGCTGGCGGCCCGGATCCGGATTTACTACGAACAATTCGTGCTTGCGCTGAAATTGTTGCAACAAGCCATCGAATGGAACGCCGGCCATTTTATTTTATGGCTCGAACTGGGCCAATGCCAGCAGGCAGTCGGTTTGCTCGGCCCGGCCAAAAATTCGTTCTTGCAGGCGCAACAATTGAACCCGCATTCCAGCGAAGCCGATCTGGCACTGGTCCGGCTTTCCCAAAACGGGCTTTGGGCGCGCTTGCGCGGCTGGTGCCGGCAACTTTTCAACCGATGAGCACAAAAAACCTGAATCAACTTTTGTCCGCCGCCAATGAATTCGATGCTTCCGATCTGCATCTGGTGGCCGGGGTGCCGCCCGCGTTTCGCGTGAACGGCGAAATCATCATTGCCGATGAGGACGCGCTGACCGAGGACGAAATCACCGTCATGGCGGACAGTCTGCTGAATGAACAGCAGCGGAAAAAATTCGGCGAGGAATGGGAGCTTTGCATTTCCCTGCTGCACAGCGTGGCGGGGCGCGTGCGCGCCACGTTTTACCGGCGCAACGGACACCCGGAAATGAGCTTGCGCTTTTGCGGCGACAAGGTGGCTGCGCGCGAGGAACTCGGCCTGCCGGAGAAAATTGATGATTTGTCGCGCAAACCGAACGGATTGGTCGTGATCACCGGCCCGACGGGGGCGGGCAAAACCACGACGCTCAATTACATGGTCAACCTGATCAACAACGAGCGGCGTTGCAAGATCGTCACGATTGAAGACCCCATTGAGTTCGTCCACGAAAACAAACGCGCCATTGTGGTGCAACAGGAGGTGCTGACCGACGTGCATTCGTTCAATCGGGCGCTCATCCACGTGTTGCGCCAGGACCCGGACGTGATTGTCGTGGGCGAGATGCGCGATCCCGAGGCCATTGCCACGGCCCTGACCGCGGCGGAAACGGGACACCTGGTGCTGGCCACCATGCATTCGCCGAGTGTTACGCATGCGATCGAACGTATCGTCGGCGTTTTCGAGGGAAGCGTCCAGCGGCAGGTCATCATGCAGTTGTCCAACGCGCTACAGGGAATCATTTCCCAGGACTTGCTGCCGGCGGCGGACCGCACCCGCCGCGTTCTGGCGTATGAACTGGTCGTTGCGAATGGGGCCGTGCGAAATTTGATCCGTGAAAACCAGCTTCACCAACTGGAAAACATGATCCAAACCGGACGCAAGGAAGGAATGGTGCTCATGGATAATTGTCTGTACGACTTGTATTGCAAGTGTGCCATCACCTACGACACCGCCATCAGCCGGGCGCACCACCCGGACAGCATCATCCGGGAAAAGTCCCGGGCCGTTTGAGTTTTACCGATTCGCCACGACGCGGCACACCGAACCGGGGAGAAAATTGTGGAATGGTTTACTGATTTACCCGTCGCGGAAATGGCGCGAACGCGGCTGGGGCGCTTGAACTTGAGCTTAAAGGACAAAAAGAAACGCCGGGCGTGAAACCCGGCGTTTATGAACAAAACTTCGGTTTGAAATTGGGCTCACCGCACCAGTTGCAGCGCAATCTCCTTTTCCACCTGGTGCGCCAGTTCAATGTCGCTGTTGCCCCATTTCGTACGGGCCTGCACGACGACCGCGGTGGTACCGGGATCCACCGCTTCGACGCGCAACCAGACGTTGCACTCGTTCACTTTGCCCTGCAACGAGCGCACGACATTGGTGGTGTCGTGCGGAATGAATTCCGTGATGACCGCTCCATCGTTTTGGACGACATGCACCGCCGCCTGATAAACCTGATCCATGCTGCGCGGATAACGTCCCTCGACTTGGTCCTGCACCAACGGCATCCCGGCTTTTTTTGTGTCGGTCACGGTGGAGAAACAACCCGTGGCAATGATGGCCAGTCCGGTACACGCCGCAAAAATTTTTGTCTTCATATTGGTTATAATCCAATCGAAAAAGCCGCCCGCGTCAAGCACGATTGCATTTTTGCGCGGCTCGACAAGCACGGCAAAAAATGCGAGTTTGGGAACGTGTCAGCAAACAAGCTGGAACAACTTCGCGCCGCGTTGCGCGCCCATGGCTCCTGCCTCGTGGCGTATTCCGGCGGCGTGGACTCGGTTTTCCTCGCGCGCGTGGCGCATGAAGTCCTGGGCAGCCGCGCGCTGGCGGTGATTGCCGATTCCCCGAGCCTGCCACGGCGCGAATTGCAGGAGGCGCTCGAAATCGCGGAAAAATTTCGTTTTCCGGTGCGCGTCGTGCGGACGGCGGAATTTGAAAACCCCGATTACCTCTCGAACCCGGTCAACCGCTGCTATTTCTGCAAGCACGAACTGTTCGGGCAACTGGCACCGATTGCGCGCGCGGAAAAATTCGCGGTGATTGCCTACGGCGAAAACGCCAGCGACAACGGCGATTTCCGTCCGGGCGCGCAAGCGGCGGCGGAATTTCAGGTGCGCGCGCCGCTCAAGGAAGTTGGTTTGACGAAATCAGAAATCCGCGAGTTGTCGGCCCAACTCGGTTTGCCGACGGCGGACAAACCGCAAATGGCCTGCCTCAGCTCGCGCATCCCCTACGGCGAGTCGGTGACGCCGGAAAAGCTGCGGATGATTGAAGCGGCGGAAAATGTGCTGCGCGATCTGGGATTTCATGACGTGCGGGTGAGGCACCATGAGTTGCGCAGGGCCAATAACCCATCACCGACAGCCAAGGCGTTGCCCGCAACCCTCAACCCTCAACCCTCAACCAGTCATTTGGCCCGCATTGAGCTTGGGCTGACGGAAATCCCACGGTTTTTAGAGGACGGCGTCACGACAAAAGCGGCCAAAGCGTTGAAAAAAATTGGCTACGCGCACGTGACGCTGGATTTGCAGGGCTACCGGCGGGGGAGTTTGAATGAGAAACTGGATTCACGGATCACGGATCACGAAAGGCAAAACGTGAAACGTGAGGCCTGAAGCGTGAAACTTTCAGGCGGAACCGGTTTTTAACAACTAGCTTATGCCGCAATTTTCCTACAGGGCGCGCCGCCGCAGTGGCGAATTGGTGGAGGGCGTTTTGGACGTGGCCGACCGCCCGGCGGCGGTCGCGCAAATCGAACGCCTCGGACTTTTCCCCGTCGCGGTGGACACGGCCAAGGCCGGCGCGGCGAACGGCACTCAACGCCTGGGAAAAGGTGTGGATTTGCTGGCGTTTTTGCCGCCGACGCTGCGCGCGCAGCTTCGACAAAAACGCAAACCGAAGTTGCAGGAACTGGCCACGTTCACGCAACAACTGGCGAACCTGATCCAATCCGGCATGCCGCTGACGTTGGCGTTGAACAGCATGACGCATCTGGAGTCGAAGGGCATTTCCGCCGACGTAAGCCGCGAATTGAAGCAGGAAGTGACGGAGGGCAAGGGTCTGTCCGATGCGATGGCGAAACAGCCGCGGGTGTTTTCCGACCTGTATGTCAACATGGTGCGCGCGGGCGAGCAGAGCGGTTCGCTGGTGGAGGTGTTGCGACGCCTGGCGAATCACTTCCAGCAATTTGCCGAGGTGCAGTCGAAATTCACCTCGGCGCTGATTTATCCGGCGATGGTGTGTTGCGTCGGCGCGGGCATCGTCGCGTTTTTCATGTTCTTCATGATGCCGCGGTTCATGGTGATTTTCAGCGGGTTCGGCGTCGAACTGCCATTGCCGACGCGCCTGCTGATGGGGTTCAGCAATTTTCTCAGCCATTTTTGGTGGCTGCTCGGCCTGCTCGTCATCGTGGCCATCATTTTATTCAAACGCTTTCAAGCGAGTGCGGAAGGCGCGCGGACGCTGGATGAATGGAAATTGAACGCGCCGGTGTTCGGCAAGGTGATGAGATTAAATCTGTTCGGCCAATTCGCGCGGACGCTGGGGACGCTGCTCCAAAACGGCGTGCCAGTGCTCACCGCATTGAAAATCACCGAGCAGGTCATCGCCAACCGCATCGTCAAGGAAGCCATTGCCAAAACGCGCGACGCGGTGACGGACGGCAAGACGCTCGCGCAACCGCTGCAGCAAAGCAAAGTTTTTCCCCAATTGATGGTGGACCTGGTGCGCATCGGCGAGGAGACGGGCGACGTGCCCGGAGCGCTGAACAATCTCGCCGGCACATACGAAAATGAACTGCAAATCGCCCTGCGCGTGATGACGAATCTCATCGAGCCAATCCTGATCATCGTAATGGCGCTCATCGTGGGCTTCCTGCTGATCAGCATTTTGCTGCCGCTGTTCCGGCTGATTTCACAAATTCACTCTTGAGCCTTGCGATGAAAACGGCGGTCGCCAGAAAAAAAAACCCGCGGCGCGCGTTCACGTTGATTGAAATCATGATCGTCGTGGCCATCATCGGCCTCATTGCGGCGATGGGTGTGCCCGCCATTCTCCAGACCTTCCGCAAGGAGGGGATGCGCAAGGCGGTGAACGACGTCATGGACGTGTGCAGCAACGCGCGGGCGCGGGCCATTCTTCACGGACAAACCACCGAAGTTGTTTTTTATCCGGCTGAAAAGCGGCTGGAAATAGCCGACGCGCCGGCGGAAGAATCACAGACGCCGCTGCCGGGAGCGCCCAGGAACAATTCCGGAACAACGCCATCAACGCCGTCGAACATAAAAGGGCCGGTGATGCTGCCGGACAACGTGGACATTGCGATGCTCGACATCAACCTGCTCGATTTTGGCGCGTCCGACGTGGCACAAGTGCGCTTTTTCCCGAATGGCACGTGCGACGAACTGACGCTGGTGCTGCACTCCAGCGATGAATGGGAAAAAATCACACTGGAATTTTCCACCGCCCTGGCATCGGTCGGCCCGGTGACAAGATGAAAACGGAATGGAAAACCGGCAGGCGGCGCGGGCGCGAACAACGGGCGTTTTCGTTGCTGGAGGTGATGATCGCCATCGGCATTTTTTTCATGGCCGCCTTCGCGATTTTGGGGCTGGTGTCCAGTTCGCTCGAATACGCACGCCGGTTGCAGCGTCCGATGGTGGACGCGGCCGCGGTGGCATCCTGGTATTCCGGGACCAATAAGATCGTCGAAGGCACGATCTCGGGCGATCTGAGTGAGTTTCTCGGCAAGGCTTATCAGGGCTACACGTATTCGGCCAGCTCCGTGGAGGTGCAATCGAACATGCTCTACCAGGTGGATTTCTTTGTGTATAGCCCGGATGCGGGAAAACCGGTCATCTCAAAAATAAGCGCCCTGTTTTATAACCGCCATTCTCCAGGCAGCCTGGATGGAGCAGCCGCCAGATGAATTTCAAAAACCCATCCCGTTGCCGCGCTTTCACGTTGATTGAAATCATGATGGCCATCGCGATTTTCAGCATGATGGTGGCGGCGATTTACTCGACCTGGATACTCATTTTGCGCGCATCGAGGACCGGACTGGAGACCGCCGCACAAGCCCAGCGCGAGCGCATCGCCGTGCGGACGATTGAAGACTCGCTTACGTGCATCCAATCATTTCGAGCCTCCATGCAATATTACTATTTCTTTGTTCAAAACGGCGACCAGCCCACGCTGAGCTTCACGGCGCGGGTGCCGGATGTTTTTCCGCGCAACGGCCGGTTTGGCAATTTTAATTTGCGGCGCCTCACTTTCACGGTCGAACCCGGACCGGATGCGATCGGCTCGGAAAAGGACCTGGTCCTGCGGCAAAATCCGATTCTCATGGACGTGGACGGGGACGAACAACATTACCCGCTCGTGCTGGCACGCAACGTGAAGGATTTCGTCGTTGAGTGCTGGGACACGAACAAGATGCAATGGGACGATGAATGGGTTGACACCAACTCCATTCCACCGATGGTGCGGGTCAGCCTCCTGCTCGGCGACAACGCCGATTCCGGCAGCGCGGCAACCATGGCCATCA
Organism: Limisphaerales bacterium; assembly: GCA_003134375.1. Taxonomy (GTDB): domain Bacteria; phylum Verrucomicrobiota; class Verrucomicrobiia; order Limisphaerales; family UBA11358; genus UBA11358. The sequence goes on along the minus strand of PLAY01000043.1, from coordinate 7,954 downwards.
CGCACCTCATTGCTTTGCCGTCCATCACGATGCCGACCGTCGTGCAAATGCCGACAGGTGGTGGCGGCGGACCACCCGGCGGACTGCGCGGCGGACTACCCGGCGGACTGCGCGGCGGGCCACCCGGCAGTCCACCAGGAAGGCGCCCATGAAAGTCCGCACCCACCACAACTCCGGCGGCATTGCGCTCATCATGGTGATGTGCGCCATTTTCGTGCTGTCGGCTTTGGCGGCAGGGTTCGTGCTTTCCATGAAAGTCGAGACCCGGCTTGCACAAAACGCGAATTCCGAACAGCAGTTGCTTTGGCTGGGGCGTTCGGGCGTGGAACTGGCACGTTATGTCCTAATGCAACATCCGCCGGGTGAACCTTTCGATTCGCTGAACCAAAAATGGGCCGGTGGATCAGGCAGCCTGGCCGAATCCAACAGCGCGTTGTCGTCCCTCTCGCTCGTCAATTATCCGGTCGGCGACGGGACGGTTTCGATCAAAATCATTGACCTCGAACGCAAGGTGAACATCAACACCGCCGTCTATTCCGCCATCAATCCCAACCCGATTCAACAGGCGCTCACACTCATGGGCGTGGATGCCAATCAAATATCCGTCGTCTCCGATTCGATTAAGGACTGGATTCGGACTGACGGTCCGCAACCGGCTGGAGCGAAGAGCGATTATTATCAGGGTCTGGCCGTGCCTTACTATGCCAAGGAGGCACCGATTGACGACATGTCCGAACTTCTGCTCGTCAAAGGAATCTTGGATCATCCCGAAATCTACTGGGGCAGCGCCGCGACGACCCACACGCCCTCGGTCTTTCAACATAAACTCGGTCTGGGCACCGCGCCCGGTCAAACGCCCGATTATCCGTTCGGGCTGGTGGAGATTTTTACGCCGTTTTCTTCCGGGAAAATCAACATCAACACCGCCAATGCGAACGTCCTGCAAATGATTCCCGGCGTGGATGCCGCCATGGCCGACGCCATTATCAAACAACGCGCCGGTCCCGATGGCGTGGATGGCACGGAGGATGACATTCCCTTCAGCAGCCCCGGACAATTGGGGGGCTTTGGAATCCAGGATACGTCGGCTTGCGACACACACAGTTACACATATGAAGTTCACGCTACCGCGCAAATCAGCGAATTCAAACGCGAATACGTCGCCATCCTCGCCCGCACTTCAGGAATGGACATTCAAGTCTTGAGCTTTTACTGGAAGTGATTTTTGCAGCGGCGGTCCATGGCCGTCGCCAGGCCGGCCGTCGTCCACCGAGCCGCCATAAATCAGTGTTGAATTTACAGAGCCGCCCGTTATTGTTTCGCCATGCGCCGGCTTTTGGTGATTTTGCTTTTGCTCGGTTCGCTTTCGGCAACGTTCGCGTCTGACGCCGTCAGCGGCCGGGTCGTCAAAGTCCTGCCGCTGCTCCTCGACCTCAAGGGCCGCGACGCGGTTTCGCCGAGTCTTTACGATCGCGACGCCTACCAGGTTTATCTGCGCCAGCACACCAACGAAATTTCCGCCATTCGCTTCGACGTTTTATGGAAGGCGTCGAACGCCAAAGGCGCAAAATTAAAATTGCGCGTTGAACTCCGGGGTGTTGGCGCCGGCGGTTTGCCGCGCCAAACCACGCTGGAACAATCCGTCACGCCCGGATTTTTCCGCCGCTGGACTTCGCTGACTTTGGGGGGCGCGGACTATAAAAATTCCGGCGAACTCGTCGCGTGGCGCACCACGCTGTGGTCGGATGACCAGTTGCTCAGCGAGCAAAAATCATTTTTATGGTGAATGCCGCGCAACCGGATGGAATCAACTGAGGCTACGCGGCGGCCTTTTCATCCGGCGCTTTTTTCTCCTGCGTGCGCAAGGCCTGTTCGTAACAGTGCAACGCTTCGTCATAACGCGACAAGCGGTTGAACAGACCCCCTTTGTGAAGATAGGCGATGGTCATTCCACCGTCCGCTTCAATCGCGTGGTCATAGCAGGCAATGGCCTCGTCGAGCTGGCCCAGCTTTTCGAGCGCGCCTCCCTTTTTGACCAGCGCATCGGCGTGTTTCGGATGCAGCCCCAGCGCCTCATCAAAACATTCCAGCGCCTTCTGCGGCTCGTTGGCGACCAGCAGCGACTGGCCTTCGGCGAGCAGGTTGGCGACGCACTCATCGCGGTCGTCCGAAATTTTTGACACGCCATTCGGTTCATGCACGGCGGATGAGGTGGTCTCATTCAGCGGGGCGAGCGTGGCCTGTTTCAACTCCAGGATGCGCTTCTCCAGTTGATCCACCATGTCGAACAGCCGTGCGTTCGATTGCTCCACGCTGGCGCTGGTCACCAGCGAAGGGGAAATGCGGCCGTTGCCCACGGCAAACTCCGGCGGGCGCAGCGAGGACAATTCAACGAGTCGCGCGACGGTGCGCCACTGCAAATAAGCCATCAACAACACGACCAGCAGGCCAATCGTCCCAAAAGCGCCCGCCAGAATCAGCATGAATTGCTGCATTTTCTGCATCGTCTCAACCTCGCTCACGCGCTGGGTGGCGATGACCTGTTGTAACACTTCGATGCGCGCGGCCATGTCGTCGGCGTTGCGCTTGGCGGCAGCCTCGGCTTGTTGACGGTTGCGCTCAATGGCCAGTTGTGTGTCGTGAAGCTGTTCCTGAATCTGGAGATAACCGTTTATCTGGGTTTGCACCGTGGCGCCCATCGCTTCTGACGAAGAAAGGGCATTCGTTTCGGCGGCAAAAACCCCCGCGCTGAGGGCGGAGCAGATAAAAATAATTAGAAAATTTCGGGGCCGGCTTGCATTCATAACATCTTGGGCGAGCCTGACCCGTCAACCGGTTTATGTCAAGCATGTGGCCGGCTGACTTGTTCGCAATTTATCACCAAGCTATCCACCGGGGCTGGGCTGCGGCTTCGCGCCAGCGGAATCCGACCGCACCCCGTCACTCTTCTTCAAATCGAATTCCAGCCGCGTGCGCGAGCCGGTCTGGACGTTGTCCATGATAACCGCCTCCACTTGCCAGTGGCCATTAACCTTCGTCAGACTCTTTACATTAAACTCTTTCAGCGGCTTGTCTGATCCATCGTAGGCCGTGGCTTCGATAATGTTTCCACTTTCCTCGTCAATCCAGGAAACCACGCGCCCATAGCCATTTGTGGCAGGATGAGGATTGGTGCTTTCCAGCACAACGCAGGCGCAGTTGTTGTGGAATTCCTTCTTCAAAATTTTCTGTTCTGGCCAGAAAAGAAACTCCAGGCCAAAATCGGCAATCCAAAAGTCCGATTCGGCGAACGGAATGGCGGTTTCGTTGCCGGTCAAATCGGCCGTTTCGTCCCGCCTGACCAGCCGGTAATGGTTTGGCTGGTCTGCGGAATGGCTTATGGTCAAAAGCCAGTGGTTGGTGCCGGTCGTTTCATAGCAGGCCTCCCACCCTGGTGAGTCTGCCTGAGCCGCCGTTATTTGGAAACGAACCGGGATTTCCAGCCGGCGTTTTTTTGCGTCGCGGATTTTGAAAACCCCGGTGTTTGTGATGTTTTCCAGCCTGGTATTGCGGAGTTGTTGCGCGAGCCGGCGGCCTTGAATCTCCGCGTCGGACAAGTCATTCGTCGTCGCTGCGCAGAGAATTGTTGCTGCAAACGCAAAAAGACAAATGAGTGCAAATGTCCGCCGCCAAACGAAGGTATTGCGCAAAAAAACAGGTGGGTTCCCCTCACCCTGCCCCTCTCCCCCGGGGAGAGGGAACAGTTTTGCATGACTTGGGAAAATTCCAACGATGCCGGTTTCGCCAACAGACTGAGGGCCATTCTCCCTCTCCTGGGGGAGAGGGTCGGGGTGAGGGCGAACCATCATCTTTCTTTTCAAAGCGGGGAGAATTTCATTTCGCCTCCAGCGCCAGCCGGAGAACGTCGGCAATGTGTTGGACGAAATGGACTTTGAGCCGGGCGCGAACCTCCGCCGGCACGTCGAGCCAGTCGGATTTGTTTTGGTCCGGCATAATGATTTCCTTGATGCCAAAACGCGACGCGGCCAGCACCTTTTCCTTGATGCCGCCCACGCGCAACACCCGTCCGCGCAGGCTGATCTCGCCGGTCATCGCCATCCGGAAGCGCACGCGTTTTTTTGTCAGCAGCGACGCCAGCGCCGCAACAATCGTCACGCCCGCGCTCGGCCCATCCTTCGGCGTCGCGCCGGCGGGCACGTGAATGTGAATGTCGAATTTGTTGTAATCGCTCAAATCCAGATCAAGCAATTTGGCCTGGCTGCGCAAATAACTCATCGCCGTCTGCGCGCTTTCCTTCATCACTTCGCCCAACGATCCGGTCAACAGCAGATTGCCCCGCCCGCGCATCCGCGTCGCTTCGATGAACAAAACGTCGCCGCCGAACGGCGTCCACGCCAGCCCGGTGGCGATGCCGTATTCGGTGATTTTCTCCGCCGTTTCGGCAATGAACGGCGCGTGGCCTAAAAAGTCCTTCAAGTTATCGGCGTCCAGCTTGACCGTTGCTGCCTTGCCGTTTTGGGAAATGATCTTGCGCGTGGCTTTGCGCGACAGCGCGGCGATTTCGCGTTCCAACTGGCGCACGCCGGCCTCGCGGGTGTATTCGCGAATGAGTTTGCGCAGCGCGGAGTCGGCAAACTTTACATCCCGCCGCGTGAGGCCGTGCTCCTCGATCTGGCGCGGGACGAGATAGCGTTTGGCAATTTGTAATTTCTCGGACTCGGTATAGCTGGGCAGTTCAATAACCTCGAGCCGGTCGCGCAACGCGGGATGAATCGGCTCCAGCCAGTTCGCCGTGGTGATGAAGAGCACCCGCGAAAGGTCGAAGGGCAGGTCGAGGTAATGGTCGGTAAACGTATGGTTCTGGGCCGGGTCGAGCACTTCCAGCAGCGCCGCCGCCGGATCGCCGCGAAAATCCGCGCCGACCTTGTCCAATTCATCCAGCAAAATGACCGGGTTGCGGCTTTCGATGCGGCGCAGCGTCTGGATGATCCGTCCCGGCATCGCGCCGACATACGTGCGCCGGTGACCGCGAATCTCCGCTTCATCGCGCATGCCGCCGAGTGAAATGCGCGCGAACTTGCGTCCAAGCGCGTCCGCCACGCTTTTGCCGAGGGAGGTTTTGCCGACGCCGGGCGGGCCGACCAGGCAAAGAATCGGTCCTTTGATTTGCTTGCGGCGTTTGATGACGGCGATGAATTCGAGCAGCCGATCCTTGACTTTCACCAGGCCGAAATGTTGCTCGTTCAAGATTTTTTCCGCCGCCTTCAAATCCAGCTTGTCCTCGGTGGCTTTTTCCCACGGCATGTTCAATATCCAGTCGAGATAATTTCGCCCGACGGCGTATTCGGCGGCGGCAGGCGGCGTCTGCTGCAGGCGTTCGAGTTCCTGCTCGGCGGCTTTGCGCGCCTCGTTGGGCATGGGCGTCTGCTCGATTTTTTCGCGCAGCGATTTGGTTTCGCCCGAACCGGATTCGCCTTCGCCGAGTTCGCGCTGAATGGCGTGCAATTGTTCGCGCAGAAAAAAATCGCGCTGCGTCTTGGCGATGGAAGACGCGACGTCGTTTTGAATTTTTGAGCTGAGCGTCAACACCTCCTGCTCGCGGTTGAGCAGGGGCAGAAGTTTTTGCAGCCGCTCGCGGACGGAGATGGTTTCGAGCAGCTTCTGCCGGTCTTCGAGGCTGAGATTCAGATTCGCGGCGATGAGGTCGGCGAAATGGCCGGGATGCTCGGTGTTCAGCGCGGAGATTTTGACCTGGTCCGAAAGCGCATTGGACAGCCGGGCGATTTCCTCGAATTGCTTGTGCGCGTTGCGCAACATGGCCTGCAACTCAATGGAATCCTCCGTTTCGTCCCGCAGTAATTCGTAACTCGCGCGCAAATACGGGGCCGGCAGCGCGTATTTGCTTATGTGGATGCGCCACAAACCCTCGACCAGCACGCGCGCGGTGCCGTCGGGATATTTCACCATTTTGGACAGGCGCGAAACGCAGCCGACCTCGTGCAAATCCTCCGGCATGGGTTCGGCGATTTCAGGTTTGCGCTGCAGCACTGCGGCAAACAAACGGTCGCCCGCGACAATGTCATCAATCAATTTCAGGCTTGGCCCGGTTTCGACGAGCAGCGGCACCACCGCGCCGGGAAAAATCACGATGTCCGACAGGCCGAGGATGGGCAGGTTTTCCGGCAATGAACGCGACGAGATGCGCGGTGGCTCCGATTTCTCGGCACCGCCCAGAATACTGACAAATTCTGTTTCCGGCGAAGTCATCGTCGTTTCTATAAACTATAATATTAGAGGCCGGCGCACGGGAAAAGATTCATGCGCGGCTAATTTCCTTCGGCAATTGGAACTTTCGTGCTTTTGGTATGCAATTGGTGTGCCACCGGCACGTCAATTCGCAGAAAACCGTTCACATAAATCGCCTTGGCCTGGCTGAGATCGTAATCCGCAGGCAGTTCAAGCACGCTTTCGAACGGTCCGTAGCTGATTTCCATGACCAGAAAATTGCATTTGTGCGCCCGGCAAACATCCGGGCGGCTGCCACTGATGCGCAGACGATGGCCCTCGACGGTGATTTCAAGATTTTCGCTTTTCATCCCGGCCAGTTCCACCTTGATGACCAGCCCGGTGTCGGTGGTGTAAACATCCGTGTTCGGAATCCAACGGCCGCTGGCCGCCCCCCCGCGCCCGCCCACCGCCGAACTGCGGGGAATAAAATGCATTGTAGAACTCACTTTGGTTACAGCCATGATTAAAGATAATATCCCATAAAGCCTGCCTTCGCAAGTATGCCGTATGCCGGGTTCACTTCATTTTAACCACCACTTCGGGCCGTTCGCCCTTGCGCGCGTGAAACACAATGGAGCTTTTCGTCTCGGATTGCGCACGCGCCGAACAACCACAATGCGTGTCGCGCTCAAAACTGAATTTGCGCCGGCGAAACTGTCCCCATGAAAACAATCCGGCGACCGAAGCCACAATCGCCAGCGAAACGGCCTGTTGCCAATTCATGGTGGCAACATACCCGCAATCTCGGTTCGCGCAACCGATTTTCAACGCATTCCCGATCTTAATCGTAATCCTGTTCTTAATCATAATCACCGAGCCTTCTGCAAAACTGGTGTAGCGGCTCCTCGGCAGAGAGCCGCATCTAAAATTTCCATGGAAAATGCGGCGGTCTGCCGACCGCCGCTACGACGGATTGGTTTTTTCAGCGTTGAACTTTCAGCGCGCCTCCTTACGCTCTGCGCCCATGACCGTTCCGTTCCGCCACCCGCACCGCGTTAGCTACGCCGACTGCACCCTCGGCAACCACGTTTATCACTCGCGCTACCTCGACTGGCTTGAAGCCGCGCGCGGCGAATTTATCCGCTCCCTCGGCGCCACGGTTTTGCAATGGCAGGAACGCGACGTGATTTTTCCCGTCATTGAAGCCCGCCTGAGGTACAAGTCTCCCGCCCGTTACGACGACCTGCTGGCGATTGAAGTCTGGCCGACGCTCATCGAGCGCGTGCGGTTGAATTTCGCCCACCGCATTTTGAATCAGGACGGTAAACTCATTCTCGAAGCCGAAACGTTCCACGCCTGCGCCGGCGTGAACGGAAAACCCAAACGCCTGCCGGAGGAACTGGCCGTGAAACTGGAGCCGTATTTGAACGGGATCATTGTGGCGGATTCAAAGAAAAGTCCATGAATGCGTTTATTCCGTACATAATAAACCATTGTGGCGATTTTTTAATTGCAATTTTCGGGTTGGCTGCTGGTCTTCTTTATTTCTTCCGTCCAGATTGGGTGGGAAATTATCGCGTGGACCGGGATCGGAAGAAATTCAGATGGCTGGGTTTCATCTTTATGGTGGCGGGGATTGGCCTTTTGATGGCTCTATTCATTGGATATTTAAATCCAAATTAAGGCCTGCCCATTTTTGGGCGTTGTCCCGCCGTTTCTGAGTTCG
>PLAY01000137.1 GCA_003134375.1 Limisphaerales bacterium | reverse complement strand
GGGGCTTCGCAACGGCTTGAGCCGGATGAGGTGAAACTTTCACGTCCGGTTCTGAGGTGAGGAAGCGGCAGCAATGCCGCTGCCTTACCCGACCAAATACTTCCTCCTGCAACCAGTGGATCGCTCAAATACAGCAAGGAACCCGTTGCCTGTGCACCATTCCAAGCGGCCACGCCGACTTGAAATTCGGCTGCGGAACTCTCGGCGTAAAGTGGGAAGGAAATGCTACTGACTAGGGCGTTCCCATTATTGATGCGGAACGTCTGGCCGCAAGTTGAGTCGCCACCACCATAAGGTCCGCCAGTTATCCCGAATCCGGTAAGGAATGAGCCGGACCAGCCGCCCATGTCGCCGACCGTATAAGACTGCGACCGGCATGGTTGCACTGTTAGAAGAACTCCCGTAAGTGCAATAACTGCCGAACTGATAAATGAATTAATCCTTTGGAAACTAGTTTTCATGGCCACTTTCTGATTAATGTTTAGAATACTTCTATCTGATTAATAACAACTCTAAACAAACTTCCATTCCTGTCAACCATAAGTTATTCACATTCAACGACAGGGCCTCTCTGTTGCGAGGCTAATTGGTAGAGATCCTGACCTAAAACCCAATCGGCAGTACCGGAAACGATTTGCTCTCTGAACACCACCAATACGCGCGGGACTCGGCCTGCTGCTGGCGCGGGGCCGGGGGGCCACGGGGGCGGGGACGGTCTTGGAAATTAACAGTTTCCTTTGCCTTCAACCCGGTCGCCGCCGGCACCGTCACCGTCGCCGGGCCAATGTTCAACCGCGCCGACTGCCCTGGGTGTGTTCGTTGCTCAGGTGGCCGGTGACGTTGGTAAGACCTGATCTTGGTTGAGGCGCGGCCTAGAGGGTGTAGCGATGTCAGGCGGGCATTATTCAGAGTGGTCGTATTTCTGTGGCAAAACCATTTTTAGACCGTCGGGTGTTGATTCCACCAACCGGATTAATGACGCAGGTGAAGTTGCCGCAAACCCGCAAGAGCAGCATTGACACGGGTGGATACGTTATGCGGTAGCGTTATGCAATTCGTTTTCCAATTTTCTATTCGCCTTAAAACTGCTGATTATATTAGCGTTTTTTGATGTGGTGCCGGTGGTGGGACTCGAACCCACACGACTTTTTACGGTCCCAGGATTTTAAGTCCTGTGCGTCTGCCATTTCGCCACACCGGCTGCTTCCTGAAAACGCTAGTCGTGAAACGACACAAATGAAAGTGCGAACTTACACGCAGCGCCCGGCGGGCTGCTTTTACAGAAGGTTGCAACTCCCGCACGCGAAGCCCGGTTGGAGGATTGGGAATGGCCGGCCGGTTTGTTGTCGGCCAATCCGTCAGGAAGGCGTATTCGCCAGATTGTTGGTCGCCGGAGTGACGACCGGAGACGTAAAGACCGGCACGGCATGGTCCTCGCCGTCCTGGGTGGGATTGGAATCGGTCGGAGACTGGTTGAGGTTTGATGAAAACGGACCGCTGGCGCAACCGGTCATGCTGGTGACGATGGCGGCCATTGGCAGTCCCAAAGCCAGTGCAAGCAGCAAACGGCCGGCTTTGATTTTGATTGCGGTCATGTTGGTTGAGGTTACGGCCTGGGCCGCCTTTTCGCTATGGGGTGTAACCCTACCGCCGGTTACCGCAGCAGACCGGAGTGTTCTTTCAACCAATGTTTGGCCATCCGGTAGTCGGGACAAACGCGCTCCACTTCCCGCCAGAACCCGGGCGAGTGGTTCATTTGCCGCAAATGCACCAGTTCGTGCAGACAGATGTAGTCACTGACGGAGGCGGGTGTCTGGATGAGCCGCCAGTTCAGGGAAATCGTGCCGCGTCGCGAACAGGAACCCCAACGCGATTTCTGACTGCGCACCGTGATGCGGCGCACGGTTAATCCGTGCTGGGCGGCCAGTTCCAGCACGCGCGGTGGCAATTCCCGCGTTGCCAGTTTGCGAAGATGGCCTTCAATGGCGGGGCGCAAATCGGCAACCGGATCGGAGACCCGGACTAACTCGCCGCCGAAGCGGACGGTTTCAGCTTCCCCTGTCGCATCGTCCTCGCTTGTCGCGCCGTAGCCGGACGAAGACGGACCCTCGATTTCTTTGTCATCGCCGTTGGGCCCGACTTCAATGCGGACCGGGTCGCCGCGCAGGAGAATCTCCGTCCCAATCGTCCATGCCGCTGGTTTCCGGGGTTGTGACTGGAGCCGCTGAAGCTCGCGTTCCAGCCAGGCGGCATGGCGTTCGACAAACTGCCGCGCCACCGCCGATGTGCCGCCGCGGGGAATCGTAACGCGGGCGGTGCCATCGGGACGCAACCGGAGCAGATAGCGGCGGGCGCGCGGATTGCGCACCATCAGGAGCGGCAACGGTTGCGGCCTCACCGACAGGTGGACAACCGATGAAGCTGGTGGCGTCCGGGGTCCGAAAAGTCGTTCAAACAGCATGGCGTAGTAAACCGGGGATTGCCGGAATTGGCAACCAGTCCTGATAAGCGGTATCGGGACTTGCCAGCAAGCTGTGCAGCAAGCCGGCGCTCTTAACCTCTATTCAATTAAACCACGGATGAACACGGATGAACACGGATTAAGACAAGGGCTAAAGTCTTTTCAACGAACCCGGGCGGCTTCACTGATTGGTGAACGTGTTTGCGTTGTGGAAATCCTTTTTCCCATCCGTGTTCATCTGTGTCCATCCGTGGTTAAAAGATTTTCCTACCACATGGATACGGGTTAGAGGCCGCAACGCACGCCGCGCCATCTCGTCGTGACAGTTCGCACCGTGTGGTTTAGCCTTCATCCATGCAGCAAATGACGCTGACGCTCGGCCACTCGCCCGACCCCGACGATGCCTTCATGTTTTACGCGCTGGCGAAGGGCTTGATCCCGACGCACGGCTACCGTTTCGAGCACATTTTGCAGGACATCCAGACGCTGAACGAGCGCGCCACGCGCGGCGAACTCGACATCACTGCCGTCAGCATCCGTGCCTATGCCCACGTGAGCGATAAATACGCGTTGCTGCCCAGCGGCGCGAGCATGGGCGATGGTTACGGCCCAATGCTCGTGGCCAGGCGGAAATTTTCCAAAGCTGAAATTGCCCGGAAGAAAATCGCCGTGCCCGGTACAATGACCAGCGCGTTTTTGGCATTGCAGCTCTGGCTGGGCGACACGTTGCCGCGAAGCGCGCCAAAACCCTCAATCCTCAATCCTCAACCCTCAACCTTTTTTGATTACATTGTGGTTCCCTTTGATCAGATTTTCCAGGCCGTCCGGTCCGGTCAGGCCGATGTGGGCCTTATCATCCACGAAGGCCAGTTGACGTATCAAAACGAGGGCCTGGTGCTTTGCGAAGATTTTGGGGTGTGGTGGGGAAAGGAAAATGACGGACTGCCGCTGCCACTGGGCGGTAATGTCATTCACAAGAAATTCGATTTGGCGACGCGCCTGAAAATTTCCGACATTCTCACCGCGAGCATCCGGTACAGCCTGGATCACCGGGCCGAGGCGGTGCAACACGCGCTGCAATTTGCGCGCGACATGGGCCGCGACCTTGCCGACAAATTCGTGGGGATGTATGTAAACCACTGGACGCTTGATTACGGCGAGCGGGGCAGGGAATCCATCCGCCGGTTTCTCGGCCAAGCCTTCGAGCGCGGCCTGATACCGCACCAGCCGGAACTGGAATTTGTGATTTGATGGGTTGGCCCAATGAATTTACCTGAGCAAAAGATGGATGCGAAAGGGAAGCTTCAGTTTTCCGGGCCGCTTGGCATTTACCTGTTGCTGGTGGCAGTGACCTTGGCGGTTTATTGGCCGGTCATGCGTTGCGACTTCGTCAATTACGACGACCCGGTCTATTTCACGGCCAATCCTCATGTGCTGGCAGGTTTGACTTCCGGCGATGTTCGCTGGGCATTCACCACGAGCTACGCGAGCAACTGGCATCCGCTGACGTGGCTATCCCTGATGCTGGATGCGGAATTGTTTGGCAAGGGACCCGCCGGGCCGCATTTCACGAATCTCCTGTTTCACACCGCCAATACGGTTCTGCTTTTCCTGCTGCTCCGGCGTTTGACGGCGGCGATCTGGCGCAGCGCAATGGTTGCGGCGCTGTTTGCCCTGCATCCGTTGCACGTGGAATCGGTGGCGTGGATTTCGGAGCGCAAGGACGTTTTGAGCACGTTTTTCGGATTGTTGGTGTTGCTGTTCTACGTTGGTTACGCACGGCGTGTGACAAGTGACGGGTGGCAAGTGACGAGAACAGAAATCACGCCGCAACCAAGCCCGCCACGTGTCACGTGTCACGCATCACTTTTTTACGGTTTGGCGCTGGTTTTTTTTGCCCTCAGTTTGATGAGCAAACCGATGCTGGTGACGCTGCCGTTGGTGATGTTGCTGCTGGACTGGTGGCCGCTGCAGAGGGTGACAAGTGGCAAGTGGCAGGTGGCGAGTGTTCGGAATCTGGTTTGGGAAAAGATTCCGTTCTTCCTAGTGAGCGTGATTTCGTGCGTGGTGACGTTTATCGCGCAGCAAAAAGGCGGCGCGGTCACCGCGTTGACAAGAATTTCCCTGTCGCAACGGCTTGACAATGCCTTTGTCTCCTACGCCCGGTATCTCGGCAAGGCTTTCTGGCCAAATCCGCTCGCCAATCTATATCCGTATCCGGGAAATTGGGAACTGCCGCTGGTGGTTTTTTCCGTGGCGCTGGTTGTCGGTCTGTCTGCAATTGCTGTTTTGCTGGCGCGAAAATTTCCCTTTGGATTCACCGGCTGGTTTTGGTTTGTCGGGACGCTCGTTCCCGTCATCGGTCTGGTTCAGGTTGGAATCCAGTCCATGGCCGACCGATACACCTATGTGCCATTGATTGGCGTGTTTACTGTTTTGGTTTGGGGTCTCGGTGCGGTGTGCGCGGGCCGGCGTGTGCCCGGGCCATTGATCACTTTTTTGGCCATGACGGTTCTGGTCGCCTGCGCATTTCGGACGCGGGATCAATTGCGCTATTGGCAAAACGATGAAACGCTTTTTCGTCATACGTTGGCCGTGACAAAAAATAATTATCTTGCCTACAACAACCTCGGCACCTGGCTCTCAAAAAAAGGGCGAATCACCGAAGCCATGGATTGCTTCCATAAATCCCTGCAAATCAAGCCCGACGACTCCGATGTTCTGTATAATTTGGGCAACGCCTTCGCCAAACTCGGCAACTGGGACGAAGCAATAAACAATTATCAACGCGCCCTGGAAATCATTCCCAACCAGCCCGACATTCTCGACAATCTTGGTTTCGCGTTCGCGGCCAGGAAGCAATTTGCCGATGCCATTGTGTGTTTCGAGGCGGCGTTGAAACTCGATCCGGATTCTGCCGACGCGCACAATAACCTTGCCACGGTTTTGTTTATCCAGAAAAAGCTTGATGAGGCCATCCGGCATTATCGCGAAGCCATCCGCCTTATGCCCGACGACCCCCAGTTCCACAGCAACCTTGGTGATGCCCTGGTGAAACAGGGGCAGACCGCCGAAGCGGTGCGGTGTTATCAGGCGGCATTGCAGCTAAAACCCGGTGACGCGAAAATCCAGGCGAAGCTACAGGCGCTGGGCATGCCCGTTTCAAATTGAAATCCGGATCGCGCCGTCATGGCCCAGCACGGCAACCAGATTGAAAACATCCTGCCGCAGGCAAAACTCCACGTCATCGCACAATTCGGGAATGGCCAGCAACCGCCGCGCGTTTTCCGCCGCCGAAACAACTTCGAGCAGGTTGGACTTCGCCTTCCGCCAGGCGTTGCGGGCGGTTTCAGCCGAATTTGAAAATCCATAAATCCGTTTTTGGTGGGGCGAGCGTCCTCGCGAGCCGGGGTGTTTTTGTTCTCCCTTCGGCTCGCCAGCAGTCTCGCCCCACCGAACCAACATTTCGCCCAGTGCGCCTGCCGCCAGCACATCTTCGTCGGCCAGGTTTTTGCGCGTGCCGGCGCACACGAGCAGTATTTGGGCGGGCTGAAGCCAGCGGATGAATTGTGCGGTGGCCGTGAGATTCAAGAACGAGGCGGCCAAAACCGTTTGCGCGCCCGCGCAGGCGCGCAACGCGCGCGTGCCGTTCGTCGTTGTGGAAACAATCGTTTTGCCGCGAACTTTTTCCGGCGTGTATTCGCGCGGTGAGTTGCCGAGGTCAAAATCGCCGCCGCTAGTTTGGTCGGCGCGAATTTTTACGCCGTCGCGTTCGCCACCGAGGAGGCCGCCGGGCTGTTTTTGGCGAATGGCCAGCGCCTCGGAAATTTCAGCGACCGGAATCACCGCCTTCGCCCCGTTGTGCAGCGCGGTTACAAACGTGCTCGTGGCGCGGAGCACGTCAAACACGACGCAGGTGGCGTCCCGCAAATCGCGTTTCGCGAGCGCGGGCAATTCCGCCGGTGAAAGAATGCAATCAATTTTCATTTTATGTCAGCGAAGGACGAGGTGACGGTGAAGAAAATTTAGTCTAAGGCAAAGCTGACCGATTTCGAGCACGAAAATCCAAAATCATAAATCAGCACAACCACGCACGTCCGAAAACTGCGAGGTCTGCTCGCAATTCGGTCCAACGTCTTGTTGGCTGCCGGCTGCCCACCAAGAGCTAAAAAAAGCACTACTTGTTGTCATACACAATCGCTCGGTAATTGAATACGCATCGCGCTTCGCTAATGCCGCCGCCGCCGTAACGGCTTAAAGAGAATGATTCTTTCTGCGTGGTTACATTGCCTGCACGTATTACGGCGTCCGCTCCAATCTGCCGTGCCCGGTAAAAGATTGCAGTGCTCATCACCGCCTCTTGATCCACACGGCCCTCACAAGTCAAAAGGGCAATGACCTTATAGGGCTTCTCTGGCGGCTGCAGGTCGTAAACATCCAGATGAGATGTCTTGAGTCGCGGGGCAGTGTCGTACATCAAAACTTGAACCCTGTCAGCCTTCGGAGGTTTCTTTTCGGGATGGCTTTCCGAGGGTGTGGTGCTACAACCCGCAAAAACCAAAGTGGCAGCCATTAAGATGAGTAGGTTTTTACTTTTCATATAGTTGCAAGTTCACAGCCAACATTATTATGCCGCAGAGCATGCACGACCCTGTGCATGGCTGATTTTTCAATCTACAGCCTTCATCGTGGGCTTATGAAAGCTGACCGGCCGGTTTCTGTCCAGTGCGCTTTTGGTTTGGTTTTCACCAAATGACATCAATCCTGAAAGAGACCTCGGCCAGACCGGCGTAGCGGCTTCTCGGCAGAGAGCCGCACTCTTCAATCTGCTGGAGAAATGCGGCGGTCTGCCGACCGCCGCTACGATGAAAGGGGGTGATGACGTGCTGTGGATCTAACTCCGTTTCGTCCGCATGTAATGAAAAAGGTATTGCTGGGCGTAACCGGCGTGCGGGCCGAAATGCGTCGCGGCAAAATGCCGCAGCCGTTTGGCACTGACGCGGCGGCGTGGGAAATACAGTTCGCGCAACGCGCGTTCCACCCACACATCCACCGGGAACGCGCCATCGAAGCCATAGGCGAACAGCAGGACGCAATCGGCAATTTTAGCACCAACACCGCGCAATTTCATCAATTCTTCGCGTGCTTCCGCCTGCGGCAAATGGCGCAGCCGTTCCAAATCGAATTTGCCATCAGCGATCTGCCGTGCGGCGGCGAGCAGATGCGGTGCGCGAAAGCCCATTTTGCAGGCGCGCAGTTCGGGTTCGGTGACGGCGGCGATTTTTTCCGGTGACGGAAATGCAAATTGTAGAGTTCGGCCTGTGGCCGAATCAAGTCGAACCACAGGCTCGACGTTACACCGATTAATCGGTTCTCCGAATCGTTCGCAGAGCAGGGCGACGATTTGCCGGATTTGGACGATCTGTTTGGTCGAGGACAAAATAAACGACGCGAGACATTCCCACGGGTCCTGCCGCAGCACGCGCAAACCGCAGCACGCGGCAACCGCATCGCGCATGGGTGCGTCATCCGGAAAAGTTTTGAGCACGGCGTCCAAATCCACCTCGGTTTGCAAATAATCGCGCAGCCATTGCCAATCGGCGACCGGCCCGGCGGTTTCGGCGCGAATACCGTTGCGCATGGGTGTCAATCGCACCCGGCGCCGGCCGATGATGCCGAGCCAGGAATCGCCGCATGGTTGCCAGCGAAAGGCCTGGCCGGAGTCCAGCGTCGCGGCCAGGTCGTAATCACGGACGCGGAGGAAAATCGAGGACCAGCCTTCGCGCCGACGCTTCGGCTCGGCAGGCGAGGACGGGGAGGAATCAGAGGCAGTTACGACCATCGGCTTTCGGCTTTCAGTTCTCACTTCAAATTGTAGCACTCCCAAAGGTGGAGCCGGCGGAAGACGCGTTTGCCGATTTTGATTTCAAATTCGCCGAGGTCGGTGACGGACTCGAATTCCCGGAGCATTCGCGGCGGTTTGGGCAAGGGCGGCGGCACTGTGGCGTAACCGACCGTTTGGTGCGTCAACCATTTCCAAAGCCAGCCGGGTTCGAGCGGATAGGGGTCAAGTTCAGTGACGTAAATGGCGTTTTGACCCTGGCGCTGGGCGCGATAGTCGTAGTCCGGCCAAAAAAATAATTGGTTTAACGGCTCATCGGAATCCACGCAATAAACGAGCGGTCCGGATTGCAATGCGGCTTTCGCCTGCGGCAAATAAAATGTAAACAGCCCGGTCATGCCGTAATGATCGGCAATGATGAACGCGGGCTTGCCTTCGGCCTCCAATTTTTCGCGTTCGCCTTCGACCAGTGCGGCGGTCGGTTGCCACGCGCGCACGCGGCGCAAGGGGTCTTTTTCACCGGGCAATAATTGTCCGGCGACTTTGCCAATGAGATTGCTCTGGAACAGGATCGCAACGGCGAAGAAGCCCAAAGCGAGGCCGATCGCCAAAAATGGTTTGACCAGACGCGAACCTGCCTGCCGCCGCTCGTCCCAATACGCGACCATCAGACAAAACATCGGCACCACGGCGGGGGCAATCCAATTGGGCAAAATCCGCGAATGAAACGAGTAAAGCCAGTAACCGAGAAAAACCGGAGCGCCCATGCAGAAAAAGTAAAGCCACAGCCCGGACATCTTGTGTCGGGGCTGTTTCCAAAAGGCGAACATTGCCCAAAGTGCGCCGGCGAAGAAAATCGGATTTAGCAAACCCGCTTCCACAAACAAAAAGTCCCGGAAAAAGCGCAGCGTCGGTTTCCATGGTGATCCCAATCCCGCATTCCCTGCGACGTGATGAACGGTGATCCAGCCGTGTTGCGCGTTCCAGATGATGACCGGTGTGGTGCAAACCAGGAAAATCAGCAACGCGAGCCACGGGCCGGGCCGTCGCAGATGCGCGCGTGCTGCAGGCCAAAGCGCGAAGAAGATTGCCCAGCACGCAATCTGGCAGGCCGCAGTGTATTTGCAGAGAAAACCGAGGCCCATGGCGAGGCCGACGACCAGCCAGTCACGGGTTTTGCCATCCGGCTGCGCCGCGCGCCAGCCGGCCACCAGCGCCCACATCCAGCACAGCACCATCGGCGGATCAATCGTCATCAAAATCGTCCCGATGCCGAGCAGCGGCGTGGCCGTGACGATGAGCAACAACCAGAACCCCGCCGGTGCGCTTACTTCGCGGGCAAAAAAGCGCAGCACCATCACGCTCAAAATGGCGGCGAACAACGGCGGGAAAAACCGGATGCCAAAGACCGTGTCACCCCACAGCGAAGTGCCCAGGAAATGAATCAGCGCGATGCCCATCGGCTTGCTGTAATACGACAGCGCGAGGTGTTTCGACCAAAGCCATTGATAAGCTTCATCCTTTTCCAAATCAATCGTGCCGTTGGCAATGTAAATCCAGCGCACGATGAGCATGACGAAGATTGCGATGTAGCCGAGGCGCAGCCAGTGTGTGTCTGAAGTTGAAGGTTGAGAGTTGAGGGTTGAGGGTTTTAGATTTTGTGTTTCTGCATTCTGTATTCCGCATTCAGCATTCAAGAGCGAGGGCAATTGCGCGTGCCAGACCGGGAACCATTTTTTACCAGCCCCTCGCCACGCCATTTGCAGCGCAATCGCTCCCGCCGCCGCGTAACCCGCACCCAGAATCGCGCCGACGAGCACGTCGCTGGGATAATGAACGCCGTTATAGACGCGCGAAAAGGAGACGGCGAGCGCGAGCGGCAGCATGAACCAGCGGCTGCGCCGGTAATAAAGGAATAGAATCATGGTGGCGGCAAACCAATTGGCTGCATGTGACGAGGGCATGCTGGTGCGGCTGCCTTTGTTGGTGGACATCTCCCTGCCGTTGTCCCCGGCCTCAGGAGCGACGTAGCCTTTGCCGACGGTGCCGAACAGCCGCGCCTCGGGCAGCGTGACGAACGGGCGCGGGCGGGCGACCGCGTGCTTGATGGTGTTGCAGATAAAGGTGTCGCCCAGCGGCAGGATTAAAGCCAGCAGCAGAACGCAAAGTCGCAGGCGGGCATTGCCCTTCCAAAGCAAGCCGATGCTGAGCAGCAATACTGCGGGAAAGAAAAAGGCGTTGTTGCTCAAAATCGGCATGAGCCAGTCGAAGACCGGGTTGGCCAACGACCGGTTGACGAAAAGAAACAGGCTTGTATCCAGTGCTTGCAGCCAGTGCATTGCCGCCAGTGTAGTAGGAACCGGAAAATTGGAAACTCAATTGAGATCCGGATTGGAGTTCAAGTTTCAACCGGTCAGGGGAATTAATGAGCCGGCGGGGCTGCTGGTGCCGCTGGTCAGTTGGGCCGCGCCGGCGCATGTGCCGGAAGGCTATTTGCTCAAGGGCAGCATCCGGCAATGTTGGCAGCGTCTGGGCTGGCGTCCGGACATCGTCGTGGGCGACTTGGGCTACATTCAGCAACAAACCAAAAAGGAAATCCGCCAGGCCTGGCAAGTCGCGGTGGTGACGAAAATGAAAGCCGACATGAAGGTGGTCAAACCCTTCGATGACTGGGATCAGATGAGTTGTCCCCCCGGCCAGCCACGGCACCGGCTTGGGTATGAGGCCGCAGAAGCGCAGCATTGGTTTGGCGTGGCCAGCAGCCCCGCCCTTTGCGCCTGCTGCCGGGAAGCCAGCACCTGTCCCAAAGAGTTTGGGTATCCACCAGACCATCACGAAACCTTGCTGGGCTTGCTGCCGTTGAACACGGTGGTGGCCAGACGCCTTCCTTGGGCAGGTGCGTTCCTGGGTCGAACCTTGTCAGGCCTATGAGAAAAATCTGCTCGGCCTCAAGCGCGTGTTTCTGAACAGTCTGCGGCTGGCTTGGACGATGGTGCTGTTGGCCGATGCGGCGGGCTTGCTCCGGGCGCTGGCGCTGTTGAGCGACCCGAAACCAACCTCCCCGCTGCAAGACCTGTTGCCGCGCCCATTGGGTTGGCGGTGGGAAAATGAAGCGGATGCTGGCGGAGATTGAAATTGAACCACAGCAATTTTAACCAATAGAATCAAGGGGTGTCGTTTTTCAATTCGTAACACCCTCCAGCGGGCGTATTGTCCACGATGTCTTGTCACCGTGCCTCCCACCCGCAGCCGCCAGGATTGCCAAAAGAATGCATGAAATTCCGCGGGTTGGGGGGTTGTCGAACGTGCTGCGGCTGAGACTCCGATAAACTCCGTTTCCACGAGCACGCGACAAAGTCGGTGTCGCGAGCAGGCAGCCGCGCTCCGCCGTCTCCTAAACGATTTGGGCAACCTGCCCCATCGGGGAACTGCGGCGGTGCGCAGCGTGGCAAGATTTGATGCAATAAAGCCAAACTTTGCTTTTCAGCGGGGTGGCAGGTCGGTTATAAAATAGCGCATGCAAACCATCGTCGCCTGTCACCGACGGGCATTCGCCAAATTGCATTTGTCTTCAAACGGGCCGCACTCTTTTGAGTCGCGGGCGGTTGCGGTTTCCACTGTTTCCAAATTGAAAGAAATTCCACTATGAAAAATTACGCTCCGGCAGACATCCGTAACTTCGCCGTCGTCGGTCACGCTTCGTCCGGCAAGACGATGCTTTGCGAGTCCATGCTCATGTGCGGCGGCGTCATCTCCCGCATGGGCCGCATCGCCGACGGCTCCACGGTGTCGGATTACCACATCAGCGAAAAGAACCGCCAGATTTCCGTCTCCGCTTCGCTGTTGCACACGGAGTGGATGGGGAAAAAGCTCAACATCATTGATACGCCCGGTTATCTCGACTTCATCAGCGAAGGGCTGGGCGCGTTGCGCGTCGGCGATTTCGCGCTGGTGGTGATTCACGCGCAACACGGGATCGGCGTCGGCACCGACCGGGTGTGGGATTACGCGACCCGCTACGGCATCCCGAAAATGATCGTGGTGAACGGGGTGGACAAGGAGAACGTGGATTTCGACGCGGTGGTGCGCCAGGTGCAGGAGCGGTTTGGCCGGCGCGTCTTTCCGTTGAACATTCCGATGAATCCCGGCCCCGGCTTCAACCGGGTGCTGGACGTGTTGCGCAATGAAATGGTGACCTACGCGACCGATTCCAGCGGCAAATACAAGGAAGAGCCGGCCACCGGCGAATGGGAGGCGAAGGTCAAGGAATTGCACCGCCAATTGATCGAGCACATCGCCGAGTCCGACGACGAGTTGATGAACAAGTTTTTCGAACAGGGCAGCCTGTCGGAGGAGGAATTTCGCGCCGGCATCCACGCGGCGGTGCAAAAGGAATCGTTGATTCCGCTGTTTTGCACTTCAGCGGAAAACAACATCGGCGTCGCGCGCCTGATGGATTTCATCGCCAAATACGGCTCGTCGCCCGTGGACCGCAAGAAGGTCAAGGCCCTCAACGCCAACGACGCCGAGGTGGAGGTGGGTTTGGACGCTCCCGAACCGGTGCTTTACATTTTCAAGACCATGTCCGAGGCGCATTTTGGCGAGCTGTCGTTCTTCCGCATCTATTCGGGGTCGGTTTCCACCGGCATGGATTTGTACAACAGCGACCGCAAAGTCAATGAGCGCATCGGGCAGATTTACCTGCTCAACGGCCAGAACCGCGAGGCCGTCAACACCCTCGGCGCCGGCGACATCGCCGCGGCCGTCAAACTCAAGGACACGCACACCGGCAACACGCTGTGCCACGCGAAGAAGGCCGTGATGCTGTCGAAGGTCGTTTATCCCAAGCCCAACATCCATGCGTCGCTGGTCGCCAAGGTGAAGGGCGAGGAGGACAAAATCGCCTCCGGCCTCGCCGCGTTGCACGAGGAAGACCCAACTTTCCTCTATTTTGTGGATTCTGAACTGCACCAGACCGTCATCTCCGCGCAGGGCGAATTGCATCTGGAAGTCGTCGCCGACCGGTTGCGTCGGCAGTACAACGTCCACGTCGAACTGGGCGAGCCGCGCGTGCGTTATCGCGAAACCATCAAGGCCAAGGGCGACTCGAAATACCGCCACAAGAAGCAGACCGGCGGTTCCGGACAATTTGCCGAGGTCTGGATGCGCATCGAACCGAAGCCGCGCGACACGGGCTTGGAGTTCACCAACTCGCTGGTCGGCCAGAACGTGGACCGCGTGTTCGTGCCGTCCGTCGAGAAGGGCGTCAACCAGGCCTGCACCGAGGGCATCCTCGCCGGCTGCCGCGTGGTGGACGTGAAGGTTGATTTTTACGACGGCAAGATGCACCCGGTGGATTCCAAGGACATCGCGTTTCAAATCGCCGGTTACTTCGCGTTCAAGGAGGCGTTTACCGCCGCGCGGCCGTGTCTGCTGGAGCCGATCAACAACATTGAGATTCACATTCCGGACGATTGCATGGGCAAGGTGATGGGCGATCTATCGTCCCGGCGCGGCCGGATCCAGGGCATTGAAACCGACGGCGGTTTCCAGGTCATCAAGGCGCAGGTTCCGGTGAAAGACCTTTATCACTATTCCAGCAATCTCCGTTCGCTGACCGGCGGACGCGGCGTGCATACGGAAGAATTCAGCCATTACGAGGAAATGCCTCGTGACGCGGCGGAAAAGGTGGTTGAAGAGGCGAAGAAAAGGAAAGCCGCCGCCGAATCGCATTAAAGCGACCATCGGCGGCGCCGGCCAAAGCCGGCAAAACCTGACGTTGATTACGCCACGACCGTGGCGCGGCTGACTGCGGAATAGAGGGCGTCCTTGAGTTTGGCGCGCTTGAACTTCAGTTCGTCAAACGCCTGGTCGGTGGCGAACTCAATTTCCTCCTCAATCCGGCAGACCGCGTCGTCCACCTGGTGGTATTCCTCAAACATCTCACGGAATTTGTTGTTGCTCAGGCGCAGATGCCGGACGGTTTCACGATGTTCGGGGAATTCACTCAGGAAAGGATGATGTATGTCCATAGACTGTTTAGACTGTTTAGTTTCAAGTTTGACAGTTTACTCACCACTGCGTTTGAACTTAGCCAATAAAATTTTTCTGTCAAGTGCCTGGCCGAAGATTGTTGGGATTTTTTTCGCAGATTGGCATTAATCACCAGTCCCATGCGCCGGACGCCGGATACGGGCGGAGCAGCAGGTGCAAATGATGCGCTTTTGCTGGCAAAACCGCGTAATGTTCCAGCCTGCCCGGTGGTTCTTCCGCTGAAAGCCAGCGCCGCAAAAAACGCGGTGAAATCGAGGCAAACGTACCCTGGCTTTTGATCTGCTGCGACTGGGACAGCCGCGCTCCAAATACAGTTTACAGTTTCAACTTGCAACCAACACCCGCGCCGCTTTCTTTTTCTTTTCCCCGGCTCGCCGGGCCGCATAATGGCGGCGGCAATGGCATGACAACCAAAGTTCCACTCTTAGAGTTGACCGGCCGGATGAAGCGCTTCCGGGCGCGGATGGACGCGGAGCATGCCGGTTGGGAGCTGGCCGCAATTTTTGGCCGGGTCAACCAATACTATTTCACCGGCACGATGCAGGACGGATTGCTGCTGGTTCCCCGCGACGGCGAGCCGGTGTTCTGGGTGCGCCGTAGTTTCGAGCGGGCCGGCGCCGAATCGCTCTTTCCCGGCATCCGCCCCATGAAAAGCTTCCGCGATGCCGTCCCCGCGGTGCCGCCGGCTGCGGCACGGCGGGTCATACACCTCGAAACCGAGCTGGTTCCGCTCGCGTTGGTTCAGCGGTTCCGGAAACATTTCGCCTGCAAAGAGGTGGCGTCGCTCGATGCGCAAATCGCCCGGGTGCGGGCCGTCAAGAGTCCGTACGAACTGGCCATCATGGAACGGTGCGGCGCCATCCACCGGCGCATCATGGAAGACAGCGTGCCGGCGATGTTGCGCGAGGGAATGAGCGAGGCGGAGCTGGCCTGTGAACTTTATACCCTCCTGGTGCGCGAGGGACATCAGGGAACCGTGCGCTTTGGCATGTTCAACGTGGACATCGCCGTGGCGCAGTTGGGCTTCGGGGAAAATTCCATTTATCCCACCAGCTTCGACGGGCCGGGCGGGTGCGTGGGCATCGGCCCCGCCGCACCGGTGCTGGGCAGCCGCGACCGCAAGCTCCAAAAGGGCGACCTTGTGTTCGTGGACGTTGGCTGTGCCGTGGACGGCTATCACACCGACAAAACGATGGTTTACATGTTTGGCCGGCCGCTGCCGGACGAGGTGATTGCGGCCCACCGGCGTTGTGTGGAACTCGAGCACCGGCTGGCATCGTTGCTCAAACCCGGCGCGATCCCGGCGGAGATTTATGTCCGGACCAGGGCAAGCCTCGCCCCGGAATTTCTGAAGAATTTCATGGGCTTTGGCAACCGGCGGGCGAATTTTCTCGGGCACGGGGTGGGATTACAGATTGATGAACCGCCGGTGATTGCCGAAGGTTTTAACGAACCGCTGGCCGGGGGGATGGTGCTGGCACTCGAACCGAAGAAAGGCGTGCCGGGCGTGGGAATGGTGGGGACGGAAAACACTTATCTGGTCACGCCCGAGGGCGGCCGGAGCCTCACCGGCAACCACCCCGGCCTGATCCTGGTTTGAAGAACCGCTCGAAGCTGTGCAAGATTCAACCAGCCTTGACTAGGGTCTTGCGAATGTTCGATGTTCGATGCCTGCTCGCGACGCAAGTCGGAGTTGGATGTTTTCACCCCTGGGAGCGCCGGCGTCCCGCCGGCTCTTTTCCCCCGTGTTCCTCCATCTCCCAGATGCCCCGGTCCGCCGTAGCCTTGGGGCGTGTTGCCCAAATCAGTTTGGAGAGGGTGGAGCGCGGCTGTCTCAGCCACAGCACGTTCGAAACCCCAAAACCCGTGGAATTTCGTGCGCTCATTTGGCCTTTCTGGCTGCTGCGAGTGGGACACCCGCGCTCCGTTCCATTTGGGCAACACGCCCCTCGGCGAAGGGGGAAGACCCCAAAGCCGCGTCCGCTACCGTGGGAATAAGAACCCGACACGAGTGCGGGGCAAATATCCAATGTGGACATCCGTAATACAATCCCGCAACTTCTTCGCGCACGAACGACAAAGATTTGGACTGCGGTGGCAGCTTGCCGAGGCGAAGCGCAGCGAAGACTGGAGCGCAGCGGCGACACCGCTTTCCGTACGGCCGGTTGCTTCCAAAAGCGGCGTGGCTCCCGCTCTGCGGGATTCCCGCCGCAATCCAAAATCCGTGGTTGCGGCGTCAGCCGCTCTGGGTTCCATCCGTGCCCATCCGTGATTAAAATTCTTCGTGTCTTTGTTCCTTGGTTGTTCAAAATTCGTGTTAATTAGCGCCATTCGCGTAAAGGCGTTTTGGGGCTGGAAACCTGTGTGGCGGTATGATTTTGAGCGGGGGAAGCAACGAATGTTGCTTCTTTGACAAAAAAGGTGGGGGTGTCCGGACAACGCTGATTTAACCTGCTTTCCAGGCTGTCGGCTGCCAGGAAAGTTGTTTTGAATTCCGCCAGCTTGACAGCCATTTTCGATGTCGCCGTGATGTTTAATTTGTTACATTTTTCACCGATATGAGCACAAGACCCAAACTGACCGTTGACGCCAACGAAGGCGTCGCCAACGTCGCCTACCGCCTGAATGAAGTGATGGCCATTTATCCCATCACGCCGTCATCGCCCATGGCCGAATTTTGCGACCAATGGGCGTCCGAGAACCGGAAGAACCTCTGGGGCACCATCCCGTCAATCGTGGCGTTGCAAAGCGAAGGCGGCGCGGTGGGCAGCGTCCACGGCGCGTTGCAGACCGGCTCGCTCGCCACCACGTTCACGGCGTCGCAGGGCCTGTTGCTGATGATTCCCAACATGTTCAAAATCGCCGGCGAACTCCAGCCCGCCGTCTTCCATGTCACCGCCCGCGCCATCGCCACCCATGCGCTTTCCATTTTCGGCGATCACAGTGACATTATGGCCTGCCGCTCGACCGGCTGGGGCATGCTCGGCTCGGCCAGCGTGCAGGAAGCCGTTGATTTTGCGCTCATCGCGCAGGCGGCCACGCTGCGTTCGAGGATTCCTTTCGTGCATTTCTTCGACGGCTTCCGCACCTCGCACGAGGTGCAGAAGATTGAGATGCTGACCGACGACGACCTGCGGGCGTTGATTGACGACAAACTGATTGCCGGACTTCGCGCGCGGGCGATGTCGCCGGACCGGCCGGTGTTGCGCGGCACGGCGCAAAACCCCGATGCCTTCTTCCAGGGCCGCGAGGCGGGCAACAATTTTTACACCGCGTGTCCGCAAATCGTGCAGGACGCCATGGACCAATTTGCGAAGGTGGTGGGCCGCGCCTACAAACTGTTCGATTATGTCGGAGCGCCGGACGCCGAGCGCGTGATCGTGCTCATGGGTTCTGGTTGCGAAGCGGCGCATGAAGCGGTGGATTATCTCGTCAAAAAGGGTGAGAAAGTCGGCGTGTTGAAAGTGCGGCTGTACCGGCCTTTTGACACGAGCAAGTTTGTTGAGGCGCTGCCGGCCAGCGTGAAGTCACTCGCGGTGCTGGACCGCACCAAGGAGCCGGGCGCGACAGGCGAACCGCTTTATCAGGACGCCATCACCGCGCTGGCGGAAGGATTGATGAACGGCACCGGCAAGCTGAAGACGATGCCGAAGGTTGTCGGCGGACGGTATGGTTTGTCGTCGAAGGAATTCACCCCGGCGATGGTCAAGGCGGTGTTCGACAATCTCAAGGAGAAGCAGCCGAAAAATCATTTTACCGTCGGCATCACCGACGACGTTTCCCACACCAGCCTGCCGGTGGACCCGGAATTCTCGACCGAACCCGACAATGTGATTCGGGCGATGTTTTACGGCCTGGGCGCGGACGGCACGGTGGGCGCGAACAAAAATTCCATCAAGATCATCGGCGAAGGCACGAACAACTATGCGCAGGGCTACTTTGTTTATGATTCCAAGAAATCGGGCAGCATGACGGTGTCGCACCTGCGTTTCGGGCCGGAGCCGATCCGCTCCACCTATCTTGTCAGCCGCGCGAATTTCGTGGCGTGCCATCTGCCGACGTTCCTGGAGAAGTCTGACCTGGCCAAACCGCTGGTGCCCGGCGGCACGTTCCTGCTCAACACGCCATATTCAAAGGACGAAGTGTGGTCCAAGCTGCCGACGCCGTTGCAGGAAACGCTCATCGCCCGGAAGGCGAAATTTTACGTGATTGACGCAACCAAGGTCGCCCACGACAGCGGCATGGGCGGACGCATCAACACCATCATGCAGGTTTGTTTCTTCGCGTTGTCCGGTGTGCTGCCCCGCGAGAAGGCCATCGAGTCCATCAAGTATTCCATCAAGAAGACCTACGGCAAAAAAGGCGAGGAAGTCGTGGCCATGAACCTCAAGGCGGTGGACAACACGCTGGAGCATCTGCACGAAGTGCCGGTGACCAGCCGCGTGAACGGCAGCGGCGGGTTGTTGCCGCCGGTCACGCCCAACGCGCCGCAATTTGTGAAGGACGTGCTGGGCCGGCTCACCGCCGGCGAGGGCGACGACCTGCCCGTGAGCGCGTTTCCGGTGGACGGCACGTTCCCGACCGGCACGGCGCAATACGAGAAGCGCAATCTCGCGCTGGACATTCCGGTTTGGGACGAGAAGGTTTGCATCCAATGCCTCAAGTGCGTGGCCATCTGCCCGCACGCGACGATTCGGGCGAAAGTTTATGAACCGGCGGCGCTCCAGGGCATGCCGGCAACGTTCAAGAGCGTTGACTCCCGGGTTCCGGATTTCAAAGGGTTGAAGTTCACGTTGCAAATCGCCGCCGAGGATTGCACCGGCTGCTCGTTGTGCGTGGACGTTTGCCCGGCCAGGAACAAGACCGAGGCCAAACTCAAGGCCATCAACATGCGTCCGCAGGCGCCGTTACGGGTGCAGGAGCGGGACAACTGGAATTTCTTCATCGCCTTGCCCGAACTGGACCGGCGCAAGGTCAAGACGACGCAACTGCGCCAGCAACAATTCATGCGGCCGTTGTTCGAGTTCAGCGGCGCGTGCGCGGGCTGCGGCGAAACCCCGTATGTTAAAATGCTGTCACAATTGTTTGGGGATCGGGCTGTGATTGCCAACGCCACCGGCTGCTCCTCGATTTACGGCGGCAACCTGCCGACCACACCTTACGCCATGGACAAAAACGGCCGCGGCCCGACGTGGAACAATTCGCTCTTCGAGGACGCCGCCGAGTTCGGCCTCGGTTTCCGCGTTTCGATTGACAAGCAAAAGGAATTCGCCGTGGAACTGGTGAAAAAACTCGCGCCGCAACTGGGCGACGACTTTGTGAGCGGCATCGTCAATGCCGATCAGACCGATGAAGCCGGGATTTACGAACAGCGCGAGCGCGTGGCCGCCTTGAAGCAGAAGCTGGCCAAGCTGGACGCGCCCGAGGTGAAACTGCTGCTGCCCCTCGCCGACACGCTCGTCAAAAAGAGCGTGTGGATTCTGGGCGGCGACGGCTGGGCCTACGACATCGGCTACGGCGGCCTGGACCACGTGCTGGCGAGCGGACGCAATGTGAACGTGCTCGTGCTCGACACCGAGGTGTATTCCAACACCGGCGGACAGATGTCCAAGAGCACGCCGCGCGGCGCGGTGGCCAAGTTTGCCGCCGGCGGCAAACCGACGTGCAAGAAAGACCTCGGCCTGATCGCGATGACCTACGGCAACATTTATGTGGCCAGCGTCGCAATGGGCGCGAAGGATGAGCAGACGCTGCGCGCGTTCGTGGAGGCGGAATCGTATCCCGGCCCGTCACTCATCATCGCCTACAGCCATTGCATCGCCCACGGCATCGCGGTGGACATGGGCGTGGGCGCGCGCCATCAAAAACTCGCGGTGGAAACCGGCCAGTGGCTGTTGTATCGCTTCGACCCGCGGCGGGCTGCAGCGGGCGAGAATCCGCTGCAATTGGATTCATCGGCGGCGAAAACCAAACTGCAGGATTATTTGCTCTCGGAAAACCGTTTCAAGATGCTCACGAAGAGCAAACCCGAAGAGGCGAAAAAGCTCTTTGCCCAGGCCCAGGTGGATGCCGACCACCGTTGGAAATTCTATCATTTTCTGGCGGAACGCGACACCAATGCCGGCAGTGGCCAGTCCGCGTCGCCCCAGGCCGCGGCCACGGCGGACCAACAACCTTAACAAAAAATGAAAACGTGATGCATGAAACGTGAAATGCCTTCGGCTGTCGCAGGCTGTCACGTTTTACGTTTCACGCATCACCCCAATATCTTATGGACCTGACCACGACTTATCTCGGTTTGAAACTGCGCACGCCGCTGGTGCCGTCGGCCTCGCCGCTATCGGAGGAGATTGACAGCATCAAACGCATGGAAGACGCCGGCGCGTCGGCGGTGGTGCTGTATTCCCTGTTCGAGGAGCAACTGCGCCAGGAGCGTCTGGAACTGCACCATCACATGGAAAGCGGCACGTTCAGCTTTCCGGAGGCGCTGACTTATTTTCCGGAGCCGGAGGAATATCGCCTGGGGCCGGAGGAATATCTCAAACACATTGCCGCGGCGAAGAAAGCCGTGCGCATTCCGATCATTGCCAGCATCAATGCCGGCATGCACAACGGCTCGTCGTCCAGCGGCTGGACGCAATACGCCAGGCTGGTGCAACAGGCGGGCGCCGATGCGCTGGAGTTGAACATCTATTACATCCCCACCAACATGAACCTGCCCGCCGGGGAGGTCGAGCAGACCTATTTTGACATCCTTAAAGCCGTGAAGTCGGAGGTCACGATTCCGGTGGCGGTGAAGCTCAGCCCGTTCTTC
The DNA here is from genome assembly GCA_003134375.1 of Limisphaerales bacterium. GTDB lineage: Bacteria > Verrucomicrobiota > Verrucomicrobiia > Limisphaerales > UBA11358 > UBA11358. Next base: position 739 of record PLAY01000137.1, on the reverse strand, counting down.
ACCAACTTTGCCAACATGGCCAAGCGGATGAGCGAAGCCGGGGCGGACGGGCTGGTGCTGTTCAACCGGTTTTACCAGCCGGACATTGATTTGGACACGCTGGAAGTGAAACCCAATATCCTGTTGAGCACGCCCATGGCCATGCGCGTTCCGTTGCGCTGGATTGCCATCCTTTATGGGCGTCTCAAATGCAATCTGGCGGCCACCAGCGGCATCCACCGCGCGCCCGACGTTTTGAAAATGCTCATGGCCGGCGCGGACGTGACCATGCTCTGCTCCACGCTCATCCGGCACGGCGTCGGGCATATCCAGGTCATTGAAAAAGAACTCGTCGTCTGGATGGAGGAGCACGAATACGAATCCGTCGCGCAACTCAAGGGCAGCCTGAGCCAGAAAAACTGCCCCGCGCCCAGCGCCTTCGAGCGCGCGCAATACATGCGCGCCATTTCCAGCTACACCGTGGCGCAATAAAGTCCGGCCGGGCGGAAAAGCGCGGAGACCGATGGGAACGCCGATTTTCCAATCGGCCCGGTCCGACGGATCGAATCTCTGGAAAACAAAAACCGGCGATCCGAACTTTCGGACCGCCGGTCAAACTTTTTCTCCGCCCATCACTCGCGCCGCGCCGGAGTTTTCACACAGCCTCGCGCATGAGCCAATCGTCGTCCGACCTTCCCGCGCCCACGGGCGGCGATTTCATGAAAGAATGGATTGGCGGCTCCTTTGACGCCGTGACGCC
>PLAY01000079.1 GCA_003134375.1 Limisphaerales bacterium | reverse complement strand
GCCTCGCGATTTGTTAGACGGCATCATGGCTTCACTTGATAGTCCACTCCTGAACGATTTGGCCTTGCGGATCGATTTGCAAAGCCCGCTCCAACTGCCATGCTGAATCATTTTTTAGCCGCACAATAGTATAATAGTTCGTGAAATTGCCACTTACCTTTGTGCAATAAAAGGTCAGCGAATACGGATATGATACCGGCTTAGTATTGCAGAAGAATTCTCCGTGATCATTTGTGGTGAGGCCTGGCAAGCGCCCCTCATGGAGTAGCTGCGATATAAAATCTCCTCCTGCAGCGGCTTCAGTTTGTGCTTCTGCAACAATCTTGGCCTTACCAGTTTTGGTGGTCGGAGACGGATCGCCTAAACATCCGGCGAGCACCAAAAGTAAAATCGGAGAATATCGTGTGATGCGCATAGCCGTCTAACAGTATTATTCACCCAAAGTCAGCCCGATTGGTTTGGGGCGATTTTTCCCAAGAGTCATGGCGAAATCTTTAACCTGAGATTTGAACCTGTCAACTTCATTTTCAAGAGTTTACACGGGATTTTTGACTGGATTCCATGTCCCTGCCCGGATCACTTTTGGCTTGTCATAACAGCCGGCAAAAGACAAAGTGACTTTGTCTTTTGTGGGTTTGTTATATGGGTCTTTCATCACCATCTCAAGGCGTTTGGTTCCCGCATTGGGCGGAGGTTCTGGCCCGGGTTCGGCTCAAGGATTTGGAGCGGCGGGCTTATCGCTCGGCCATCGTGGAATATCTGAGTTTTTGCAAACGGTCGCGGCAGCAGGCAACGGTGGAATCGGCCCGAAAATTCATGGAGCAGGTCGAGGGGCGGCGGCGTTTGGGAGTGTCGCAACTGGCGGCCTGGAAAGCGGCTTTGAACTGGTTCTTCCGGACGGCAAAGTCTTTGCCGCCCAATCCCGGTTTGGCGCACCCGAGTCAGCGGGCAACGCCTTGCGCACGGGAGAAGGAGCCGCCTTTGGCGGCCACGGATTTGGGCGGGCCGGAATGGGAGAAGAAGTTGATCCGGGAATTGCGCACGCGGCATTACGAGTGGCGGACGGAACAAGCGTATCGGATGTGGGCGCGGCGATTTGCGGAATGGCTGGAAAAGCGGCGGGGGATGAGTGTGCTGGCGGCGGGAGAGATTGAGTTGCGGGATTTCCTGTCGGATCTGGCCACGCAACAACGGGTGGCGGTGGCGACGCAGCGGCAGGCATTGAATGCGGTGGTGTTTCTGGTGCGGGAGGCGCTGGGACGTTCGTTGGCGGATTTTAGCGATTTCACCCGGGGCCGGGCGGTGAAACGGGCGCCGGTGCTGTTGTCGCGGACGGAATGCCAGCGGTTGCTGGGCGCGCTGGAAGGCACGTCGCGATTGATGGCGGAGTTGATGTATGGGAGCGGGGTGCGTTTGATGGAGTTGTTGCGGTTGCGAATCAAGGATGTGGATGTGGAGCGGCGACAGTTGATTATCCGGGCGGGCAAGGGCGGCAAGGACCGGGTGACGTTGGTGCCCGATGCCTTGGTGGAGCGGTTGCTGGCGCACCGTGAGCGGTTGAGCCGATTGCACGCGCAGGATCAACAGGCGGACGCGCCGGGAGTGTGGCTGCCGGAGGGTTTGGAACGAAAGTTCCCGCAGGCCGGCAAGGCGTGGGAATGGCAGTGGTTTTTTCCCTCGCGCCAGCAGATGAAAGATCCGCGCACGGGATTGCTGCGGCGGCATCATGTCCTGGACGCCACGTTTCAACACGCCATCCGGCAGGCGGCGCGCCGGGCGGGTTTGAACAAACGCGTCACGCCGCATGTGTTGAGACATTCGTTCGCCACGCACTTGCTGGAAGGCGGAACGGACATTCGCACGGTGCAGGATTTGCTGGGGCATAAAGACGTCAGCACCACGCAAATCTATACGCATGTGATGCAAAAGCCGGGAATTGGTGTGAAAAGTCCGCTGGATGCGTTGTAGGGTCTGGCGTCTGGCGTCTGGGGTCTCGGAGATTGGAGATGGCCGCGTAAAAGGCTTCCACCTTCGCCAAGGCTACGGCGGACAGGTCGCCTCACGCGGTGGGTAAACATCCAACATCGAACATCGAACATTCAACATCGAACATCCAACATCGAACATCGAACATCCAACATCGAACATCGAACATNNAACATCGAACATTGAACATTGAACATCGAACATTGAACATTGAACATTGAACATTGAATTCGAGGACGAGGACGAGGACGAGGACGAGGAAATGGGGCCTCGTGTAACTCGGCCCTCCGAATCTGCCGCTTGCCAACCGGCTTCGGGTTTTGTTCTAATCCACCCATGCTCAATCAGCAGACGTTCAATCGTCCCGTGAGTTTCTCCCCATTGTTATGAGCTATACCACCAATTATCTCCAATCCGAATCGGTCGCCGCACAGGGACCCGAAATCATCGTGCTGGTCAATTGCATGGTGCAGGACGCCATCAAACTCAGCGCCAGCGATCTGCATATCGAGCCGTGGGAAAAAGTCATCGAGGTGCGCGCCCGCGTCAACGGCGTGCTGACCGAAGTGGCGCATCTGCCGCTCGACCTGATGGACAAAATCTCGATGCGTTTCAAGGTGATGTCCAACCTGGTCACCTACCAGGCCGGGATGCCGCAGGACGGCACGGCCATCGGCGGGCCGGAACTGGATGGCGTGCAGTTGCGGGTTTCCATTTTTCCCACGACGCGCGGCGAGAAAATTGTCGTGCGGCTGTTTGATCCGAAAGACCGGCGGTTTGATTTGAACACGCTCGGCTTTGAGGATTCGACACTGCAAGGGGTGTTGCGCCTGCTCAAACGGACGAGCGGCCTGCTCCTGTTCACCGGTCCCACCGGATCGGGCAAAACGAGCACGATGTATTCGGCGCTTTGTTACATCATGCAACGCGACGGCATCAACATGAGCATCAGCACGGTGGAAGACCCGGTGGAATTCAATCTGCCGATGGTGAGCCAGACGCAGGTGAATCCCGCGCAGGATTTCACCTACGCCCTGGCGCTGAAAAGCATCCTGCGCCAGGACCCGCAAGTGGTCATGGTGGGTGAAATTCGCGACGCGGAGACGGCGGCCATCGCCGTGCAGGCGGGGCTGACCGGGCATCTGGTCCTCAGCACGATCCACTCCGGCGTTTCGTCGGGCGCGTTCACGCGGCTCATCAACATGGAAATCGAGCCGTTCATGCTGGCGTCGAGCATGCTGGGCGTGATGGGGTTGCGGCTGGTGCGGGGCAACTGTCCGAGTTGCGCGCAGCCGTACGAACCGGAGCCGAGCCGGTTGAAGATCGTGCCGGAAGAATTGATGCCCGAAGCCCAATTCCGCCGGGGCGTCGGCTGCGACGAATGCAATAACACCGGTTACTCCAAGCGCATGCCGGTGACTGAATTGCTGGCGGTCACCGAGCCTTTTCGGGAAGCGGTGCTGAAGAAAATGCAGACGTCCGCGCTGGAACAGATTGCGATTCAGCAGGGCATGCGCACGCTGTGGCAAAACGGGCTGCAACGCGCTGTCACCGGCCAGACGACGCTGGAAGAAATCATCCGGGTGGTGGCGGTGGACATGATTTGAGCCGGCTGAAGCCGGGACACAAAACATCGAACATCGAACATTCAACATCCAACATCGAATGAGGGTTATCCCGCAAACGCGGGACGGGACACCAAACGCAGAGGCTTGCCAAGCGCCCGTGCGTTTTGTCTAATCTGCCTGTGCTCAACCAGCAGACTCTCAATCGGCCCGCGAGTTTTTCCGGCACCGGCTTGCACAGCGGCAACCGGGTGAACATGACCATCCTGCCCGCGCCCGCCAACAGCGGCGTGCGGTTCCGCCGCGTTGACCTCGAGGGCAAACCGGAAATCGAGGCGCGCGTGGAAAATGTCAGCGAAACGAGCCGCTCCACGACGCTGGCTAAAGGCAATGTGAAAATTCACACCGTCGAGCACGTGCTCGCGGCGCTGGCGGGTTACGGCATCGACAACGCCGTGATCGAGCTGGACGCGAACGAGCCGCCCATTGCCGACGGCAGCTCGCGCGAGTTTTGCAAAATCATCCAGTCGGCCGGCATCGTGCCGCAGGCGGAAAATCGCGAGCCGTACACGCCCGTTGCGCCGATTGAGTTGCAGGTGGGCGAGACGACGATGACATTGTTTCCCGACGAGGCTTTCAAAATCACCTGCACGAGCGCGGACAAGCAAGGACGGTTCACGCAATTTTACAGCACGGAAATCACGCCCAAAACATGGGAAAAGGAACTGGCGCACGCCCGGACATTTTGTTTTTACGAGGAAATCGAATACCTCATCAAGAACGGCCTCATCAAGGGCGGCAGTCTGGAAAACGCCGTGGTCATCCGCGACGACGCGGTGCTCACGACCGAGCCGCTGCGCTATCCGGAGGAATTTGTGCGCCACAAGATGCTGGATATTATGGGCGACCTGTCGCTGCTTGGCCGGCCGATTCACGGGCATCTGATTGCCGTGAAGCCGAGCCACGCGGCCAATTGCGAAATGGTCCGGCACATTGCCGCGCAAATGCAAAAGCCGTTGCGCGCCGCGCAGACGTTCGCGCCGCCGCCCGCCAAAACCGCCGGCGAAACAGCAGCCGAGCCGGTGGAAAATCAGGATGGCGTGATGGGCGTTGAAGAAATCATGAAGTTATTGCCGCATCGCTATCCGTTTTTGATGGTGGACCGGATTCTGAAAATTGAAGACAATAAAATTACCGGCCTTAAAAATGTGACGGCGAACGAGCCGTATTTTCAGGGACATTTCCCCGGTCATCCCATCATGCCGGGCGTGCTTCAGTTGGAGGCCATCGCGCAGGTCGCCGGGCTTTTGATGATTAAACACGCCGAGACCGGGCGCCAGCTCGCTTATTTCATGTCCGCCGAAAATGTGAAGTGGCGCAAGCCGGTCGTGCCCGGCGATGTGCTCCTCATCGAAATCGAACTGATGAAAACGCGCGGAAAAATCTGCAAATCCAAGGGCGTCTGCAAGGTGCGCGGGGAGGTTGTCAGCGAGGCGGAAGTGACCTTCATGCTCCTCGACGCCGAATGAGTTTATGAATTACGATTTGCGATTTACGCGGTGAAAGTGAAACAACCCGTAAATCGTAAATCAAAAATCGCAAATCGCATGGTTCATCAGACAGCCATTGTTCATCCGAAAGCCAAACTCGGCGCAAACTGCGAAATTGGCCCTTACTGCGTCATCGGCGAAAACGTGACGCTCGGTGACAGCTGCAAACTGCATTCGCACGTCGTCATTGACGGCCACACAAAATTGGGCCGGGAGAACGAAATTTTCCCGTTCGCCAGCATCGGGTTGAAGACTCAGGACTTGAAATGGAAGGGTGGCGTCACGCGCACGGAAATCGGCGATGGCAATACGTTCCGCGAATATGTCACGATTCACAGCGCGACCGGCGACGGCGAAGTTACGAGCGTCGGTTCGCACAACACCATCCTGGCCTACTGCCACATTGCGCACAACGTCACCCTGGGCAGCCACGTCATCATGTCCAACGTGGCGACGCTGGGGGGACACGTGACCGTCGAGGATCATGCGGTGATTGGCGGGCTGGCGGCGGTGCATCAATTTTGCCGCATCGGGAAAATATCCATGATTGGCGGCTGCTCGAAAATCGTGCAGGACGTGCCGCCGTTCATGATTGCCGACGGCAATCCGGCAGAGACGCGCACCATCAATAAAATCGGCATGGAACGCAACGGGGTTTTGGAGGAAGCACAAAATGCGTTGCGGCAGGCTTACAAAATACTTTTCCGAGAAGGTCTGACCATTCCCAACGCCCTGGCAAAGATAGAAAAGGAACTGCCGAAGCTTCCGGAGGTCAAGCACCTGATTCAATTCGTCCAGAGCAGCGGGCGCGGCATCAGCAAGTAAACCGCATAGGACAGGCATCCCACCTGTCTCTGAAATCTGAAATTATTTCACCCTGGCAACAGCGCTTGCTACCAGCTCAAGACGCCTTGAAATGGTAGGGACGGCTCGCCGAGCCGTCCGTAAGAATGTTCGGACGCCGCGGCGCGGCGTCCCTACCTTTCACCGCAGATTCCACTCGTTCAACAAATCACGCGGGATTTCACTCAGAAATCGCGATGGCTGCTGCATCGTGTCGCCGCCGGATTTGCTGAAGCTGGCGCGCTCCTGCGGGTAACAAAGGTAAAGCTCGTTCTTCGCGCGCGTGATGGCCACGTAAAACAGCCGGCGTTCCTCCTCCTCGCCTTCGTCGGTTTCCATCGAGCGTCCGGACGGAAACAATCCGTCGCACAGCATGATCACAAACACGACGTCGAACTCCAAGCCCTTCGCCTGATGAATCGTCGAGAGCCGGATTCGGTCGGCGTCGCGGTTCGCGGCGTCACCGTCCTCGGCCTCGACGTTGGTGAGCAGGGCGAGTTGGGTCAGGAAATCCTCGACCGACCCGAATTGAAATGCGAACACGGCGAGTTGTTCGAGGTCTTCCAGCCGGTTGCGGTAGTTGGCGAAGTTTTCCTTGAGATAATCGTCATAGCCCGCGTCCATCACGATACGCAGCATCTTCGCGGCGCTCTGGCGGACGGTTTCATCCTCGAGTTGCGAAATGGTTTCGGCGAATTGCTTCCAGGCCATCGCCGCTTTTTGGGGGACAGATTTTGCGCAAGACGATAACGCAGTCGCCAAAACCTGACGAGCGCCCCTCGCCCCGTCCCTCTCCCCGCCCGGCGGGGAGAGGGTGGTCACCGCAGTGCGGGACCGGGTAAGGGGAGAATTATTTGGCACTGACGAAGCAAAGCTCTCCATCTTCGCTGAAAAAATCTTCCAGATTTTTCCCGCCCCTTTCGCGCCGATCCCCGGCAGCAGTTGCGCGACGCGCTTGAAGGCGAGTTCGTCCTGCGGGTTGGCGACGAGCTTGAGATATGCGGTGGCGTCCTTGATGTGTGCCTGCTCGAAGAACCGGATGCCGCTGGTGATGGAGAAGGGGATGTTGCGCTTCGTGAGTTCAAGCTGCAGTTCCAGCGCGTGAAAATGCGAGCGGTAAAGCACGGCAACCTGGTTCAGATTTACGCCTTCCTCGGGCAGTTCCGCCACGCGCTGCGCGATGAACGCCGCCTGCTGCGCGGCATCGGCACAGGTGACGAGCGCGGGTTTCAAGCCGGATTTGCGCGCGGGCGCGAGCTCCTTGGTAAATTGTTCGGTATTGGCGGCAATGGCGGCGTTGGCCACCTTGAGGATTTCCGGCGTGCTCCGATAGTTGGTCTCAATCTTGAAAACTTTCGCGTCGGGATACCGTTTCGGAAATTTGAAGATGTTCTGGAAGTTCGCGCCGCGCCAGGCGTAGATGCTTTGCGCGTCGTCGCCCACGACGGTGACGTTGTGATGCCGCTCGGCGAGCAAATCAATCAGGTCGCTCTGGAGCTTGTTCGTGTCCTGGTATTCGTCCACGAGAATGAACTGGAAGCGGCGCTGGTAATGTTCGCGCACGTCGGCGTGCTCCTGCAACAGCCTGAGCCAGAGCGCGAGCAGGTCGTCGAAATCCATCGCGTTGGTCGCGCGTTTGCGGGCGGTATAACGTTTCTGCACGTCGGCGACCTGCCGGGTGATTTGCTCGAAATAATCGAATTGGTCCTTGAGCATTTCAGCGGTGCTCTTGTGCGTATTGACCGACAGTGAAAATATTTCGCAAAGCACATCAGGTTTCGGGAAATGTGTGCCTTTGGTTTCGATGCCCGCTTCAGCGATGCAGGTTTTGATCAAATCCTTCGCGTCGTCGCGGTCGAGAATGGTGAAGTCGCGCCGGTAACCGAGCAAATCGGCGTGCGAGCGCAAAACCCGCGCGCCGATGGAATGAAACGTGCCACCCCAGAGCGACGGCAGTTGCCGTCCCAGCAAGCCGGCGACGCGATGCATCATTTCGCCGGCGGCCTTGTTGGTGAACGTGAGCAGCAGGATGCGGTCGGCGGGAACGCCCTGTTCGAGCAGGTAGGCGACACGATAGGTGAGCGTGCGGGTCTTGCCCGAACCCGCGCCGGCAATGACGAGGGCGGGGCCGGGCGGCGCGGTGACGGCGGCGAGTTGCTGCGGATTCAGTTCGCGCGCGTAATCAATCTGCAAATTAATTTCGGAACGGAACGGTTCAATGACGTAATCGCGCGACATGGCGCGGAATTGAAAGGGCAAACGCCGGCCCGCGAAAGAAAAATTTCAACTTTTCGTCCGGGCACGCTTGTCCTGCCAGTCAAGAACCAGCAACGTCAACAAGATAACGACGGTAACGCCGACGCAGACCGGTGCCAGCAAACGGTCCAGTGGGAGTGAGCCTCGCATTGGCAACCGGAGTTGCGCCGAGAGAATGTCCACGCTGCCTGGAAAAGAGGTTTTGGCGATGACATGTCCTCCGCCCGTGACCGCTTGCGAAATGCCGGAACTGGCCAGGCGGAAAATCGGGATGCCGTATTCCGCCGCGCGCACCGGCGCGACCCGCGCGTGAAGCTCGTGCTGGTGCCGGCCCCACTCTTCAATATCCATCGTCGGCACGATGAGCAGTTGCGCGCCCTGCTCCACCAGCCGGTCGGTCACGCGTGTGTAGCTCAAGTCGTAACAGATGCAGATGCCGATCTTGCCCCAGGGCGAATTCCAGACCTCCTGTTTGGGCGCGGGAAGGCCGTCCTTGAAAAACTGGATGGGCACGCTCTTGGCCTGGTGGAAAACAATTTCGCCGTTCGTGTCGACGACGAAGGCGGTGTTATAGTAATCGTTGGTGCCAACCGGGTCCTTGCCGCCGACCACCAGGAAGCGCGCGTGTTCTCGGCACCATTGCTTCAGCGAATCCGCCACCGGCCCGTCCAAGGTGTATTCGCTTAATACAAAAATCTGCGCGTCGGGGTTTTTGCCCAAGGCTTTGTTGAGCGCCTTGGGCAGCACGTTGGGCGAAGGAAATTCCAACTGGACGCCAGCCATGGAAAGCGGACGAAAAGATCTTTCATATCTGACAGCGGCGCTGAACTGAAGAACGAACGCCAGGCCAATCAGTAAAAATAACAGAATCACAAGCCACCCGATCAAGACTCGCTTGAGCAAATGTCTGTTGATAAATACGGCAATGATGGCAAACATCAAAAAACCGACGCCATACATTCCAAAAATATCAAACGGATTGGATCTGAAGTTGGATAGGGCATACCCGATGTTCAGCCACGAGAATTTCAGGTAATAAAGTTCGCTGCGGAAATACTCCACACCAGTCCAAATGATTGGAACCAGCCACATGGCTTTGGCTTTGCCCCAGCGCCGGATGCAGCCGCAGACAATCGCAGCGAACAATCCGATCCAAAATGCCAGCACCAGCCAGAGCGCAATCGCGGCAGCGTTGAAAATCCGCCAAAAGAAGAACAGTTGCGGCGCATAGCTGAAAAATCCCGTCGCCAGTCCAAAATAAAATGCGCGGCGGACGGTCGGCTGGTCGGTGAGCCGGACGAGGCCCAAGGCGTAGCCGAAAATCAACAGGCCCGTTGCTGGAAATTTACTGGACGTGTATGCGAGATGAAAGCACGCCACGGCCAGCACCAGCCACAGAAGGGATTTTCCCCAGCCCAGTGGTTTCGCCGATGGATGCTGAATGTTCATCTTGCCCTGTGAACCGACCTGTTCATTTAATCTGTTTGACGCAGCTTCGTCATGCAAAAAAACTGTTCGCATTCCCTGGGAGCGCTGGCGTCTCGCCGGCGAGTTCAAGTGTTCGGACCCAACTGGCCGGCGGGACGCCATCGCTCCAAAGAGTTTATGGAAGGAAGCGGGGTAGTGTCAGGCTCGCGCCCGTTGCTTCCGGCATTCCCGTTTTCCTCATTGAATTTTTACGGTGTTCCCCTACCCTTTCTGCATGGAACAGTCGCAATTCGCCCAGTATCTCGCGGTGTTGATGCTGCTTGTCCTGGCCATCGCCGCGCCGTTCGGGATGATTCTGGTCTCCACGCTGGTTGGCAAACGCGGCAAACGCAGCCGGACCAAGGACACCGCCTACGAATGCGGCATGATCCCCGTCGGCGAAGGCAACCCGCGGATGTCAGTCAAGTTCCATCTCGTGGCGATGCTGTTCATCCTGTTCGACATCGAGGTCGTCTTTCTTTATCCGTGGGCGGTTATTTACAAGGCGATGCTGACTGATGTTTTGCACCCGGAATACCGGAACATGATCCTCGGCTCCATGATTACATTTCTTGCGATTTTGTTCGCCGGTTACATCTACGCCGTGAAGAAAAAGGCGTTTGATTGGAAGCAATGAAACGTGATGCGTGATGCGTGAGCTGTTCATCACGTGTCACACATCACGTTTCACGTTTTACTTTATGATTAAATTTGGAACATCCGGCTGGCGCGGCATCATCGCCCGCGATTTCACCTTCGACAACGTCCGCCTCGCCACCCAGGGCATCGCGGACTACTTGAAATCGGAAATCGGAAATCGGAAATCGGAAATTTACGGGCGCAAGCCCGTGGTCATCCTTGGCTACGATACACGGTTTCTCGGGCGCGAATTTTCGCTGGCTGCTGCCGAGGTGCTCGCCGCCAACGGCCTGGAACCGCTGCTTTGCGACCGCGACACGCCCACGCCCGTCATCGCGCACAACATCCGGCACCGCAAAGCCATTGGCGGCATCAACATGACCGCCAGTCACAATCCGCCGGAATACCAGGGCCTGAAATTTTCCACGAGCAACGGCGCACCCGCCACACCGGAAGTCACCGGGCAAATTGAAGCGAACATCGCCAAGCTTCAGGCAGCGGGCTGGTCGTTCAAAAGCGCGGTCATCGGCATCCCGCCATCGCGGGACAAGACGTTTGATCCGCAGCCCGCGTATTTCAAACAACTCCACAAGCTCATCGAATTTGACGTGCTCAAAAAGGCGAAGCTCAAGGTGGCCGTGGACCTGAGCTATGGCACCGGCCACGGTTACCTCGACACCTTGCTCGAACAAGCCGGTGCCAGGGTCACGCTGTTTCACAACGAATTGAATCCGCTGTTCGGCGGCCATCATCCCGAGCCGAACGCCGCGAACATGGCCGGCGTCAGCAAATTCGTCCGCAGCGGCAAGGCGCAGATCGGCCTCGGCCTCGATGGCGACGCCGACCGTTTCGGCATCGTGGACAAGGACGGCACCTGGCTGACGCCCAATCAGGTGCTCACGCTGTCCCTGTATCACCTGAAGAAGAACCGCGGCTGGACGGGCGCGGTCGTGCGCACCGTGCCGTCGAGCCAGCAGGTGGACGCCGTGGCAGAGTTGTTCGGGGTGAAAGTCTATGAGACGCCGGTCGGCTTCAAATACATCGGCGCGCTGATGGAAAGCGAACCCATCATCGTCGGCGGCGAGGAATCCGGCGGCTTGAGCGTCAAGGGCCACGTGCCGGAAAAGGATGGCATCCTCGCGTGCCTGCTGATGGCGGAGCTGGTGGCCACCGAAAAGAAATCGCTCGGCCAGATTTTGAAGGAACTCGCCAAACAAATCGGTGAGTTTTACACCGACCGCATCAACGTCAGTTTTGCGCCGGAGAAAAAGGACGCGTTGCTGGCGAAGCTGGGCAGCGGCTTGAAAAATATCGGGCCATTCAAGGTGGAAAAATTCATCACCACCGACGGCTACAAATTTCTGCTGCCGAACCACGAATGGGTGGCGTTCCGTGCGAGCGGCACTGAGCCGCTGATTCGCTGTTACATCGAGGCGAAATCAAAAGCCGGTTTGAAGAAACTTCAAACCGCCTGCCGCAAGTTGTTGAAGGTGTAAAATCATTTTGGGACGGACGAGCGTGGCAATACGGCTTGCCAAAAGCGGATTTTGCCGGATAATTAAGAGCATGAGCGCGCAGGAAATGTTAATTGAAGAAATCAAGCGCCAGCCTGAACTGGTGGCGCGCGAAGTCCTGCATTACTTGAAATTCCTCGAACGCCAGCGCGCGCAGGAAGATTGGGCCGACGTGCTGCCCTCACGCGAAGTCGAGCAGGAAAAACTGGACATTCTCGACGGCAAATGAATCCGTGCCACGGCGAAGTCTGGCTGGTGGACATGGGCATGGCCGCCAAAACCCGCCCCGCCGTCGTCCTCATTGCCGACCATCTCGACGCCCCGCGCTCGCTCATCATCCACATTCCCATCACGCGGCAGAATCGCGGCAGCGAACTCGAAGTGCCGCTCGGCCATCTGCCGTTTCTCGACCCCGAATCCGTTGCCAACGTGCAGGCCATCGGCTCGCTGCCGTCCGTGCGGTTTGAAAAACGGCTCGGCGTCGTGCCGGAAACCGATTTGAAAAAAGTCAAAGGCGCGCTGCTCAAAGCCTGCGCCTTGTGAAATAAAATCCGCAATCCGAAATTCGCATGGGAAACGGGCGGACTTGTCGCGTCGAAATCAGATGTAGGCGGACGGGTCGCACCCGCAAGGCGGGGCGGAAGAGAGATTCTTTTGTCCCTGACGGGACTTTTAAAATTTGCGGACGATTTACCCAGCCATAAATGGCCGGGCTATTTTTGAAAAATTATCGGGCGGATTTGGGCGGCACATTGAGCATTTCTGTTAGGTCAACCCGAAATCGGACTGGACATTTTGGGTCTCTTTGGGCTTCAGGAATTTCTGCAAAACCGACTGGAAATCCAGATGGGAATTTTTGAATACACAAAAGAAGCGTTTCCTCAAAAAATGTTAACAAATTTGTGACAAACACATCCATGTCACGCGCAATGGGAGATTTCTTTTCAGTGTTCAGAAACCACATGGGTTCGATAACTAGTACAGTTGGTGGAAGTTCTTCTCCCATGAAGTTTTCAATATGCAAAGTTCCTGAATGACCACCGGGGTGCTCGACTGCATTTCGCATGCTGACAATTCTCAAAAGCCAAACTTGGTCATCGGCAAGCATCTTCGACAATGGGTCTCCTTTGCCATACTTTTGTTCAGTCCACTTGAGCACCTTGTCATATCGGGCTTCCTTTTTGAAATCCTTTGAGAAAAAAATCAAAAAGACGGTTGTAAAATCTCGCAATGCTGATTTGGCATTATACAGAAAAGTCTCTGCTTGATGTTGCAAATTAACGACCGCAGGTAGTGTATAGGCGCGGCCTTGTGCCTGAAAATTCAAGCCTTTTTCATCAATCTTCTTTTGGTGATCTCGAATTTCCTTGGTCAATTGTTCTTTGATTCGGGAACAGACCATGAGTTTGGGCACAACATTTAAAAGCATAGTCCCAAAAATATCTTCTTTCTGCTTTTTTGAAATATTGCAAAATTCTAGCAACTCATTGATCTGAATGGTCAGGCGTGCGCAAATCGGTTCGGAAGCGCCATAATCACTAAGTTGTTGGAAACGAAAGGTCATTTTGGTTCACGAATTGCCAATTAAAATTCCGGCCAGGAACACCAGCGCGCCGCCCAGCGCCACCTGGAACAACGCCGGTGCCCATGGCGTGTCCATGTATTTGTGCCGCACCCACGAGATGATGCCCAGTTCCACCAGCACCACGCCCACGGCGATGGCCGTGGCGGTTTTGTAGTTCGGTATCAGGTAGGGCAGCGTGTGGCCGAGGCCGCCCAGCGTGGTCATCAGCCCGCACACAAAACCGCGCGCCCACGGATGGCCGCGGCCGGTGAGGCTGCCGTCGTCGGACAACGCCTCCGCAAACCCCATGCTGATGCCCGCGCCGACGCCCGCCGCCATGCCGATCAGGAAAGTGTCCCAACTGTTTTTGGTGGCGAACGCGGCGGCGAACAGCGGCGCCAGCGTCGAGACCGACCCGTCCATCAACCCGGCCAGGCCCGGCTGAATGACCTGTAGCAGGAAGAGCCGTTTCTGCTGCGATTTTTCGTCTTCGTTGAGTTTGGTGAGGGTGATGCATTCGGCGGTGTGCGCGTGGTTGCGTTCCTCCTCCGCGAGATCGCCGAGCAATTGCCGGATGCCGGTGTCGGTCGCGCGGCGTCCGGCGACTTCGTAAAATCGTTCCGTCTCCAATTCCATGCTTTCGGCGGTTTTTTGGACGGTTTTCAAGCCGAGCGGACGCACGAGCCAGACCGGACGACGATCCACAAAACCGCGCACGTCCTGCCGCCGGATGAGCGGCACATGGTCGCCGAAGCGGGCCTTGTAATGTTCGAGCAGGCGGTGGCGATGGACGTCCTCTTCGCGGCGCATGATGCGAAATTTCTCGGCCTGTTCGGGATAATTTTCCTGCAGGCCGGCGGCGAAATCTTCATAAACGCGCGCATCCTCCTCCTCGAGCGAGATGGCCAGCGCGAGGATTTCCTGTTCGGTAAGACTGTCGAAGGTTTTCATAAATCAGGGTTGGGTTGGTTTGGTAGGGACGCCCCGCCGGGGCGTCNNGTCCCTACCTTCTGTTGCGACGTGGATTTTCATAAAAACGGCGAAAACAATCGCGCGGCGGCGTCGCGCAATTTTGCCGGGACGAACGACTTCCAGGAAACGCTTTTTGTTTTCGGCAAAGTGCGGTCGCGGCATGATCGGATGGTCAAGATGATACACAAAAGCGCGGCCATAGACGAATTTACGTTGACGTCCGGGGTTGTAAAACCGGCTGCCGCGATCGGAATCCGCGCCCAGGCCGCGGCCCACGTAAATTTCATCCGGTCGAACCTTTTGCAGTGAAACCCCGGCCAGCGCCTTTTCCAGCGCATCACGCTGGTTATGGGTGGCGATGATCAATGAAAGTTTCATGGCGCGGTTTTGCGTTCAGGACGGCTGGTGGATATTCAGTGAACCTTCCGCGTGTGCGCCAAAAGATTTTTCCACGGACGCCGGCGCTGTAGCCGGCCGTCGGCCAGGCGGACCGGCCATCCGCCACGGCTGTCAATTGCCCGCAACGCCTGCATATATTTTCCCCAAGCCAGCTTCATGCTGGCAGTTCGAATGGCCGAGGGATCGGGCTCGGCCTGGTCAATGCAAGGATTGGTGTTGATTTCAAATACCTGGATGCGGCCTTGAAAAAAACCGAAGTCCGCCCGGCCGTATTCGACGCCAGCGACATCAAAAACTTTCCGGAGATGTCCGTCAAACGCATTCTGTTCCAGCATATCGTGTTCTTCCCGATGGAAGTCTTCGGTCAAGTCGAGTGTCCGGCCATACTTGACCAGCCACACGGTGTCATGCAATGGGGGGCGCGGGACGATGACATTGCCGATTCTAAGAGCGGAGAGCTTGCGATATAATCCGGGGCGGACCGGTTCGGCGACCAGTTCGATTACAACGAGATTTTCTTCCGGTGTGCCGGCGGAGATTGCCGCGTCAATTGCCCTTTTCGTTGCCTCATGCGTTTCGAGCAAATCACTCAAAGGCGCGCGATGTCCTTGGATTTTTCTCAGGAAAACCGGAAAACGTTTGATGGAGTTGATTTCGTGAACGCGATAGGCGTCAAAATCATTCAAGCCGGCGGTATGCAATGCCCGCAGCAAGGAGTGGCGGTTTTTGAAGCACGCGGGATTGTTTAAAACCAAAAGACCCGCATTTTTTATTTGCAGATACAGATCAGCGGCCAGTTCAAGGTCCCAGTAACCCAGCCGGTCCAGGTCGGCGAAAACGTAAGTGGCGTGTTTGATCCAGCGGGAACGAAACAGGCGGTCGTAATTCATCAATCCAATGGACGGCGCCAATGATGATTTTTTTGCCTCCTTCAGCGTGTAATTGTGGCCCCGGGTCAGGAAGAATTGAATCATTTTATCAACGGCAAGTGTCCACTTTCCGTGCGAAGTCAGCCAGCGCCAGGATTTCCTGTTCGGTAAGACTGTCGAAGGTTTTCATAAATCAGGGTTGGGTTGGTTTGGCAGGGACGCCCCGCCGGGGCGTCNNGTCCCTACCTTCTGTTGCGACGCGGATTTTCATAAAAACGGTGAAAATAATCGCGCGGCGGCGTCGCGTAATTTTGCCGGAAGCGCCCGTCCATCCACTTCCGCCAGGGTCACCTCGCGCGCGCCACGGAGCTTTTTCCCGACGACCGCCGCCATCTCGTGCGCGAACTCGCGTCCGTAACATTCGACGTTCAACTCAAAATTCAGCCGCAAACTGCGCGCGTCCCAGTTGGCCGAGCCGAGCAAAACCCAGTGTCCATCCACAAGCATCAGTTTGGAGTGATCAAACGGCGGCGGCGTGAGCCAGATATGGCAGTCGCGTTTCAGCACCTGCCACCACATCGCGCGCGATGCCCAATGCACGAACGGCAGATTGTTTTTGGCCGGCAAAATGATGTCCACCCGCACGCTGCGCAGCGCCGCGAGGTTCAGCGCCGAAATGAGCGCCGGGTCCGGCAGAAAATACGGCGTGAGAATCTGCACGGAGGTCTGCGCCTCCGCGAGCGCGGCGAGCAGCGTCAGCCGCAGTTTTTCAAAATCGGCGTCCGGCCCGTCGGTGATGACCCGCGCGATGACGCCCCGTCCGGTGGGTTTGGGTTCGGGGAACCAGGCCTCGCCTTGGAGCACCTCGCCGGTGGTGAACGCCCAGTCGTTGACAAACGCCGCCTGCAATTGTGCCACCACCGGGCCTTCAACGCGGAACTGCAGGTCCTGCACGGGATGGCGCGACCGGCCGGTGAGCACGTTGCCGTGCCGGATGTTCATGCCGCCGGTGAAGGCGATTTGTCCGTCCACGGCCAGCAGCTTGCGATGGTTGCGCAGATTCAACGTCATCACCCGCCAGGGGGCGACCGACGGCAAAAAACGCGCGACGGTCACATTGGCGCGTTTCAATCCGTGGATGACGGACGGCCACGAATAGCGTGCGCCGGCGGAATCAATCAGGACGCGCACGGCCACCCCGCGCGCGACGGCGCGGCCCAGCGCGGCGGCGAATTGTTCTCCGGTCGGGTCGTTGTCGAAGATGTAGGAGGAGAGCGAGACGGATTTTTTGGCCGATTCGATGGCGGCGAGCATGGCGGGAAACGCCTCATCGCCGTTGACGAGCGGCTGAACGTGGTTGCCGGCGGTGAGCGGGAACGCGGAGATGCGGTTCACCACGTGCGCGAGCATTTTCAAATGTTCCACGCCGGCATGCTGCGGCTCGCCGAGGTTTGCGGGGATGGCCTGGGGCGCAGTCTTGTTCAGGTGCAATGAAATGGCGCGGCGGCGGATGCGATTGACGCCAAACACGAGGTAAAGTATCGGTCCAAATCCCGGCATCAGCCAGATGACCCCGATCCAAAGCGTTGCGGCGCGGGTATCACGTTTGTGCAGCAAGGCATGGGCTGAAGCCAGCAGCGCGGCCAGAAAATCAAAGCCCGCGGCCAGGTGCGGCCAGTAGCGGTTGATTAGATTGAGCCAATCCATCGTTTGCCAACTTTACGAATGAAGAATGGCCCGTGGCAAGCGTTCGGTGATGCCGGGTGCAACCTGGCAAACCCATCGGAACGCCGGCCTCCGGCCCGGCGCGTTGCCGGTTTGGAACGGTTGAGGGTCAATGAGAAGATTTTTTACCACTGACGGACATGGATAAACACGGATTCACACGGATTGGAAAAAGGGGGGCACAATGCTTGCTGTTGTGTTGTCACAAAAAAACTTTTCCTTGCCAAGTAAATCGCAAGTCTGATTTCATAAGCGCATGGTAACGGCAGGTTTGCAAAAACCAATCATGCACGAGGTCGTGCATTCGCCGTCGTATAATCACTGTTGGGCCAACTGACAATAACCACAATTTGATATGACTAAATGGATTCTTTTGTTCGTTATCGGGATCATGTTTGAGTCAACGGGCCTTGTGTTCCTTAAGAAGGGCATGATGACTGAGAAGGGCATGATGACTGTGGCCGAGGTCAGACCGCTCACGGTCTCCAAGGCGCTTAGCGTGGTGAAAACCGCAGCCACAAATGGCCAGATTCTACTGGGCGTCTTTTGCCAGGCTGTTTTCTTTGCCTGCCTGCTGGTTCTGATGACTCAGGCTGACATTAGCTTTCTGTGGCCCCTTACTGGCCTCGGTTTTGTGGTTGCTACTCTTGCTGGGATCATTTTTCTACACGAGCATGTTTCTTCAGTTCGCTGGGCAGGAGTAATCCTAAGCATGGTTGGTGCGGCGTTGATTAGTGTCAGTGGGCATACGAAGCCGACTGGTGAAGCGCCTTCACAAGAGGTATCCCAATTGGAGAACAGATAGCTATGACAACCCGTTGGCCTAAAATCGCTGCAGGCAACGCGGGATGGCGCTCTCAGTTCCGCTTCGTGGTTCACGCTAATTGGTCCCGCGTACCTGAGCTCTGGACGTTGGCTGCTTGTAAGCCGTGTGACGATTCTGGAGCTGTTCTGTCTAATTTAGCATGAATACATTAGAAAATTCTGTCACACCTTGGCGTCGTTTTGTGCAAGTCGGTTTAATCTTGGTGCTGGGCTGCATAGCCACTTCAGGTATCATCGCATTGCATGTCTTGCAGGCGGAATCGGCAAAGGCACCAATGATAGTGTTGGCTGGAGGTCTTCTGTGGATTGCCATACTGTTGTGGGGCATATTGTTTGTACAGATGATGGCATTTCTAAATACGAAATGCAGAGCAGCCTAAAAGGCGCTGCAGCCAACCGCCGCTACGCCGGCCAGTTGGACGATTTTATGAAATTCGATTGTCAGGATTGCATTTGGGAGTCAGGCTCAGCGGCGGTGGCTGAGCTTGGACGTTAGGTCTCACTACGCACTATGAAAAAATTGACATTCATTGGTTTGCTTATCGGAACTTTAGCCGTTGGCTTGATTATCGGCGCATACATTAGCGCTCGGTTGGTGAGCCGTGTGTTTGGCATGATGGCATACTCCAAGCCAGAGGTTGACATGGCGGCTAATGCCGCGCAGGAGGCCGAGTGGCTCGCCGAGCTTCGGCTCGGTGAGACCAATAGTGCGATTAATGAGATGGAGAACACCTTGAACATACAGGTGGAGACACTCGCGGCGTGGGATTCTGTGATTTGGTTAGACGATAAGACGCGCCAAGCACGTGACAGATGGTTGGTTCCGGTGAAGGTTTATCGAGAGAGTTATCCAGCCAGCGGTAGTGACATGGCTCGTGCGAACGCGCTATTGAGCACCATTCCCGGTCGAAGTCCGACGAGCACATGCAAGAGTGGCGTTTGCCGGTTGGATGATTTGCGCCTCGCCAAATTGCGGTCAGTTACAAATTCACCGTGAGACCAATTCACTGCAGCCAACGCCGGTTGGCCGTCTCAGTTCCGCTTTCGCGGTTGACATCGTTGGCCCGGCGTGCCTGAGTTCTGGACGGCAGCGTTGTCAAAGCAAATGAAAAGGCACATGTCATCACGTTTCTGTGGTTCATGTGTAGTCGCGGGGACACTACTTGTCCTTATTTTGATGGCGGCGCTGCATCTCTTGCGACCTGATTGCAACCCTTTACGCAATTTCATGAGTGAGTATTTAGTCGGGCCATTCGGTTTCCTTGGAACGGCTACAGCCTACGTGCTGGCTGCGACATTGCTCATGCTCCTGGCCGGACTTCGGCTCGGCGTCCGTCCTTCCGGTTTTCTCACGGCATCGTGCGTTCTATTGGGCGTGGTGATTATCTCTGTGTGTGTGAGCGCTATCTTTCCCATTGACCAATTTCCGCAGGATGGCCGCCTTCCGAATTTTACAAGGGCTGGTATTATACACGTGGTTTTCGCAGTTCCGTTATTTGTATCACTCATTGCACTCCTTTTGATACTGCCGAGCGCCTATAAACGTGACGAGAAATGGCGGTCATCTTCACACGTGACACTGTTGTTGGGATTTTTGACTCTCGCGTCTTTCGTGGGGTTTTTCCTTGCCCCCTTCTATTTGAGGGGTCTGGCTCAACGGGCAACGGGTTTGCCGGTTCTAGTATGGTTGCTTCTCACGGGCTTGCGCCTTCGACAGGCAACATCGGAACCTTTCGTCAAGGCCGCGTTGCTGTTTGCCACGACCGTCACAATTGTCATCTTTGTGGCGTCGAGCGTTCTTCGGATTTTATCATCATTCGCACCCCTCAAGACTAACCCTTACCTCTATTGGGGCTTGGTCGTGCTTTGCATTGCGATGGGGACGTTCAGTTTCCGGCGTGGTATCGTCGAGTTGCTTGCATATCTTCGTGAGCGGAAGATGGAGTCGAGTTTGAGATGAGAAGCGATCCGCCTCCCATGAGGGTTCATCAATCAAGCGTTAAGTGAACGGTTTCATTTTTTTCTTAAAAGCGTTTTTGACTTTTTCGGTCTGCGTTTCCGTCCGTCTCTGCGTTGAGGCGTTTCCGTTTGGTTGTGGCTCCGCCACGCGGCTTTACGCCGTGTTCATCCGCGGTTAAAAAGTTTGCGCACGCTTGGCTCTGGACTAAAAGCGGTTTGCTCCATTAGTTTGGTCGCGAATGAACAATGGCAATTCCCCGGCAGCGCCGGAAAAAACGAGTGATACCATCCAATGTCCCAGTTGTCGCGGGCAGATCAGGTCGCCGGTGAAGCGCTGTCCGCATTGCGGCCGGCCGATGGGCCGGCGCGGTTTTTTCTTCTACACCTTCTGGGCGGGTCTGTCGCTGGTGGTGGCGGCGCTGGTTGCCTGCATCATTTACGTGGGGTTTCTGCTGTTGAACCGGATGCTTTGAAAGGCATTGCCAGTCGCCACCAAGAACAGGCCCCTTTACAAGATAAACAGCCGGCGTCGCACGCCGCCTTCCGTTTGATTTCGATCATTCATCATCCCACCGGTCTGCTACCAGTCACGACAGAGCCTGATTCCAAAATACCTGCCATCGGCATCGACCTGAACGTGCCAGCCTTTGTATGGTCTGGTAAAGATGTAGCTGCTGACAATTCCAATGGCTGCGCCCGCGATCACATCATGGGGGTGATGTTCTCCCGCCTCCACGCGACTGTAAGCGACAAAGGAGGCGGCGGCGTATGCCGGGATGCCATACTCCCAACCGTAACGCTTGCGCATAAACTCGGCGGAACAGAAGGAAATCGAGGTGTGCGCCGAAGGAAAGGACTGACTTCCGCCATTGGGGCGTTTTTCGTTGACGGTGTACTTGAGACCGTAGGTGACCCCGAGTGTCAGAGTGGCTGATTCGCCAAATTCCAATGCCCCTTTGCCATCCCAATAGCCGAGCGTCAGTCCGGCGGCGGTCCCGGGCAGGACGAATTGCAAAAGATCGCCCGCCTCGGCGATACTGTCGCCCGCCCGCGCGCCAATGCTGGTAGTCAGGTAAAAGGAAAAAAATGCCAGTACGAGTAGCGAGCGCATCTGCCATGTGCGGCGAAGTTGGAAAATCGAAGTGGGATTAATGCAGGTCCTCATAATGGAGGTTTGTTTTCCTGCGCCAGCGGCAGGCGGATGGTGACCGTGATGATTTTGTCCGGCACGAATTCATTTTTTTGGTTCCGTCTTAAGGTGGCGGCTTTCTTTTCGTCTTCGACTCCCTATACGTGCATGAAATTATTGTTTTTCAAAACCAGACCGATAGCCAGAAAATTCGGATTTGATCAGCGATTTCCCCCGGCATGGGGTAACGGCGTTTATACATCTGCCGTTTATTGATCTTAAGAACTGAATTCAAACTCCCTGGTGCAGCTTGGTGAACCGGACGTTTGCCCGATGATTGTGCTGTTTTCATTCGCCATCAGACGGTTACACCGTATCCGGCTGACGGAGTACGTCTGGTTTTAGGATTTAGAAACGTTGCTCCAGGTGTTTCAGGGATTAGCCAGCCGGAAGAATAAATTACCCGTCGGCGGCGTGATGGTGATGCTGTTCGTGCCATTGGCGGTGGTCATGGAATAACCGCTGGTCGTCCAGCCCACCGGAGTCGTCAGGTTGCTGTTCTGCTGCAACGTATAACTGCCCGTGTTTGGCCAAGACACCACCACGCTGTTCGGCCCGACGAAGGTGATGGTCAGATTGGGCAGCCCGGGCGTTTGCAACACGGAAATGAGCGGGCGAACCGCCTCGACGCGATAGAATTGCATCGGCGCGGTGGTTTCGGTAAAACCGGCTGTCGTGGTGGAACCGGCGGATGGCGAAACGAGGCCCAAGCCGCTGTCCACCCAATCCGGCGAACTCAGGCCGGGCGTTTTCTGAATGGTGTAGTAACGCGTCGGCACACTGTTCCAGGTGAGCGTGGCGCTGGTTCCGCCGGACGAAAAGCTCTCGGCGGTGATGCGGAAAACGCTGTTGATGTTGTTCGGATCCGTGCCCGCAAGGTAGTCCTGCGCGATGGTCATGCCTTTGCCGGTTGGATCGGCGTTGGCGTTGACGTTGGTCGTGCCGAAGTAGGTCAGCAACCAGGCGATGGGCAGGCCGTCAGGCGCGAGCGCGCCTTTCTGAATTACATCCGTCTTCACATACGCGACGGCGTTGCTCAAACTGATCCAGCCGCAATTGGCACTCCAGACATAGCCGCTCATCTGGCCGGTAATCATATTTATCCTGGGCGCGCCGGTGGTCTCGAAGTTAATCCAGCCGGTGTTCGCGCCGTAGGCGTAACCGCGCAAATTGCCCAGACCATCCTGATTCACGCCGAAATCGGTGGCCGAATTGTTTTGATATTGAATGCCATTGGCGGGCGAGCCGCTGCCGAGATTGATCCAGCCGACGTTGGCGGAATAAATGTAGCCGGAGCAGACATATTCGCCGATGACCACGCCGTTGGCAGTGTCACCGGTCCAATTCATCCAGCCGACGTTCGCGCCGTAGGCGTAACGGTTGACAGAGTCAATGGTGGTGGTGGCGGCGTGGACGGTGGAGAATTTCAAGTTGAGGGTTGAGAGCGCGGCCAGTGCAAGGCCGGCGATGAACAAGCGTTGGGTTTTCATAGGTCAAAATGGCAGCGGTTGAATTTCAAAATAGTTGGTGGGCGCCTGGAACAGTTTGGCGTCATCATCCGTGAGTTTTTGCGGCGTGACGGATTGGACCTCGAAGCGGAATCGTTCCGCGCCATTGTCAAACTTCAAGGTTGTCAGCAGCGGAAACAGCTTCTTTGCCTTCACCAGTTCCGGCCATTGCTGCTCAATCATGCGCGGGCCGAAACGGTGCGGCTGGTTTTGCAGATACGGCTGGAAGGGAAACAATTGATCCGTCGCCCAGATTTCCATCGTCTCGCCGCGCTGCTTGATTTCATATTGTTCGCAGGCGAAGCCGAGCAGGTTCGTTCTCTGTCCCGTGTCCTGAAGCTCCAGCTTCTGCATCATGGGCGGCGGCATCATCGGCATGGGGAGCGCGGGCGTCCCGCCGGCACCGTTCGGCGGCGCGCCGAATGGGACCGGCTGCGGGTCAACTCCCGGCGGCAGATTCGGCATGGCAGGCATTGACGGTGACGCGGGCATTACCGGAAGATTCTTGGGGCCGATGCCATGTGGCGTGGGCAGGTTCGGCATCGCGGGCAAACCGACCGGTGGCGACGGCGGGCCAACGCCGGGCGGAACTCCGCCGGGCATTTGCGGAAAACCGGGCGGCATGGTGGATGAATTCTCCACCGCGAGCTTGAGGCGCACAAAGCTCCGGTTGTTGGGAAAGAGCAGGGTCAATTCACCGGAGTTGCGATCCAAAATGTCCACTGGATTCGGCCAGTTCGTGGCCGTCATTTCCACACGCAGGAAATTTGTGCCTGCGGTGTAAAGCAAGGTGCTGGTTTGATTACCCTGGGTCAACTCAGCGTTGATACGGCCCTCGAAGCAGAAGGCGGAAGGCGGAAGGCAGAAGGCAGAAACAACCGTCGCAGCGATGAGGATTACGCTTTTCATGTGCGATGCCGTGGAACAATTCGTAAATCGCAAATCATAAATTCCTCACGGCATATTGTATTTGTAGGTAATGTTCGTTGTGCCACTAGAGACAGTGCACGAATTGGCGATGTGAGCGGTGATAGCTACTCCGGAACTGCTGAAACAGTAACAGCCGATGGCGACGCCGGTGACACTAAGGCCGGTGCCACCGCCGCCGGTTCCGCCAATACAATTGTTGGCACTGGCGGCGGAAAGACCGGTGCCGGTGCCGACGCATTGCCCGTTGCAATTATTGGCAGTACCGGCACTAAGACCCGTGCCGCTGACGCTATCGCCGATACAATTATTGGCGACAGAAGCCGACAACCCGAAGCCGCTGCCGCCGCTGTAGCCGATGCAATTATTGGCGGCGTATGGTGTGTGCAACCCTGTGCCGGTGCCACTGCAGTAGCCGTAACAATCGGAGGCGGTCACGGCATCCAATCCATCGCCCGTCCCGGAGCCCATAGCCATGCAGTTATGAGCAGTGGCGACGAGAAGACCGGCGCCGCTCAAGCTGGTGGCAAAGCAGTTGTCGGCGGCATAGGAGACAATCATTCCGTAACTGTAGCCAGTGCAGTTTCCGTAGCAGTCGGTGGCATTGTCCGCGTTGATGGCCGCGGCTCCGCATTGAACCGCCGTGGAATGGAAAACGCCGGAAGCTTGAATGCCATAGCTGCCGACCGTATTGACTGTGCAGGACTCGGCGACGGTTGAATTACCCGTGCCCAGAAGAATGCCGAAATACTGACAGCCGGAAACCGAAACACCCGACACGCGGACATTGTAGGGCGTCCCCCCCGGGATGTTGTAACTGATGCCATTGTAAAAACCGGGGCCGCTATAAGTCCCGGCGTTATTGGTGACACTCCCCGTGATGTGACCATTGGAAATGGTGATGTCGGCATTGCCGATGCCGGTGACCTGGTTACCGGCCAGCAGGATGGCTGTGCCATTGGCACCGGTCGAAGAAATCGTGAATCCGCTGAGATCAAGAGACACACCATTGGTGTTGATGCTGATGGCATTAATGGAGCCGGTCGCGGTGATGTTGGTCGTCAGGTAATACGAACCGGGCTGGCTGATAACGTAGAGATCCTGACTGTCGCCTGATAAAGTATTGATCGGCGTGCGCGGCTCGATCTGGGCGAGTGACTTCATGCTCGGCACAGGGGCGCCGGGTGGCGTGAGGCTGCCTTGGGCAAAACAAGTTGAGAGGGACGCGTTGATAGCTGCAAGGAGTAGGAGAGCCAAAAGCCACGTCGCGGCCAGTTGACCCGCCTTCACTGCGTTTCGGCGCGGCATGGAGTTGAGGATTGAGAGCAGAAACGCCAGCGCGAGGCTGGATTGGATTGGGTTTCGGATATTCATAAAATTTCCGGTTGAAGATTAAAACGAAAAATTCGCCCACGGATTTGAATTGGTGATGATTCCAGACACAGCGTTGGTAATGAGCGGGCCGACGATCTGTGAAGAATTGAAGAAATAATTGTTCGCGCCGCTGCCTACGACGGAATTTCGGATGACCATGTTTTTGGTATAAGCGCCGTAAATGAAAATTCCGTATCCCACCGTGTTGGTTCCCGTCACATGATTGGCTTCAATGCGATTGTTGGAGCCGTAAACAGAAATGCTCGCAAAGTTATTAGGGCCCACTATGTTTCCGGCAAAATTATTACCAAAAATTAAAGAACCGGAACCTGCTACATAAATGCCATTGGCGGCATTATTTTCCACCAAACAATCCCTAATTACACCACCACTCCCAAAATACACACCATCATAACTGTTGGCGGAAACGATAATGTCTTCCAGGAGCGCATTATTTGCATAACAATCAATGCCATCGTTGCCCCAGCCGCTGATGATGCCGTTATGCACGGTGACGTTGGTGTAGCCAAGGTGAATATAAATTCCATCTCCAGCACTTGAAACGCCCAGCAAAGAAAAGCCGTTCAAATCCAGCGTGACATTGTTGGCGGAAATATTGATTCCGTGTTCGCCGCTTACGCCAACAATATTTGTGGTCAGATAATATGAACCAGGCTGGCTGATGAGAAATTCAGCACTGCCGCCGCTTCCCGTATGCGTGGCATCCACCGGCGTGCGCGGCTCGATTTGGTTGAGCGTCAGCATCGTCGGCGCGGGCGCGCCCGGCGGCGTCAACGCGCCTTGCGAAAAAGCGGATGGCGCGGTGAGAAGCAGGCCGCAGACACCAGCCGCGATAATAATGCGATGTTTGGTTTTCATAATGGAATGAGGATTCGATATGCTCACTTTGAAGACATTTAGGTCTTATATTTGTTTTACGCCTCCCCCAATTGAAATGCAACTAATAATCCTCATTATTCTGAGTGGCAATCGCGTCGGGAGCCGGAACCAGCCCGCTGTTGCCGCAAAAACACATTTCAATTATTGTGATGGCACACTTTCACGCCCTGTGCCCGCTCAGACGGATCCGTTTGTCTTCACAAAACTGCAGCCCATTGTTAATAACTATTCCCTGACCCTGGAACACGCGGCTATTAGAACCCATATTTGAAGTGCGGCAGGGGCTTCGCCGCACGAAACATCGGGAACCAGTTTTTCGGAAGGGCAACTATGGAACGGGTTAAATTTGGTCTCACCTCCAGAGGCTCACATTTTTCGGGTGCCATCTTTGGCACCGTCATGCTGCTGGTATTCGCGGCGACCGCACCGGCTCAACCCACCCACCTCGCCGTCACGGTGCGCCACGCGCCCAGCCTGAACGGCGGAACCATTCAAGGCTCCTTGCAGCAACTGCTCGGCGAAAACGCGACGCTCAACAGCGGGTTCACGATGAAGGGCGATTTGCTGGTGCCCGGCTCGCCCTTTTTTTCTTTCGTTGGCGAGGTAATCCTTCCGGGCGGCTAACCGTACGAACCGAATCTCTGAAAAACCAAAACCGGCGATCCGAACTTTCGGGCCGCCGGTCAAACTTTTTCTCCGCCCATCACTCGCCCCGCGCCGGAGTTTTCACACAGCCTCACGCGGTGTTAGGCAGCAGGCGGTCAGCTTGGCCTACTGATTCGCGGAACCTATGTCCCACTCGATATGACATTGCTTGCATATCAACAAATAACGTCCGTCGTGACTTCTGGCCACAAAATCCAATGGAACACTTCCACACTGCGGACAGCGTGTCGTGAGAACCAGCTTGGTCAAATATCGAACATGAAAACGCTTTTGAGCGATAGAAATAGCTATAAGCGCAATAATCGCTCCAGCGATGGCAATATATGGCGAATGAAACAAGATTGCCAACGCAACGGACGTAACTACTGCCACCACCCAAAGAAATACGAGCAGCAAGCCAAAACCCAGTAAGGGACGAGATTTTTCTATCAACGAACGTCTCTCAAATCCTGTGTTAGTAGGTTGCGGCTTATCTGGGGCTGACAAGTGGACTCCCCACTTCCTAATCGTCAGATTCATGCTCAAGCGTCTGAAATAACCAACCTGCCAACCCACAACCGCAATCCACACAATCAGAAACACCAGACAAGAAATAGCGAGAACCATTTTCATGCTATCTGACATAGTGTGTATGTTCATAATTGTAGTGACGTGTGCGATGCTACCTAACGAAAAAGCTGAGCCACCGCCGACTCGTGACGTGAACCCCGTAAAGGTGCGTGGCCCCACGGGGCTTTACGCTCGCGATAGCGGAACGGACCGCGCCAACGGCGGTTAGATGCCATGATGGGTTGAACGCGGCACTACTCAGTGCCACGCTGCGAACGTAGTTCAGGTGAGGATGGAAGACACGGACAAAAAGTGACCGTTATATGCGGTCTAACAAATCGCGAGGCTGT
>PLAY01000002.1 GCA_003134375.1 Limisphaerales bacterium | reverse complement strand
GGCACCTTAGCTGATGGTCTGGACTGTTATCCTCTCGGCAATGAACCTTATCGCCCACTGCCTGATTCCTATGATACTGAGACCGACGGTATTCGGAGTTTGATTGGTTTTGATATCCTGGTGGGGACTCTAAGCCATTCAGTGCTCTACCTCCGCCGGGTACTTCCATAAGACTCGCCCTCAAGCGATTTCGGAGAGAACCAGCTATCACGGGGTTTGATTAGTCTTTCGCTCCTACTCTCAAGTCATCTCAAGATTTTTCAACATCTACGAGTTCGGTCCTTCACTGCATGTTACTGCAGCTTCAACCTGCTCAAGAGTAGATCACCTCCGCTTCGGGTCTATTACCAGCGACTAATCGCGCTATTGGCACTCGGTTTCCCTTCGCCTCCATTGCAAAGCAATTTAGGCTGGCCACTGATAATAACTCGCAGACTCATTATGCAAAAGGCAAGCAGTCACCACACCTTGCGGCATGGCTCCTACACATTGTAGGCATATGGTTTCAGGTTCTATTTCACTCCGCTAACAGCGGTTCTTTTCGCCTTTCCCTCGCGGTACTAGTTCACTATCGGTTGCCAAGGAGTATTTAGTCTTATCCGGTGGTCCGGACGGATTCACACAGAGTTTCACGTGCACCGTGTTACTTGGGATACCTCTAGACGGCTTTGAGTTTTCGCTTACCCGGCTGTCACGGTCTATGGCTCAACTTTCCAGAAGATTCTGCTAACTCTCGGCCTGTCACATTAAGGTCCCTCAACCCCGGGAAGACAAGTCCTCCCGGTTTAGACTGTTCCGCTTTCGCTCGCCACTACTGACGGAATCGCTTCGTTTTCTTTTCCTGGGGTTACTGAGATGTTTCACTTCACCCCGTTTCGCTTCNNCTACGTCCTTCATCGCCTCTTGGCACCAAGGCATTCACCATAAGCCCTTAGTAGCTTGATCACAAAAGTTTCCCTATAACCTCTTGCGAGGTTAATAGGAACTCAACGAACTGTATTTGCCCTGTAATTTACCTATGTGCAGTTGTCAAAGAACACCACCGGTCTTATCCGCCCAAGGATGCAACCCTGGGCAATTATTCCCGGTAAATTGTCATGCAAGTGGCTTGCGGGTCATCGCCCGTCTTCATCCCGCTCTGCGGGACATCGGCACGGTATTTTTCGCGGAGCGAAAAATGGTGGGCGTGACTGGACTCGAACCAGTGACCCTGCGCTTATCAAGCGCATGCTCTAACCAACTGAGCTACACGCCCACAAAATCCAGCTTGCCGAGCCGAAGCTCGGAGCGATTCAGTAATCGTGCGACTCATTGCCCGCCTTCGCTTCGCTACAGCGCGGCAGCCTGCTCTCCGCTGCGCTTCGAGCTTAGGCTGGTGGAGCTGAGGAGACTCGAACTCCTGACCTATAGCTTGCAAAGCTACCGCTCTACCAACTGAGCTACAGCCCCGTTCTCAAAATCTCAAATTTCACATTTGAAATTTCAAATTAAGGATCGAGTTCGATTCTCTTCCACTTGCCAAAGAGCGTATTGCTCATTGTAAAACTGAATTGTGCGATAAGGTATTAAGCCTAGTCCCCCGACTTGCGCCGGGGTTCGACCTCGGAAGTCCGGTTTTTAACCCGGACCCGTGGTTTCTCCTTAGAAAGGAGGTGATCCAGCCGCAGGTTCCCCTACGGCTACCTTGTTACGACTTCATCCCAATCACCATCCATACCTTCGGCACCTTTTAAGGGGCGACTTCGGGTACAAACGGCTTTCATGATGTGACGGGCGGTGTGTACAAGGCCTGGGAACGTATTCACGGCGCCGTAGCTGATGCGCCATTACTAGCGATTCCAGCTTCATGCCGTCGAGTTGCAGACGACAATCTGAACTGGGCCCGGTTTTGGGGGATTTGCTCCACTTTACAGTCTTGCTTCCCTTTGTACCGGGCATTGTAGTACGTGTGCAGCCCTGGCCGTAAGGGCCATCCTGACTTGACGTCATCCCCACCTTCCTCCTCGTTAAAGCGAGGCAGTCTGTCCAGAGTGCTCCAGCCTTTCAGCCGGGTGGCAACAGGACACAGGGGTTGCGCTCGTTGCGGGACTTAACCCAACATCTCACGACACGAGCTGACGACAGCCATGCAGCACCTGTGCAAGCTTCCCTTGCGGGATCGTTAGACTTTCATCCTTCTACCACTTGCATGTCAAGGCCAGGTAAGGTTCTTCGCGTTGCATCGAATTGAGCCACATACTCCACCGCTTGTGCAGGCCCCCGTCAATTTCTTTGAGTTTTAATCTTGCGACCGTACTTCCCAGGCGGNNNNGTCCAGGGACTCGCCTTCGCCACTGGTGTTCCTCTCGATATCTACGCATTTCACTGCTACACCGAGAATTCCAGTCCCCCCTCCAACTCTCAAGCTGAATAGTATCCAATGCCGTTTCGGAGTTAAGCTCCGAGATTTCACATCAGACTTACCCAACCACCTACGCACCCTTTACGCCCAGTAAATCCGAACAACGCTTGGGACCTCTGTATTACCGCGGCTGCTGGCACAGAGTTAGCCGTCCCTTCCTCTTCCGGTACTATCAACGTTTGGGATGTTCACCCAAACGCATTGATCCCGAATGACAGGGGTTTACGGGCCGAAGCCATTCATCCCCCACGCGGCGTCGCTCCATCAGGCTTTCGCCCATTGTGAAAAATTCTCGACTGCTGCCACCCGTAGGTGTCTGGACCGTGTCTCAGTTCCAGTGTGGCTGGTCGTCCTCTCAGACCAGCTACCCGTCTTAGCCTTGGTGAGCCGTTACCTCACCAACTAGCTGATAGGCCGCGGGCTTATCATGAAGCGCCAGGCCTTACGGTCCCCAGCTTTGAAAATCAGAAGATGCCTCCCAATTTTCACATCCGGCATTAGCTCGCCTTTCAGCAAGTTATTCCAGACTTCATGGCAAATTACCCACGTGTTACGCACCCTTGCGCCGCTCCGACCACAGAATATTGCTACCCTGTAATCAGCGCTCGACTTGCATGTCTTATCCACGCCGCCAGCGTTCGTTCTGAGCCAGAATCAAACTCTCCGTTAAAAAACGTTAGTTTAATTCGTGTCCGATGATTAGTCGGACGAATTACAATTTTAAAACTCTTCAAAAACAACCACTAACCGGTTGTCAATGAAGGGGCTCTCACTTATCGCACAATTCAATTTTCAATGAGCAACGGGTGTTTCCACCCAAAAATCGCCGGGCATCTCAGCCCTTTCGTTTTCCCCATTTAGGGGACAAAAAACCCGAGCGCCGAATCATTACATTCAACTCGGCATCTCAGATTCGAGTTTTGAAGGCGCGAAAATTATCAGACTCGCACCGGTTGTCAACAGGCTTTTGGGCCAGTCGCTTCTTCCGCCACGCGGAAGACTTGTTAAAATTTACCAGTGCCCGCCAAATTCGCAAGAGAATTCTTTGTTGTTTTTAATGCATAAATACAGGCAATTCCAGCTATTCCAGCCCCCGCTCGGTTAATTCGCCCTCGTCCAACCCCAAATAATGTCCCAACTCATGTAAAAAGGTCGTCCGCACTTCCTCCCGAAAAATCACCTCATCTCCTTCGGCAAAATCCCGAAGGTTTTCCAAAAATAGAATAATCTGCGGCGGCAGCGGAATGTTCCCCTCGTCAACAAACTCCGCTCCAGTAAACAAACCCAATGTGTCCGGCTCAATTCCATCAGCTTGCAAATCCGCATTCGGTCGGCGCTCAAATGTCACCGGCAATCCCCCCGCCCGCACCCGCAACGGTTTGGGCAACGCCGAAACCATCGCCTCGACTTCCGCCGTTGCGATCGCGCACAATTTTTCCCAGTTCAAATTCACCCCACAACGTTGGCGTGGGCGGGGCCGGCTGGCAACTGTACAACCGACTTTTTTCTCGCACTTGAACGGCGCCGGTTTATGGTTGTCGGACAATCAAATTTATGACGGCCAAAAACACCAAGGTTCCGCCCCTTTTGCTCGCTTTCGTTTTTTTGATCACGCTGGCGCGTTGCGCCACCGGCCAGGCGGCGACCAACGAAATTTCCACCGAAGCGGGCGTCTTGCGCGCCACGCTGACGAACGGCCTGCAGGTCATCATTGTCCGCAACACGCTCGCCCCGGTGCTCACAACCATGGTCAACTATCGTGTTGGTTCAGACGAATGTCCCGCTGGATTTCCGGGGACAGCACACGCCACCGAACACATGATGTTTCGCGGCAGCCCCGGCTTGTCCGCCGATCAACTGGCAGCCACCTCGGCTGCAATGGGGGGTGACGACAACGCCGACACGCAACAGGCGGTCACGCAATATTTTTTCACCACACCCCCTGAAAACCTGGATGTCGCCCTGCGCATTGAAGCCGTCAGGATGCGCGATCTTCTGACCGACGAAATACTTTGGGAGAAGGAACGCGGCGCCATCGAACAGGAAGTCGCGCAGGATTTGTCGAATCCCGAATACGTTTTTTACATGCAGCTTTTGCAGGCCATGTTCAAAGGTTCGCCTTACGAACACGACGCACTCGGTACGCGCCCCTCATTCGATAAAACGACCGATGCCGATCTGCGGAAATTTCATAACACCTGGTATGTGCCCAACAACGCCATTCTGATCATCGTCGGCGACGTCCAACCGCAGCAGGCACTGGAACGGGTGGAAAAAATCTTCGGCGAAATTCCGTCCGCGCCGCTTACCGCACGACCTGAATATAATTTTTCGCCAGTAAAACCGGACACTTTGAAACTCGACACGGATTTGCCTTATGGCCTGACCGCCGTCGTTTTTCGTTTTCCTGGCGCTGACAATCCCGATTTTGCCGCCGCGCAAATTTTGTCCGACGTGTTGAGCAGCCAGCGCGGGAAACTTTATGAACTCGTGCCGCAAGGCAAGGCGCTGTTTTCGGAATTTGCCTATGAAACTTTGCCCAAAGCCGGCTTGGGCTACGCGTTTGCCGGATTTCCCGCCGGCGCGGATTCGACCAATTTGCTGAATGAGGTAAAAGAAATTCTTGCCGCCGAAATCACCAACGGCGTCACTGCCGATTTGGTTGAAGCCGCGAAACGACGTGAAATCATCAGCGCCGAGTTGCAGAAAAATTCCGTGCAAGGACTGGCCTCTGCGTGGTCGCAGGCCGTTGCCGTCGAAGGCCGGCGATCACCAGACGATGACATCAATGCGATCCGCCAAGTCACCGTCGCCGATGTCAATCGCGTCGCAAAAACGTATCTTGATTTTGACCATGCCATCAGTGCGATTTTGACACCGCAGCCATCGGACAAGCCGATTTCGTCAAAGACCTTTGGCGGCCAGGAAAATTTTGCGTCCGCGAAAAATACCAATGTCAAGCTGCCGCCCTGGGCAAAACAACTCACGGAACAACTTCCAGCCCCAACTTCGACCTTGAATCCCTTCGTCACGAACCTGCCCAACGGGATCAAGCTCGTCGTGCAACCGGAATCGGTCAGCGACACGGTCAGCGTTTACGGCCGCGTCAAAAACAATGCGAAAGTTCAAATGCCCGAAGGCCAGGACGGCGTGGATCAGGCGCTGGAAAAACTTTTTTCCTACGGCACAAAATCGCTCGACCGGCTGGCTTTTCAAAAGGCGCTGGATGACATCGGCGCGAATGAATCGGCGGGCGCGGATTTTTCATTACAAGTCACGAGCGACCAATTTGAGCGCGGCGTGCAATTGCTCGCGGACAACGAACTTTCCCCGGCGTTGCCCGAAAAGGACTTCAAAATCATCCAGCCGCAACTGGCCGCGTCCGTCGCCGGCGAACTGCAAAGCCCGGACCACATTGCCGGCCACGCATTGACCGCCGCACTTTTCCCAAAAGGAGATCCAGCCCAACGCGAAACAACGCCCGACAGCGTCAAGTCGCTCACGATTCAGGCTGTGCAAAATTATTATCAATCGGCGTTCCGGCCCGACCTCACGACCATTGTCGTCATCGGCAATGTGACGCCGGAGAACGCTGTGGCTGTCATTTCAAAATATTTTGGCGATTGGAAAGCCGAAGGACCGAAGCCGAACACGCTTTTTCCGCCCGCTCCGGCCAATTCGGTTTCCGTGACGCACGTGCCCGATGCGAGCCGCGTGCAGGACAAGGTCACTTTGGGTGAAACCCTGTTGCTCACACGGACCAACACGGATTATTACCCGCTTCAATTGGGCAACCACGTCCTCGGCGGCGGATTTTATGCGACCCGTTTGTATCGCGACCTGCGCGAAAAAAACGGACTGGTTTATTTCGTCAGTTCCACCTTCAACGTCGGCCTGACGCGTGGTATTTATCAGGTGGCTTACGCATGCGACCCACCGAATGTCTCCAAGGCGCGCGCCATGATTTTGAGCGATCTAAAGGACATGCGGACCAAAAAAGTGACGGCGCGGGAATTACATCAAGCCAAGGTAATGCTGCTCCGCGACATTCCGCTGGCCGAATCAAGCGTGGACCAGATCGCAAATGGCTGGCTTTCACGCTCAATACTTGGACTACCGCTCGATGAACCGGTCCGTGCTGGGCGCATTTACATCAAGCTCACCGCTGGCGATGTCCAAACCGCTTTCGCCAAGTGGCTTCGCCCGGAAGGGCTCGTGCAAGTGACACAAGGACCGGCGCCAAAATAGACCATTCATCCAACAGCGACCTTCGCGTGAATTGTGCCAGCGCACGGATTTTCCGGCAAACTTGGGTGACCCTGTCCCCGGATGACTGTGCAACCCGCTCACGATGAAGCCGCCTCCTCCACAGCCGATTGGATGATTTGACGTTTTTTGACGGCAGGCCGAATTCACCAATAAAAGCAGGGTGGGATCCGAATTTTTCTGGCACATGAATTGCGGCAAAAAAGTTCATGGCTAGAAAAATGAATGCATTGAAACTCGCTCAAGAGGTTCGCGGGCAGACCGAAGTCACCAACCGTCGGCTTGCACCGCAAGTGACGCCTTATTTGATGCAGCCCCGCATGCAAACATTGAAAATTTCTTCTCCCAAACGCCGGATGCAGGTTGCCATTGAGATTGAAATGCGTGCTGAAACTTGCGACCCGGTTAAAATCATCCATACTGTCTAATTATTAGGCAGTGCCGCGCGCTGGGGGTTTTCTCAGCGAAATTCAACCTGTTCAAAGCCCGCTTGACGCAGGAATAATTCCAGTTCCAGCCGCGCCCGCTTGTCAG
This sequence comes from Limisphaerales bacterium, assembly GCA_003134375.1. GTDB lineage: Bacteria > Verrucomicrobiota > Verrucomicrobiia > Limisphaerales > UBA11358 > UBA11358. The sequence goes on along the minus strand of PLAY01000002.1, from coordinate 2,753 downwards.
CTTCGTCCAAAATGCCGTCCGCCCGTGCCGCGCGGCGAATGTCGTCCACAGCGTTTGCCCGGGCAGTTTGTTCGAGGTCTTTGTCAAACGCGCGCAACAGGCCGGTCGCGCGGTCAATCACCTGGCTGTTTTTATCGTCAAGGTAGGCGTCCATAATTTGCGGTGGCGGCAGTCGCAGGCTGATTATTTTGCCGGAAATCGTCACGTCGTCCGGCGTGATGCGTTTGAGGTCAATGCCCGCCTTGACGATGCCGTGCGCGAGCAGGAGCACGCGGTTTTCACCATACCATTTCACGTCTTCAAGGATGACGACTTTTTCGAGCACGTATTTGACCGTGACCAGATCCGAAAGCGTCTGCACCTGCTCAACCACCGTGGCGGTGCTTTCCATGTGCAGGCCGGAGCCTAATTTCATCCAGCGCGGGACCGTAAAACCGAGCCAGACGCCGCCGGCGAAAATGATCAAAAGGAACGCCGCCAAAAAAATTCTTTTCAATTCCCGCATGGCCGGAATGTAACTCAAACCGTCGCGTTGCAAAGCCGGAACAAAGAATTTTTGACGGATTTGGGTGTCATTTTTACGAATCTCTTTCTCCCGCTTCCTTCCCATTCCTTCGGTGTCATTTATTTTGAATCAACTCGTATGTGTTAATTCCCCGTTTTGGGATTTGCCAGTGCCACCAAATTCAGGGATATTGTCCGCCGTTTTTTCGCGGGACATTTATGAAACCCCAAGTGGAAATCTATGACACGACCCTGCGTGACGGTTCGCAGGGCGAAGGCATCAATTTCTCGGTGGCGGACAAGCTCCGCATCGCCGAGAGGCTCGACGCATTCGGGGTGCATTACATCGAAGGCGGCTGGCCCGGCAGCAATCCCAAGGACATGGAATTTTTTGCGCAGGCCAGCCGGCGCAAGTGGAAGAACGCCAAAATCGCCGCGTTCAGCATGACCCGCCGCAAGGGCGTTGCCGTCGAGAAGGACGAGTTGATGCGGCAGATTCTCGACGCGAAAACGCCGGTCGTCACCATCGTCGGCAAAACGTGGCTGTTGCACGTCACCGAAGTGTTGCGCGCCAAGCCGGACGAAAACCTGGCGATGATCGGCGACACCATCCGCTTTTTGAAGGACCACGGCAAAACGGTCTTCTACGACGCCGAACACAGCTTCGACGGTTTTAAAGACGAACCGGAATACGCGCTGGCCACGTGGCAGGCCGCCGAGAAGGCGGGCGCGGAGTGCCTTGTGTTGTGCGACACGAACGGCGGCTGTCTGCCGGAGGAAATCACGCGCATCACCGCGCTGGCCAGGGGCAAACTCACGACCCGCCTCGGCATCCACACGCACAACGATTGCGGCGTGGGCGTGGCCAATGCCCTGGCCGGCATCGAAGCGGGCGCCACGCAGGTGCAGGGGACCATCAACGGCTACGGCGAACGCACCGGCAATTGCAACCTGATCAGTGTCATCCCGCTGGTGCATTTCAAGTTGAAAAAAACCTGCGTGCCCGCGAACTCGCTGGCCAAGCTCAAGGAGCTTTCCGAGTTCGTGGACGAAATCGCCAACGTCCGGCACGACCCGCGCCAGCCGTGGGTGGGGCAGACGGCGTTCGCGCACAAGGGCGGCATGCACGCCCATGCCATTGACCGCCTCGCACGCAGCTACGAGCACATCCAGCCGGAGGCTGTCGGGAATTACCGCCGCGTGCTCATCAGCGACATGTCCGGCCGCTCGAACATTTTGATGAAGGCGGCGGAACTCGGTTTCTCGCTCACGCCGGAAATGCCGGAAGTGAAAGCCATCACGCAGCGGGTCAAGGAACTGGAAAACCAGGGCCTCGAGTTCGAGGCCGCTGAAGGTTCGCTCGCGCTGCTCATCGGCAAGACACTCAAACATCGCGACCCGCTATTTTACGTGGACGCCTATCACGTTTCCATGCGCCGCGACGCCAGCGAATCCGTCTGTGAAGCAACGGTCAAGGTCCGCGTCGGCGTCCGGCGCGCGCAGACGGTGGCCGAAGGTGACGGCCCGGTGAACGCGCTCGACGGCGCGTTGCGCACGGCCTTGATGAAGTTTTATCCGCAGTTGAAAAAGGTGACGCTCACCGATTACAAAGTGCGCATCCTCGACAGCGACACCGGCACGGCGGCCAAAACGCGCGTGCTCATCGAATCCACCGACGGCAAGCGCGAATGGGGCACGGTCGGCGTGAGCGAGAACATCATCGAAGCCAGTTTGCAGGCGCTCGTGGACAGCATGGAATACGCGTTGTTGAAGAAGTGAACATCGAACATTCAACATTCAACACCCAACATCGAATTTTCCTCGTTGGGCGTTCGGTGTTGAATGTTGAGCGTTGAATGTTCCCATTTGATTTATGTCCGAGATTCCCAAAGCCTACGAACCGCAGCCCGTCGAGGACAAGTGGTATGACTTCTGGCTGAAGCAGAACTGCTTCGCCGCCGACCCGGCGCGCGTGTCGCCCAAGCGCCCGGCTTATTCCATCGTCATCCCGCCGCCGAATGTTACCGGCGTGCTCACCATGGGCCATGTCCTCAACAATACCATCCAGGACATCCTCGCCCGCAAGGCGCGCATGGACGGCAAGGAAGTCCTCTGGCTGCCCGGCACCGACCACGCCGGCATCGCCACGCAGATGATGGTCGAGCGGCAGCTAACATCCGAAGGCAAGACCCGCCAGCAACTTGGCCGCGAGGGCTTTGTCGAGCGGGTTTGGGAGTGGAAGCGCCAAA
>PLAY01000148.1 GCA_003134375.1 Limisphaerales bacterium | reverse complement strand
CATTGATTCAAAAACGCGCCGTGACATTCCATCCCTGCCGCCCCGCACCCGCCCATTTCCGCCGGTGCTGCGCTTCTGCCTACGTTTCACTTCCGCCTTCGCCTTTGGCTTCCGTCTTCATCGGATTTCGACGAGACAAGTCGGCGCAAATTAGTTTTAACGCTCGCCCTCAACCCAGCGTTGACTCGCTCGCGCCCGCTCGCTCGGCCCTCCGGGCCTTCGGCTTCGCCGAATTCCTTTCGCCGATTCCCAATCAGCTCAAGTCTCCCCCGGGGAGAAGGAGTCGCCTTTGCACATTTTCCGGTTCGCGGATGATCGTCCGGCCAATCCCGTCGCCCGACATCCCAAAACCGCAGCGCACGTTTCTCCCTCTCCTGGAGGAGAGGGCCGGGGTGAGGACGGTCGTCATCATAAACTTATTTTCACAAGCGTGGCTCCCCGCTTTGACCGGAACGCAGACCAAACGCAGAGGCGCAAAGAACGCAGAGTCGCGCAGAGACAGAAAAGTTTCTCTGCGTTTCTCCGCGCCCTTCGCGTCTCTGCGTTTATTTTGTCCGCCGTCTGCAAGCTGACTTTCCATCCGTCCGGCGTAGCGGCGTCTCGGCAGAGCGCCGCATTCTTCTCCTTCATTTTCAGATGGCGGCTTTCTCCCAAAAGCCGCTACGCTCCGGAACTCGCGGAGCGTGTGGACTTCCGCCTTCGCAAGGCTTCGGCGCGACGTGGCGGTGACTTCAGCACCGCTCTTCGTCCGCATGGGGAACATCCACCAATCCAGTCTCTCCGCCCGCCCGACAGCGCCGCTGAAGCCGGCGCACTCCAAACGCTTTGCGACTTTCGACATAATCGCGTAGGACAGTGCTTCCAGCCTGTCTCCATTCAAAAAATTAGAGACAACGCGACAAGCCCGCCCTCAACCCGGCCTTCTCCCCCAGGAGAAGGAGCGGCCGACGGCAGATTTCTGGTTAACAGAAGACGTCCGGCAAATCCTGTCGCACGATATTTCTCAAACGCGGCGGACAATTTCCCCTCTCCGCCGTGAAACGGGGGAGAGGGCCGGCTTGTCACGCCGTAACCGGGCGAAGGCGGAGGTGAGGTGGCGCTTATTTTATAAAACTCAAATCCCGTCGCCCTGTCTCTCTCCCCGCCTTGCGGGGCGAGGGAAAACAACCGTTTGCGCTTCGTTCCATTTGTGTTTCATCCGCGTATAGCGGCGTGGCCGCCACGCGGCTTTACGCCGTGTTAATCCGTAAAATCCGTGTCTCTCCCAAACTTCAATGTCGCGCCCGGAAATTGCTTTCATTAGACTCCGGGGCGCGTGCTGAACCCGTTCATCCATTGGATTGAAGCCAAAGGACCTTACGCGCCGTGGCTGTTCTTGGCGCTGTTCGTCGTCGCGTCGTTCCTGATGGTCTGGCGGCTGGAAGTTTTGAGCGCCAACGGCTTTGAAGGCACGGTGCTCGGCACGCTCGTGATGCCGTATTGCACCGGCATGGGCAACCTCATCTTTGCCTTCATCCTCGGACGCACCGGCGGTTCCGGCGCGGACGTGATGACGAACTCGCTGGTCAACAACGTCACCAACATGACGCTCGTGCTTGGCCTGCCCGCGATTTTGTGGCGAATGAGCATATTGCCCCGGCAAAAGAAGAACGGCAAAACCGGCAACAAGGCGCATGAACTCAACCGGCTTTCGCTGTTGCTGACGCTGATGGCTGTCTTGTTTTTCACCGGCGCGGTCTGGGCGCTCGGACGCAAGGGGGAATTGAATTTCAACGACGGGCTGGTGCTGGTGGGGCTGTTTTTATTCTGGCAATGCTTCCACTTTTTTGAAGTGCTCAAGTCAAACGTGCGCCAGGGCAAATCGCTGGGCTGGACGCTGCCGTTCGATCTGGCGCTGCTCGGCATCGGCGCGTATGGCATTTACATCAGCACCGGCTGGCTGGTGAACTGGATTTCCGGCATCCACACCGGCTTCATCAGCGCCCAACACCTCGGCTGGCTCAGCGGCTGGTTGATGGTGCTGCCCAACGCCGTGCTCGCGGTTTACTACGGCTGGCGCGGCCAGCCGGAAACGGTCTATGCCTCGCAGGTCGGCGACGCGCACGTCTCCATCCCGCTATGCATCGGCATTTACGCGCTGTATCACACGATGGTCGTGCCGCCGTTTTTTCAAATTGGAATGTTCATCCTGCTCGGCGCGACACTGGTGCATTTTTTTTTCGTCGCCCTGTTCGGACAATTGCCGCGCTTTATCGGCTGGGTGCTGGTCGCGGCTTATGGTTATTTTCTATACCGGGGCCTGCTGAACTGAGACCCGCCGCGCCGTCACAGGGGTTTTTTGAAAAACTGCGTGTCTCCGGAAACCGTCAGCGGATTATCCCGCACCTTGTCGCTCAACTCGGCAAACGGCACCTGGGCATTGAGCCAGCGCGGATTTTTTGTGATGGATTCCATGGATTCGGCGGTGTTGTTACAGATGAGGTAGGCGCCGGAGCCCAAAACCATGAACGACTCGAAACCCGTGCCGGCGCCATACCGCGCAAATTCAAAGTCGCCCACGCCGTACCTCCCGCCGAGCAGTTCCGTGCGCAAGGCGCCCAAATCCCTCACGAAATTCTTCAGGAAATCGTCGTTGCGCGGACCGTAGTAAACCAGCACCCGCGCCTTGTTTTCCGCGAGCGACACCACCGCCCATTCGTCGAAAACGGTCCGGCCATAGCGCGAGTTCATCTGGTTCGCGCAGGTCCTGATGAAACTTTTGGCTTCGTCCAGCGTCATGGTGCGGATTCTCTGAGTCCAGAGCAAAGCACGTTTGCCATCGGGGAACAAGGGAAATCAAATTGTTTTCCTCCCGAGACCGGCTTTTCACTCCGGGGAACTTGTCAAAAATCGAGGACGATTTCAAAAAATTTAACTGCACTGGCCGCGGAAAATTTATACGCTCCGGAAACATGCAACCGCTCACCCCGCCGGAAAACCAGCCGGCGATCACGCTCGCTGAAAAAATGAAGGCGTGGTTTCACTGGCTGTTTGTTGTCCTGCTCGCCGTCGCCTTTGCGCTGGTGTTCGCGGCGAATGGCCGGTCGCTGGAGCTGCCCGGCCGGCCCGGCTGGCCGGAGGCGCTGCTGATTTTGCTGGCCACGATGAGTACGATCACCGCGCTCGCCCGGCAGTTGGCGCTGCAAAATGTTTTGCTCGCCGCGTTCGTCATCGCGCTCATGGGCGGCGCGATCCATGCGCTCGGGGTGACAACGGGAATTCCGTTCGGCCCGTTTCTGTTCGGCGCGGAAGCCGGACCGCAATTATTCAAGACGCTGCCTTGGGCGATGCCGTTGATCTGGGTCGTCGCGATTTTGAATTCGCGCGGCGTGGTGCGGTTGATTTTACGTCCGTGGCGGAAAATCCGAAGCTACGGTTTCTGGCTCATCGGCCTGACGGCCTTGCTGACGATGTTATTCGACCTTGCCTTCGACCCGTTCGCCTCGCGGGTGAAACATTACTGGCTTTGGGTGCCGACGAAGTTTCCGCTGACCTGGCAGGGCGCGCCGCTGGTGAATTTTTTAAGCTGGGTGGCCGTGGCGCTGCTGATGCTGGCGTTTGTCACCCCGGCGCTCATCAACAAAAATCCGGCCCGCCGGGCGCCGGATTTTCATCCGCTCGCCGTGTGGCTTGGCGCGATTTTGCTTTTCGGGATCGCGTCCGCGGAACACGGAATGTGGATGTCCGTCATGCTGGACGGGGCCATTGCCGTTCTGGCCGCAACGTTCGCCATTCGCGGCGGGCGGTGGTGACTTTTATTTTCGATTTACGATATTCGATTTACGCGACGGGCGTGGATTGTGAAACGATTCGTAAATCGTACATCGTCCCGCCGTTTCTGAGTTCGT
>PLAY01000055.1 GCA_003134375.1 Limisphaerales bacterium | reverse complement strand
GTTTTGCTCGCCCCGCGACAGTCCGCAAACAAGCCAGTTCCCGATCCGGCCATCGCCCCGGATTTTTCGTGTCTTTTGGGTTGATTCGTGGTTAAACAGTTTGCGATGTCTTATGGATTTTGATTCAACAATCTTTCCGTTGCGGCCGGCATGGGTGGAGATTGACCTCGCCCGGCTGCGAAACAATCTGCGCCTCATCCACCGTGACCTGCCGAAAAACGTGCGGTTGCTCGCCGTCGTGAAGGACGAGGCGTACGGCCATGGTGCGCTCGATGTGGCGCGCATCGCGCGCGAAGAAGGCGCGTGGGGTTTCGGTTTGAGCACCCTCGAAGAGGCGATGATTCTCCGTGACGCGGGTATCACCACGCCGCTCCTGCTGCTGGGCGAACGGCAGGAAGCCGAATTGCCGTGGTGTGTGGAACACAATCTGACCGTCTGCGTCAATGAACCTCATACCGTCCGCAAACTCGCCCGCGCCGCCGCATCCGCCAACAAGCGCGTGCCGGTGCATGTGAAAATTCACACGGGCATGAGCCGCTACGGCGTGCGCTGGGACGAGGCCTTGCCGCTCATCGAACTGATTGGCGCCGAAAAATCGTTGTCGCTCGAAGGCGTAATGACCCACTTCGCGCAATCGGACGAAACGGACAAGACGTTTGCCAACCTCCAGTTTTCCCGTTTCAACGAAGTCCTTCAGGGGCTGGCCGCGCGGGGCGTCGCCGTGAAGCTGCGCCACACCTGCAACAGCGGCGGGTTCCTCGACCTGCCGCACGCGCACCTCGACATGGTCCGCGTCGGGATTTTGATGTATGGCGTTTTCCCATCGTCGGTCTGCCGGCGGATTCCTGGAATTGAACCGGTCATGTCCGTGAAAGCGCGTATCGCCGCGATCCAAAAACTGAAACCCGGCGAAGTGGTCGGTTACGGCATGCGTTACACCGCGCCGTCGGAACGGCGGATTGCCGTGTTGCCCATCGGTTACGGCGACGGTTTCCCGCGCGTGCGCAACCAGGGCGGCGCGCTCATCCACGGCCAACGCGCCCCGCTCGTCGGCGGCATCGCGATGGACGCGCTGATGGTGGACATCACGGACATCCCGGAGGCTCAGATGTGGGATGAAGCCGTCATCATGGGCCGTCAGGGCGGCGAGGAAATCACCGTGCATGACATGGCGAAGCTGAAAAACTCGGTGAGCTACGAAGTGCTGACCAGTTGGCGGCTGCGCTTGCGGAGAAAATCAGTGAACGGTAAAAACAAACAATGAAACTCCTTTTTTCCGAACAAAACTCCGACTACGAGCACTACCAGTTTCCCTACGCCATCTGGGCCGTGCCGGAGCCGGGCGAAACGCCGTCGGACATTTTCAACGCCGGCTTCCTGCCGTCGTCGCGCAACCTCGACCGCTTTTACCTCTGCCGCCAGGTGCGCGTGAACCTCGCAAAGTTCAAGCCGTCATCCGAAAACCGCCGCATCCTGCGCAAGGGCGCGGGCATTGAAGTGAAGCTCGTGCCGCGTGACAAATACAATTACACCCCGGCGCAGCGCGATTTGTTCAAGACCTACGCCGACATCAAATTCGGCAAGGACGTGATGACGTTCGAGCGGCTCGATGGACTGTTCGGTTCGCCCATCATCTCGCATCTGCTCGTGTTCACGGACGGGGAGAAGGGCAACGAAGTCGGCGTGGCCACACTTTACGTCGAGGGGAAGGAACTCGCGTATTATTACTATGCGTTTTACGACCTGAATTATTACGCGCGCAACCTCGGGATGTTCATGATGACCTCGGCCGCGACGTTGTTCGCCGAACGCAGTTTCAAACATCTCTACCTCGGCACGTGCTATTCGCGGACGGCGCTGTATAAAACGCAGTTTGCCGGCGCGGAATTCTTCAACGGCTTCCGCTGGTCGGATGACCTCGACGAACTCAAGTTCATCATCAAGCGCGACAAAAAGGAACTGTGCCAGCACCTGCTCGAAACCGATGAATACCGCGAAGAATTTTACGATGGAACCCTCGAAAAAATCTGCGCGGCGAGTGAATTCCGGGTCAAGGTGAAATAAGAATCTGTCGCTATTGGAAGCGGCACCGGCCGCCCGCGATGCTCTTGCAGGCCAAGCCTTGATCCGGCCAGGTACTACAGCGAATTATCCTTGAGCCGGTTGTTCGGGTCTGATTTCCGAATGGTATGTCGGACCATCGCGTTGGGTGACCCAAGAATGCCGGACGGAACTTTTATTTGGACGAGGCAGCAACGGGCCTGGCTCCGGGTTTGCCCGGCGTTTTTGAGGCCTCCGACTGCTGATACAGCAATTTTTCCACTTTTGAGACAAGTTGGTCTGCGTCGAACGGTTTTATGACATAATCGGTGGCCCCAGATTCATACGCGACGAGCCGGCTGATATGGCTGCATAAACCTGTCAACATGAGAACCGGGATGGAAGCGGTGGTGGGATTCCCCCGCAAAGTTTCGCAAACGGCAAACCCGTCCAATTCGGGCATCATCACATCCAGGACAATCAAATCGGGTGACACCGTCTGGGCCTTTTTGAGCGCTTCAATGCCATTGGTGGCCGTGCCAACGGCAAAACCTGCATTTTTTAAAGTGAAGCGTACCACTTCAAGCTGATCCGGGTCATCCTCCACCACCAGTATTTTTTTTCGCATAGGAACTTGATAACATGTGCAAACACATTCAACGCCGAAAACCCCACGGCACGGTGCAAATAAACTCCGGTCGCGAATCAGCATGAATGATGCCATCAAATGGCTCAAAAGTTGACACCACGCGTTTCCCTGTTCCAGGTAATCGGGCAACCGTGACAAAATCACCGATGCGAACGCCTGCCCCGGCGTCGGGTCACGGAGCAGGTTCAAAAAGGTTCGGGTGGAGTCACAAGGGCATGCCTGGGGTAAAGGTGAAACAAGGAATCCTGTGGTTGGTTTCAGCGCCGCAGGCGCGACATCTTTGTAGTTTTGCATCGAGATAATTCCAAAGCCTCGTAGAGGCGGCATATTTCGCTCCGACGGGGCTTGAGATTTTTTTGATTCGAGATTCCACACAGATTCAGCTCCTGACGGGGCTTGTTTGTTCAGTTGAAGTTGCGCTGTTCATCGGCTATCATGTTCAGCCTATGACTTTGACGGAAAAAATTCTTGCCCGCGCCGCCGGAAAACCGCGCGTGCAAGCCGGCGACAACATCTGGGTGAGCGCCGACGTGCTCATGACGCACGACGTTTGCGGGCCGGGCACCATCGGCGTGTTCAAACGCGAGTTCGGCAAAACCGCGAAGGTCTGGGACAAAAACAAAATCGTCATCATCCCCGACCATTACATTTTCACCGCCGACTCACTCTCAAACCGCAACGTGGACATTCTCCGCGATTTTGTGCGCGAACAGGGCATCCCGTATTTCTACGATGTGATTGATGACCCGAACGGCTCGTGGAAATTCGACGCCGCCAAGGGAAATTTGAAACGCCAGTTCGGTTCGCATTACGCCGGCGTCTGCCACACAGCGCTTCCGGCCAAGGGCCATACGCGTCCGGGTGAAGTGTTGTTTGGTACCGACTCGCACACGTGCATGGCCGGCGCGTTCAACCTGTTCGCCACCGGCATCGGCAACACGGACGCGGGCTTCGTCATGGGCACCGGCAAGCTGCTCATCAAGGTCCCCGAAACCATGCATTTCCGGCTCGAAGGCAAATTGCAGCCGGGCGTGATGGCCAAGGACGTGATCCTTCATTGCATCGGCGAAATTGGTTTCGACGGCGCGACGTATCGCGCCATGCAGTTCGACGGTCCCGGCGCGGCGTCGCTCTCCATGGACGACCGCATGACCATCGCCAACATGGCCATCGAAGCGGGCGGCAAGAACTGCATTTTTGAATTCGATTCGCGCACGGCGGAATACGTGGATGCGCGCGTGAAATTGAACGGCACGAAATCCACTTACGAACCCGTGACGCCGGACAAGAAACAAAAGTTCGTCTATGAACTTGTCGTGAATCTCGACCAGCTCGAACCGACAGTGGCGTGCCATCCCAATCCCGGCCAGCGCAAAAAGGCGAAGGACCTCGGTCACATCAAGCTCGACCGCGCCTACGTCGGCTCCTGCACGGGCGGCAAGACCAGCGATTTTGTGGAGTTCGCCCGCGTGTTGCGCGGGAAGCACGTCAAAATTGACACGTTCGGCGTGCCGGCAACCCCGGAAATCGCGCGCGATTTGCAGACAACCTACTGGGGCAACCAGACGATTTGGGACGTGCTCGTGAGCGCAGGCGTGCAAATGACGGAGAACGCCGGATGTGCCGCCTGCCTCGGCGGGCCGGTGGACACCTTTGGCCGCATCAACAAACCCGGCATCAAGTGCATCAGCGCCACGAACCGGAATTTCCCCGGCCGCATGGGCGACAAGGAATCGCAGGTGTTCTTGGCCTCGCCGGCAACGGTGGCCGCGAGCGCGATTGCCGGAAAGATTGTGGATCCGCGTGAATATTTGGAAAATTAGCGAAAAAAATTCAGCAATTCACTTCTGGCTGAACCCATCCAGTTCGGCGATGAAGGCATCCGGACCGCCCTCCAAATAACCAACCTGACGTCCGAGTTCCCTGCCGGCGGAATTCAACAGCACAAAGGTGGGAAAACCGTCCACGCCGAATCGCTTCGACAGTTGCTCATTGGCCTGTTTCAGCGCGGCGTCCTGTTCTTTGTGGTGGGGAAAATCCAGCCGCACCAGCACCAGCTTGCTTTTGGCGTAGCCGGCGAATTGGCCGGTGGACAGCACATCCTTGTCGAATTTAATGCACCAGCCACACCAGTCCGAGCCGGTGAAGTCGAGCAGCACCATCTTGTTTTCCGACCGCGCCTGATTCAAGGCCGCAGGCAGGTCGGTGCCCCATGACAATTCTGAAGGTTGTCCCGCAGATGACGGCTGCGCTGTGCTTTCATCAGCTGGCGGGCGTGACGAAGGTTGGTTGATGACTTGAATGTGGTATTGGGTGTTGGCCGCAGCCTGCTTTTGTTCCACCTCGCCTGCCTTCGCTGGATTGTAACCGAAATGCTTTTGCAGCGCAGGATCAAGCTTGCTCAGTTTCACATTGCCCATTCCCCCGGCATGGGTGAAATAGATGTCCGTGGCCGTGACCTTGGTGACCGTTACGTTGCTGTAAACTTCGCTGCCGGCGTTGAGCACCGGCAGCTTTTCACTCGCTCGCGCGGCCCAAACCGCAAAGATAAAACTGAACGCGACGAAACCTTTGGCGCGCATATTCATGGTTACTTCGCCAGATTCGCGCCAAGCAGATAAATCGTGAACGTCGTCCCTTCGCCCGGCCGCGTGTGGACGTGTAATGCGCCCTTCCCTTCCTTGATGAGCCGCTGCACGATGTTGAGACCGAGGCCGGTCCCCTGGCGCGGGCCTTTGGTGGTGAAGTACGGCTGGAAAATTTTCGGCAGCACTTCCGGCGGGATGCCGGGCCCGGTGTCGCGCACCCACAACTTCACCAGTGGGGCGGTATTGTCCATGCTCTCGACGTTCAGCAGCCGGTCGTTGGGACCGTCCTTGAACTTGGTCAAATCGAGCGGCTCGCGCAAAATTTCACCGCCGACATCGACGCGATGACTCATCGGCGCGCATTGAAAGGCGTTGACGGTGAGGTTCAGCAAAATCTGGATGACGTCGGTCCCGTTCATTTTGACGCCCAGGTCTTCGGCCATCGGCTGAACGCCGAATTCGTTGTCGCTCCGGCCGGGATGAACGCGGATGAGTTGTTCGAGGTCTTTGAACAATTGATTCACGCTCACGCGCGGGGCTTCCTCCGATTGACGGCGGAGAAAACCAAGGTAGCGCCGGGAAATTTCCACGCAATTCCCCACCTGCCGCGCGATGATGCGCAGGCGGTCCTTGATGAATTCCAGGTCCTCCATTTCCAGCCGCGAATTGCGATTGAGGCGCTGGTTGAGCACCTGCACGAAACCGGAAATGACCGTCAGCGGACCGTTGATGTCGTGGATGATGCTGGCGTAAATGTCGCCGCGCGTTTTGGCAATTTGCTCCTCGACCTTCTGGTTTTGCAGTTCGGAAAGCAATTCCTGCACTTTTTCGGCGCTGCTGTGAATTTCACTTTCGATCGTGCGCCGTTGCATCGCCTGGCTGACGGCGGAGCGGATGGTGGCCAGGTCGAACGGCTTGTTGATGTAATCGCACGCGCGCAGCCGCAACGCCTGGCGAATCGTATCCGTCGTCTCAAACGCCGTCATCATGATCACCTCGATGTCCGGGTTCACGTATTTGAGGCGTTCCAAAACCTCGATGCCCGACATGCCGGCCATGCGAATGTCCAGCACCGCCACGTCAATGGGATGCTTCTGCGCCAGATCAATCGCCGTTGGCCCGTCCTCGGCCATCAGCATGTCGTATTCGTCCTTGAAAATGACCCGCAGCGACTGCCGCGGCCCGTCCTCATCATCCACCACCAGCAACGTGCCGCGGCGTTTGCGAAACGTCGTGCTGTCACCCTCAACTGGATTGCTCTTGGCAATCAATGGTTCAGTGGTCAAAGCCATGTGCGGAAACCAACCTTTCTATTCAATTCAAGCAAAGACGTTGAATGGCGTTACTTTACTCCAATTTTTTTTGCCCTCAAGGACAAACCATCCGCACACGCAGCATTTCCAATGCCTGCCATGCCGTGACTTCCTTGAATGTTTCGCGCTCAAAAGGATTAAATTTGCGCTCCACTACCGTTCCAAAATCTCCGGCCAGCCCGACGAAAACCGTCCCCACCGGTTTTTCTTTTGTTCCGCCGTCCGGTCCGGCGATGCCCGTGACGGCAAGGGCAAAATCCGCGCCGAGTTGCGACCGCGCGCCTTCGGCCATTTCGCGCGCCACCACTTCGCTCACCGCGCCGTGAGCCGCCAGCGTTTCGGCGCGGACGCCGAGAAATTTTTGCTTCACCTCGTTGCTGTAGGTCACGAAGCAGCCAAGAAAAACCGCCGACGCGCCCGGCACATTCGTCACGTGATTTGCAATACACCCACCGGTGCAGGACTCGGCCACCACCAAAGTTTTCTTTCGTTCGGTCAAAAGCCGGACAACGACCGTTTCAATGGTCTCGTCATCAAAACCGTAAATCTGCGCGCCGAGAATTTTCTGAACGATCGCTTCCGCCGCGCGGACAATTTTTTTTCCGTTCCCGCCGCGCGCCGACAATCGCACGTCCACCTGCCCCGTCCGCGCGCAATAGCCGATTTCAAGCCCGGCGGCCGCAAGCGTGTTCAGCGGCGCTTCAATTTTTGCCTGCACCAGAGACTCGGCGATGCCGCTCGTCCGCAACGTGCGGCAGACAAACGGTGCGTCCGGCGGGAATTCGCGCCGGAGCAATGGCACGACAAAATTGTCGAACATCGGGCGCAACTCACGCGGCGGGCCGGGCAGCATGATGAGCCATTTGGGAGAACGCGAAGATGGAGAATTGAGGATGGAGGATGGCGCGTGCAATGTTTGCTCATCCTCCATCTTCCATCTTCCATCTTCGTCTATTTTCATCGCCAGCCCCGGCGCGGTGCCGTTCAGATTGGCCAGTACCAGCGCACCTTCGGGCACCAGCGCCTGGACTTCGTTGTTTTTCAGCATTGGCAGGTTGCGCGCCGCAAAACGCTTTTTGATGTGGTCGAGCACTGCTTCATCGAGCCGCAGTTTTTTGCCGAGAAGCTGCGCCATCAAATCACGCGTCAAATCATCGGAAGTTGGACCGAGGCCGCCGGTGGCAATGACCAGATCCGCGCGGCTTAACGCTTCACGAACGGCGGATTGGATGTCGTGCGCCGTGTCCGGCACCGCCACCTGGCGGGTCACGACGCAACCGAGATCGGCGAGGCGGCGGCAGAGCCATTGCTGGTGCGTGTTGAGCACGCGACCGAGCATCAATTCACTGCCGGTGTTGAGAAGTTCGATGTTCACGCGCCCCGGTTTCAGTCGGGTTCAGGCCGCTGGCAAGCCCGGTGGTCTCCTGATCTTGATCGGAGTCATCCGCCGAAAATCATTGTTGATTGGTGGAATTGCCGTTGACGTTGGATCCGCCAGCACCACTGCCGACGACAGAACCAAACACCCGAAATTCATAAAAGCTGGCCCATGAGCGCGGCTGTAGTCCGGTTACAACTATTCGGATATATCTTCCAGTGGCTGAAAAATTATCGGAGTTTTCATTGGCCGGGATGAAATTGGCGGTTTTATCAACCACCGTTGTCCAGTTTGTATGATTCGACGACACCTTAATCGCATATTGATAGGCGTAGCCAAACTCCCAGATGACCTGGGTATTGGTAATGGCAGTTGCGCCTCCCAGATCAACCTCCCACCATTGTGGTACGCTGCCGCTGGCGGCGCACCAACGAGTCTCGACATGTCCATCATTGCCGTTTTGAGCCGGATTTCGGCCCTGCTCGCTGCTGGCAAAAGCCGGCTTGTTTAATGCAATGTTGTTATCGCTGCCGCTGGACAACAAATTTAACGTGTCGCTGATTGGTGCCGGCTGCGACAGACTGCCAGGAGTGCCGTTGGTGGTGACTGCCGTTTTCGGAGCCGGTTTGAAAATTTTCCCGCCAAACGCAAACGCCGCCGCCAGCGCTACGCAAAGCAAAACGACGAAAGCGATTGCGACCACGGGAAATTTTTTCACCGGCTCAGACGCGGGGGTCATTCCCGCATTCGCCACCGCAGCCGGAATTGGACGCTCGCCCACTTTTGTGCCCGTGATGATAAACTTCGAGTCGTCCGTCGCCGGGGCTTGCGGGGCGGTGATTTTCTGGAAGCACGTCGGGCATTCCATCACCGTGCCGCTCTGCGACGAGTCGCACTTCATGTGCTGGCCGCAGATCGGACACGCATATTTGAATTCGCTCATGACTGCCGGAAAAGCATTCCACATTCGCGCGCCGGCGGCAATATGGTTTTTTACGGGGTCGCGCGACATTTCGGAGTGACTTTTTATGCGGTTCGGCGCAGTTTGGTCGGCGTTCAGGCTTGAGCCTGCCTCGCACGAACAAGCTGAAGCTTGAACCCAACAAATGAAAAAAATCTCTCCAGTTTCCCGTAGCGGACGCTTCGCGCGCGGCCCCGGCGCGGACGTGGCGCAATTCACCGAATCCGTTTCTTTTGACTGGCGGCTGTGGCGGCAGGACATCCTCGGCTCGCTCGCCCACGCCGCCATGCTCCGCAAAATCGACGTGCTCTCGAAAGCCGAGGCCGCCGCCATTGCGCGCGGACTCGACCGGATCGCCCGCGAAATCGCCGCGGGCAAATTCAAGTGGAAGCCCGAACTCGAAGACGTCCACATGAACATCGAGGCCGAGCTGACCCAGCGCGTTCCCGCCGGCGCCAAACTCCACACCGCCCGCTCCCGCAACGAACAGGTCGCCCTCGACGTCCGCCTCTGGCTGCGCGACGAAATCGTTTTGCTGCTGGGCGAAATCGCCGATTTGCAGCGCGCACTGGTCAGCCTCGGCGAAAAGAATTCCACCGTGTTGATTCCCGGCTACACGCACCTGCAACACGCACAGCCGGTTTATCTCGCTCATCATTTGCTCGCCTACGTCGAGATGCTCGAACGCGATTGCGAACGGCTCTGGGACTGCCACTTGCGCGTGAACGTCTGCCCGCTCGGCAGCGGCGCCATCGCCGGTTCCACCCTGCCGCTGGACCGGGTGTTCGTCGCCAAACGGCTCGGCTTCGTGGATGTCAACGACAAGCCGCAGCTCACGCAAAATTCCATGGACGCCGTCAGCGATCGCGATTTTGCCGTTGAATTTTGCGCCGACGCCGCGTTGCTGGCCGTCCACCTTTCGCGGCTCGCGGAAGACGTGATTTTCTGGGCCAGCGCGGAATTCAACTTCATCAAGCTCGCCGACGCCTACACCACCGGCTCGTCGTTGATGCCGCAAAAGAAAAATCCCGATGTCGCCGAACTCGCGCGCGGCAAATCCGGCCGCGTCATCGGCAACCTCGTCGCGCTGCTCACGCTGCTCAAAGGTTTGCCGATGACTTACAACCGCGATTTGCAGGAGGACAAGGAACGGTTGTTCGACACCGCCGACACCGTGCGCGCCACGACGCGGCTCATGGCTGCGATGCTGCAAAACACACAAATCAATCTTACCGCCTGCGCGGTTGCCGCAAACGATCCGGCGTTGTTGGCGACTGACCTCGCGGATTACCTCGTGCGCAAAGGCGTGCCGTTCCGGCAGGCGCACCACACCGTTGGCGTGGTCGTGGCGCTGGCGGAAGAATTGGACAAGCCGCTGAATCTGCTCACGCTCAAGGAATTAAAATCCGTGGACAAACAGTTCGGTCGTGACGCGCTGGACGTGTTCGATTTGCAACGCGCAATGGCGAAACGAAATCAGACCGGCGCACCGGGAACAAAGGAAGTCGCGAAGCAACTGGCAAGGTGGCGGGGGCAGCTTTCGTGATGGATGAGGGCAAAGTTGGAAAAACTATTCAGACAAAATCCCGCCGTTTCTGAGTT
>PLAY01000058.1 GCA_003134375.1 Limisphaerales bacterium | reverse complement strand
CTAAGGGCCATTCGGGACTGACCCCTTTATGACCCCTTTACACTGCTGTCCAAAATAGCGTTTCTTGGACGGGGGAAGCCACAGTTTTGTTGGTGAATTTAGGTTAAAATTCTCATTTTCCAAAACCGGTTGGTCATCCGGCTGTGCGGATGCTGTCCAACTTGAGTTCCAGTTGATCCGGTGCCAGCGGAGGCGTGTCAAACGGGCGATCCAACCATTCCCACAGGTTTCGGTAAGTGAACAAACTCCAGCGCAGCAGGGCCACCAAATTGGAGACGGCCCAGCGGAAGTGCGAGCGGAACTGCAAGTAGCGCACGACCAGGACTGCAACCCGAGATGCTGTAGTTTGCCTTCGCAGGACTTGAGACCATCGGAAATCTCCCGCAGCGAGCGGGCCTGGGCCAACTGACAGAACAACATGGCCACAAACTGCTCCCAACTGGTGAACCCCTTGGCCCGATGTTCGGTTTTGAGCTCCCGCACATGACGAGCAAAATCTGGACGTTGAAATAGTGAGAGGATTTGGCTAAAAAGACTGCCGGTGCGTATCATTGTGGTCTCCGTTGATGATGGGTTGTGGTTTCAATTTCACCCTCATCTCATCAAAGACGGAGACCCTTTTCACCCCTTTTTCATATCCTGTTTTGGACACCAGTGACCCCTTTATGTGTCACCTATCTCTCCGGTTCAAACCTTGTCGGAAACGCTTTTTTGCTATTGACCGCTCACGCTAATGGGTGACCCCTTCAGTTCAACCGCCTTGGTATAATCGTTGGTAGACCCCACAAAATCTTTAAGATTAAACTTGTCAATGCTGCGATTATGGTAAGCAGGCCAAAATGTCGGATTCAGTTCAATGGCCTTGGTATCATCAGCTATCGCCAATTCAAATTTCCCAAGTTCAAATTCAGCACCAGCACGTCCATAATAAGTCGAGTAATTTTTTGGATTCAATTCAATTGCCTTGCTGAAGTCAGCAATTGCGGCATCATACTCTTTAGAAACGCATTCGCTAAGACCGGCTTTAAAGAACGCTTCGGATTTCTTGAGGTCGGCCAATTTATTAGAAAAATGATTAGCTCGTTCCTGTTCTTTAAATGTTTCCAACCCGTTTATAACTATTTGCGCTGTATCTTCGCGCTCAAGAATAAATTCATCACTTAACCCTTTAATCGTACTCAAAAACAATTGTTTATCTCCCGCCGGAGTTCCAAATAGTGAATAGGCGATCAAAATATTGGCAATCTCATGTTTCACATCTACATCCGCTGACCGTTCCTGAATCTTAAGCAAGCCAGCCATTAAAGGTTTAAGGTCTTGGTAACGCTTTGAAGCGAAGCAATAGACATTTGCCAACTCTAAGAGTGATAAATCATCACCCTGCGCCCAACCCTTTTTAAATTGCGAAATCGCCGCGTCATTTTCCTCGGCTATCATATAACAGTTACCTAATCCGCGTATTGCTCGTATGTTGTTTGGCTGCACGGCCAGTACTTTTTTATACAAAGCCGTCGCTTGTGCTAAATTCTTTTCGCCAATGTATCCAAGTGCGATGGCAAGCAATTGATCAGCTTGCCGATGCTCGGGATTTTGCTCATATTCCCGCAAAGTTGCTGAGGACGCTGGCACGATTTCATCTCCGCTAAGTCTGTTCGTACTAACAACTGCTGGGCCGGGAGTTGATTCTTTTTTACCGGTAGGAACAAGTGCTTGTTGCTGTGAAAAACATTTTATCCAAACTGTTGAAAGCACGAAAAATAGAGTTATTGTTTTCATATATGTAAATATTGTATTCACCAGTGAAAACCGACGCGAACAAAACAATTACCCCCAATGGAGCCATTCTTTGTGTTAAAGTCCATTTTCCCGCCCGATTGCAAATAATATTGCTTGTAATCAAATTCATATTGAGCAGATAAGCCAGGTTTGCTTAAACTTGGGTCCGGTTTCCATGAAAATTTTTGATTTGGACCGATATCAGGTTGCATAATGTTTTGCCCTGTTTTTATAGCTTTATCGACGTTCGGTATTCCCGTGGAAAAATTATTTGTTTTGCTTTGGGTCAATTGGTCTTGAGCCCACTTTTGGAAAATTGGGTCGTTGCTAGCTCCACCACCGCCTCCACTAGAAGCCCGGGCAACTGTATTTGCAGCATTTGAAGTAGAGTTAGTATCACAAAGTCCAAGTGGATCAATAGAGTTGATCGGATCATCCCCAACGTATTCATAAAGATTCAGTCCAACTTCTTCGGCCAACGGGTCTCTGGATAGCCATTCATGCCGACCCGACACGGTTTTGTAACCACACCCCCGCAAACCCGGCGTGAACATTGAACGGCAACGGCCTCGCCCTGAAGTCTGACCCGATGAGCGACGGCGAAAACCCCGGACGCGAGTTTTGCGGGGGGAGGTCGGCCAGGCAGCGACGGCCAGCGGCTGACGGGGAGCCGCCGCTAAATCAAAAAAGCCGCTGGGATGATTTGCGACCACGCCGCGAGCTTACGCCTTTGCCGGCGGCGGTGGAAGCGGATTTTACAGGCGGTTGCGCCAGTAGCCCGGCTGCCGTTTCATGTGCATCACCGCCACGATCCATACGCGCTCCGGTTCGTCCAGGTAGATGACGGCGTAAGGAAACACATCCGAGAAGTGGCGGCGGGCGGGGGCGTCAAACACGCGAAAGCGATCCGGCTGGCGGCGGATGTCCAGGATCAACCCTTCCACCTCGTCATAAAAACGCCCGCCCAACTCGCCCCGGATGCGGGCGTAATACTCGGCGGCCTCCGTGTATTCACGTCCGGCGGCGGGATGGAAAACGTGCGGCTTCACCGGCCCACGATCTCGCGGATGCGGGCGGACATTTCCTCACCAGGAATGCCCTGCACCTGGCCGGATTGGATTTCTTGCACACGCTTGGCCACCTCCGTTTTCCAAGCGGATTCCACGGCGGGTTCCATCGCCTGATGCAACGACAGCGTCAGGTGATCCACCAACTCGGCCACCTGTTCGCGGGGCAGTTGCCTGGTTTCTTCAACGATTTGATCGAGTGTCATCGGCACAAGGCTGACCATACGCCATTTCAGTTTTGGATTCAACGGGCAAGTGAGCCGACGGATGACAGCGGGCGTGAACCTCTTGCAGTTGCTTGATGCTGACCTCGGTGTAAATGGCCGTGGTGTCGAGTTTTTCATGCCCCAGCAACTGCTGGATGAACCGGATGTCCGCCCCGTTTTCCAGCATGTGCGTCGCGCAGGTGTGCCGCAGGATGTGGCAGCAGCCTTTGCGCTTCAACCCGGCCTTGGCCAGCCACGCCGCCACCATGCGGGACACGACATCAGGATTGAACGGCCCGCCGTAGCCGGTCAGGAACAACGCCTGCGTGCGCGTGTCCAGGCACAGACGCGGACGCACGGCCTGCAAGTAATGCTCCAGCCAGTGAACCGCCCGTGCGCCGATGGGCACGACGCGATCTTTTTTTCCTTTGCCCAGCCGGACATGGAGCGTGCGCCGCTCGGTGTTCACGTCGGGCAGCTCGATGCGGCAAAGCTCGGTGCGCCGGATGCCGCATGAGTAAAAAACTTCCAACATGGTGCGGTCGCGGATGCCCAGCGGATCGGTCACGTCCGGCACGGCGAGCAGCCGTTCGACTTCGGGCAGCGTCAGCACGGCCTGCGGCAGCCGCTTTTCCATCCGGGGCAGTTCCACCTCGCTGGCCGGGTTGTGCAGGATGACATCCTGCCGCGTCACCCAGCGGAAGAAGTCCTTGAGCGTGCCGAGCCGGTTGCGCTGCGTGCTCCAGCCGAGCCGCTGGCCGTTGGCCTTGAGGCAACGCCAGAGCCAGCGCTGGTAACTTTCCAAAATCGGACGGGTGATTTGCGAAGCGCGTTGCAAGTCGCGTTCTGCCGCCCACGCCAAAAAAACTTTCAAGGCGTCGCGTCGGCCTTCCAAGGTGCCTTCGGCGTAGTTCCGTGCGCCGAGGGATTCAATGTAGGCGTCGCGCCACAAGGCGAGCGCGTCGGGGGCGCTGCGGTCGAACGTATCCGGTCGGCGGTCGTTGCCGCCGCGTTGCGCCTGGGTGCGGCGGGCGAGTTTTTCGACGGCGGCAAAGCCTTTGGGTCCAGCCATAGTTACGATGCCAGTTGCACGGCCTGCCCCCTGATTCGTGATTGCGTCAGGCCGTCAGGTGATGATTTTAACAAGGCGGGCGTGCCGTTTTCCGCTGGCGGGGGTGTTCCGCCACCCCCCGTCAGGTGGCCGTTTTGCCCCGCCACCCCCGGTATAAAACCCGTCAGGTTGGTTTTGTAGTCGTGCCGCAACTTCGCGGTGTCAATCAAACCCACATGGGCGACGGCTTCCGTCGTGCCGGTGTCAAACAGCACTTCATAAACGAACTGGCTGCCCAAACGTCCGTGCCGGATGGCGAGACATTCCAACTCCACCAGCCTTTCCAGATGCACGCGCACTTGCGTCAGACTCCACCCGCAATGGTCGCGCAGTTCCTTGCGGCTAAAGGTGGGTGCAGGCCCCGCCTGCTTCTTTTTCACCAGCTCGCGGATGTAGCCGAGCAAGCGGCGCGTCTGCGGCGGCAACTCGTCAAGCGAGCGGCCCAAGATTTCCGGCGCAAGCTCGTTCGCCAGCGCGATGTCATCGAGCGTCACTTCAATAAAGCGTTGGCCGTTGGGCAATGTGCGCGTCTCGCGCTGGTGCTGGTGCAGGAGCGCGATGGCGTCAATGAGCGTCAGATATTTTTCGTGGTCGCGCCGGTTGCGCGTGCGCGCCGTGGCGAACGTCAGGCTCGGCGCATACGGATTCAACACGTCCACCGTCTGCAACAACCGTTGCGCGTTGCGGAGTTTTTTCAGCACGTCCTGCCGTTCCACTTTGGCGAGGAGTCCGGCCAGCGTGCGCCGCTCGCGTTGCAACCGATGAATGCGCCCGGTCTGCTCGGCGCTCTCGTCCACCGCCAGCGTGAGACAACGGTTTTGAAGTTCTTCGTCCAGGTCAATCGCCGTCGTCGTCAAAAAAATCATCACCGGGCCTTCAACGTGATATTCCTGCGTCACCATTTTGCCCGTCGCCGGGTCTTTGCCGGTGCTGGCAATGGTCAACTCGCCTTCGGATTGCAACAGCTTCAAAGCATAGCTGGCTTTCTCGGCTCCGGCCTCCTCGACCACCGCGAGGATTTTGTGTTTAAGACTCGTTTCGCCCAGGTAGTAGAGCGATTGGCCCGTCATGGCTGAGTATTTGACGCGGTCTTCTTCCGGGAAGAACGACAGCACGGCGTCCATAAGCGTGGTCTTGCCCGCTGCGCTCGCACTCTGGATGATGATGGCCAGCGGCCGTTCCAGCTTGCGCGACACGCCCGCGAGATACGCAACGAGCGTGTTGCTCTCCTCGCCGATGATGCCCGCCTGATGGAACGCCGCCCGCAAACGGCCAATCAGGTTCGGCTCGCGCAACCAGGTCAACGCCGCTTCGCGTTCCTCCGGCGTCAGCGTGACGACGTGGCCGGCCTGTTCCTGGGGTTTTGATAATTCCGTCTGCGCCTGTTCCACCGCGAGCAACAGTTTTCCCAAGTCGCGTTTCAATAAATCAGCCGTGAGGCCGGTTTCCTCGGCAGCCCGTTCTACGAAGCGGCGGCGCTCCATGTCCCGGCACAAGTCCACCTGATCCAAGTGGAACCGTTCACCGTGGCGAAGTCGCAACGCGATTTTCAGCGCGTCGGTGCCGACGGTTTTTTCCAAACCCGCCACGCGATACTCGCGGCCTTCAACTTCAAAAAACCAAGCGTCGCCGCGTTGCTCCAAGCCGATGGCTTTTTCTTTTTTAGCCGCGTCTGGTGCGCTGCTAACAGAAGCAGCTAATAAAGAAGACTGCGCCTGCACCTCCGCGTAAGGGGCGGGAACAAACGGCTCCGGTGCCCAGCCCACGCCGGTTTGCCCCGCGCGCGCGGATCGCACCAGGCCCGCACGAACTGCCGCCAGGTGAAAGCGTCCGAACTGTTCGCAACATTGGATTGCTCGCCGGCATCGGAACTGCGCGAAGCGTTATGCCGCCCGGCACGGCAGCCAGAGTGCCTACAAAGCAAGACCGCGACGCCCGGTTGCCTTTGAACCGTTCAAGTTTTCCCGCCCGCGTCGCCTTTCAATCCGCCCATTCTAAAAGCCGTCTTTGCTTTGAACTGCTGGCGACGTGGCACGCGGCACGAAACAAACGAACCACCCGCGACGAACAACGCGCTTTTCCCGCGCCTAACTTCTTTCAACTGCGGAGTGGGGGCGGACGGGGGCGCGCCGGCGCGGCCGGTGCTCCCGCGCCCGTAAGATAAGAACACATTGTGTGATCATAAAATGACCGGCACGGGGTCTCGTGGGGTTCCCCGTGCCGGGGCCGCCCGTTGCCTTCCTCGCGGCCAATTTTATGTCACACAATGTGCTCTTATCTGAGCGAGCAAACTCGTCTTTTCTTCGAGCGGTAGGGCGCATTCCCGCACAGGCCGTGACGACGCGACCCTGGCCGAACCCACGAAGCACAGCCTCACTTGCGCGCGATTCGTAATTTCCCTTGAGCGGGAGCGAACCGATTTTAGCAGCGTCAGCGGTCGTCACTTGTTCTGCCGGTGACGGCGGCTCGGCGCGATGGCCGGGAGAGACACCAAACTTTAATCGTCCCGTCTCTCCCGGACAGCGTGACGAACGACGCCACGGGCAGACTCATTTTGCCGTTGGGGCGGAGCTGGGGCGTGACGGCATGACGGCTGGCCTTTGCTTCGCAGCCGCCATGACGACACGCGCCAGCGGAGAGGGGAAAACAGCGTTTGTGTCATTATTCAAGACTGACCCGAATGGCCCTTAGTTAA
>PLAY01000048.1 GCA_003134375.1 Limisphaerales bacterium | reverse complement strand
CGCCGGTCTGGTTCAACGTCGGGCTGTTCCATGAATACGGCATCGGCAAAAACTCCTGCAAGGGCAACTGGTTTTACAACCACAAGACGCGCCAGGTCGAGCGCGCCACCACCCAATACGAATATCCACAGGGCAGCGCCTGTTTCATCCAGTCGGTTCAGGACAACATGGAAGACATCATGCGCCTCGCCCGCAGCGAAGCGATGCTCTTCAAATACGGCTCCGGCACGGGCACGGACCTTTCGCCAATTCGCTCGGCCCGGGAAAAACTCAGCGGCGGCGGCCGGCCCAGCGGCCCGATGAGTTTTCTGAAAGTTTATGACCAGGTGGCCAATGTCGTGAAATCCGGCGGCAAAACCCGTCGCGCGGCCAAAATGAACACGTTGCGCGACTGGCATGGCGACATCGAGGAATTCATTGACGCCAAGCAGAAGGAGGAAAAGAAGGCGTGGGCCTTGATTGAACAGGGCTACGATGGTTCCTACAACGGCGACGCCTACGGCAGTGTGATGTATCAAAACGAAAACCTTTCCGTGCGCGCCAGCGACGAATTCATGCAGGCCGCGCTCGCGGGCAAGGAATGGTGGACGCGCACCATCACCACCAACAAGCCGCTCGAAAAGAAGGACGCCGCGAAATTGCTCTACAAAATCGCCGAGGGCACGTGGGTTTGCGGCGACCCGGGCATGCAATACGACGGCGCGATCCAGAAATGGCACACGTGCAAGGGCACCGAGCCGATTCACTCCACGAACCCGTGCAGCGAATACGTTTTCATCAACAACACCGCCTGCAATCTCGCGTCGCTGAACCTGATGAAGTTCAAACGCGAAGACGGCAAATTTGACGTGGAACGGTTCAAGGCCGCCGTGCGCATTTTCATCACCGCGCAGGAAATCCTGGTGGACAACGCCAGTTACCCGACGAAGGAAATCGCGGAAAATTCCCACACCTTCCGCACGCTCGGCCTCGGCTTTGCGAACCTCGGCTCGCTGTGCATGAGCTACGGCCTGCCGTATGACAGCAACGAAGGCCGGGCGCTCGCCGGCGCGATCACGGCCATCATGACCGGCCACGCCTACGGGCAGAGCGCGGAAATTGCCGCGAACATCGGCGCGTTTCCGGGGTACCGCGACGCGCGTTGCGCGCACGTGTCCAATCCGCTGGCGAAGGACAACGTCAAATCCGTGCTCAGCGTCATTCAACAGCATCGCGACGCTGTCGAACAAATTCAGCCGAGCCAGGAATTCAATTATTTGAAGGACGAGGCGCGCAAAACCTGGGAAGGCGCGCTTGCCAAAGGCCGCCAGCACGGCTACCGCAACGCGCAGGTCACCGTGCTCGCCCCGACCGGCACCATCGCGTTTCTGATGGACTGCGACACGACCGGCGTCGAGCCTGACATCGCGCTGGTCAAATACAAGCTCCTCGCCGGCGGCGGCATGTTGAAAATCGTCAATCGCGGCGTGCCCGATGCGTTGCGCCGTCTCGGCTATGGCGCGAAGGAAATCGAAGGCATCATCGCGCACATCGAGAAGTTCGACACGATTGAAGACGTCGAGGATGGTGGCGGCGAGTCTGCGACCGCCGCCAATCAGCGACGCTCACCGGGCGCCGCTACAGTAAAAAGCGGCCTCAAGCCGGAGCATTTGCCGGTTTTCGACTGCGCCTTCAGGCCGTATCGCGGCAAGCGCAGCATCCATTATCTGGCGCACTTGAAAATGATGGCCGCCGCGCAGCCGTTCATCAGCGGTGCCATTTCCAAGACCGTCAACATGCCGAATGAATGCACGGTGGAGGAAATCCGCGACACTTACGTTCAGGCGTGGAAGATGGGGCTGAAATGCGTGGCGATTTACCGTGACGGCTCGAAGCGTTCGCAGCCGCTCAACACTAAAAAGACAAATGATGGTGGCAACAAAACTTCTTCCGCCAATGCTTCGACGTTTGAAGCCCGCATCAAGGAACTTGAAACCGAGGTTGTCCGGCTGCGCGCCGAAACCGGCAAGCCGCTCCGCCGGCGTCTCACGGACACGCGCACGGCGGTCACGCACAAATTCGACATTGCCGGCCATGAAGGTTACATGACGGTCGGATTGTTTGGAGACCACCAGCCGGGCGAATTGTTCATCACGATGGCCAAGGAAGGTTCGACCATCGGCGGTTTGATGGACAGCATCGGCACGCTTACCAGCATCGCACTGCAATATGGCGTGCCGCTGGAAACCCTCGTCCGCAAATTCGCGCATCAGCGGTTCGAGCCGAGCGGCTTCACCAAAAATCCCGAAATCCGCAACGCCTCCTCCATCACCGACTACGTGTTTCGCTGGCTGGCGCTGCAATTTATTCCCGGCTACCGTGAAGCGGTTGTCGGCAATCGCGCGCAGCCGGAACTCGCCATGCCCGGTTTGCTTGAAGAGGAAAAAAAAAGGGTGAACCGTCCGGTGCGTGAACTCCAGCTGGCCGAAGACACCGACGTGCTGGAAATGAAGGAACCCGGCAACGGCAACGGCCATCACGCGCCCGGCGCCGCCCGCGCGGTTAAATCTCTCAACGACTCCGTCGCGCACTTCCAACAGGACGCGCCCACGTGTCCGAACTGCGGCTACGTCGCCGTCCGCAACGGCGCGTGCTACAAATGCCTGAACTGCGGCGATAGTCTCGGCTGCTCTTGAGGAACCGAAAACGCAACGGGCCGGGGGATTTCGATTCTCCGGCCTGTTTGCTTTTTCCTTCCTCGTCCTCGTTCTCGTCCTCGAAATGACCGGATCGATGACGAGAACGGGAACGAGGAGGAGGACAAATGCAAGCCACGGCTTGTCTCAGCTTGCCGCTGCGACTATGCTCCGGCCATGAGCGACACCACCTTTCCCATGCGCGGCGAAGACCCCTGGCGCATTTTCCGTATCATGGCCGAGTTCGTGGATTCATTTATGACACTGTCCGAGGTCGGCCCCGCCGTGACCATTTTCGGTTCGGCGCGGGCGAAACCCGGCGACAAGTATTATCGCGCCGCCCATGACATCGCCAAGGAGCTTGCCAAACACAAGCTCGCCGTCATCACTGGCGGTGGGCCGGGCATCATGGAAGCCGCGAACAAGGGCGCGGCGCAGGGCGGCGGCAAATCCGTGGGCCTTAACATCGAATTGCCGCATGAACAGGCCGGTAACCGCTTCGTCAACCTCCCGCTGCACTTTCACTATTTCTTTGCGCGCAAAGTCTGTTTTGCCAAATACAGCCTCGGCTTCATTTACATGCCCGGCGGCTTCGGCACGCTCGACGAATTTTTCGAAATCATGACCCTCGTCCAAACCGAGCGCGTCCCGCAATTCCCGCTCATCCTGTTCGGCAGCGAATACTGGAAGGGACTGGTGCATTGGATGAAGGCCGAAATGCAGGAGCACAAACATATCAGCCCCGGCGACCTCGACCTGTTCAAGGTCACCGACGACCCGGCGGAAGCCGTCAGCATCATTCTCGATTACGAACGCCGCGTTGGCCCGCCCGCCATGACGCCCAAGGCGTTTGCGTGATAGCGATCAAAACATCGAACATTGAACATCGAACTTCCAACATCGAATCCTCCGCACAAGTGCGGTCAACTGTTTTTTGCGCTGGTGTCCACGCTTCAGAGTGGATGTTGCCCGGGCTTCATTCGGTGTTCAGCGTTGGATGTTGGCTGTTCGATGTTTCCCTTTCCTCGTCTCTCGATTTTACCGGACGATTTATCCCGCATCTTGCATCCCACGCAAACGGAACAATTGGAGCGTCGGCCTCCGGCATGGCTCGTTCCAAACACCCCCAAAACGCCGTACTGGAAGCCGGCGCTCCATCCGCAGACGCCAGACCCCAAACCCCATTTGACAATCCGTGCAACCGGCGCGAGTTTGGGGTGTTGAACTGACAGGTGTTGTTTTTATGAAAATTCGTAACTTTCCAAGATCGTTGTTGACAATCGCCGCCGTGACGGTGACGTGTCTTTTAACCAGAGACGTGTTGGCACAAGGTTCCTCCGATGCTGCCACCATTCCAAACGTTGCCCCAACGGCGGCTCCCGCCAGGGGCACCCCGGTCCCATTGTCCTACGGCGTTTCGCAAATCATCCAGCTTTCGAAGGCGAAAGTGAGCGACGACACCATCGTCAATTACATCCGAAGTTCCGGCAACAGCTACGGCCTGGACGCAAGCCAGATCGTTTATTTGAAGCAGCAGGGCGTTTCCGACCCCGTCATCAATACCATGCTGAACCAGCCCCGGCAGGTGGCACCGGCCGCACCGCAACCGGTTTATTCCACCGCCAGCAGTACAGCGACCGTGGTCGCCCAGCCGGTGGTGCCTTATGTTCCCTCCTCGACGGTCTATGTGATTCCCGACACACAGACGTATCAGTATTACAACAATTATTATCAGCCGGCCTACGGTTACTATCCGTATTACGGCGGATGGTATTATCCGCCGGTGTCATTTTCCTTTGGGTTCGGCGGCGGCTATCGCGGCGGTTGGGGTGGCGGTTACCGGGGCGGCTACCACGGTGGCAGCGGTTATCATGGTGGTAGCTACCACGGCAGCGGTGGGTGGCACCGCTGACACGGGGAAAATGGGGTGTTGGAGTATTGGAGTGATGATGCTTTGCCGGTTCAACGGCAATTGATTGGGAACATCCAACAACCAACATTAAACATCGAACATCCAATCTGGCGAATCATCGTGGTTAAAAATCTTGGCATCTTCGCCTCTTCGTTGTTCAATCCGGTTTCGCAGTTAGGGCGGTTCCAACTTTGATGTAGCGCAGACATTCTTGTCTGCGGGTTTGCGGGACATTCTTGTCCCGTGTTTCATCCTCACGAAAGAGGCGACTGGAAAGTCGCCTGAATCCCGCAATNNATAACTGGAAATGCTCTAAATCTTCCTTCAACGTTACGGCACCAGGAGACGATAGAACCGCTGCGGGTCCGGCCCGATGGAATCGGTGGCGGACATGACGGTGTTGGTCGCGGTGATGGCACTTCCCCAATTGCTCCAGTTGTCTTGAACCAGATTCGTGCGGTATTGCAGTTGATAGACCGCACTGACCACCGCGCTCCAGGTGAACGTCACCGTGCCGCCCATTCCGGTCACCGATTGTAACACCGGCGCCGGCACGGTGATGGGGATGGTGTAATCGGCCACCACGGGCAGGTGGTCGCTCGCGGTGGTGAGGTCCAGATAAAGCTGTGCTGCACTGATAAAAACCGGTCCGTTCGTCACGAGCCGGTTGTTCAACGCGGGGTTGGAACCGGAATTGACGGTGCCTTTGTAAGCCGTCGTGCCGTTGTTGCCGAACACGTGATACGTTCCGGGCACCAGCGCCAATCCGTCCGCCGCGCCGGAATAAACATTGGTCGTCATCACCTGCAAATCATCGCGGTATTCGAGTTCGTCACCGTATTCCGTAAGCAAGACAAGGATGTTGGTGTCCGTGGTGGTGGTGCTCCAGTTGATGTTGGGATTGTTCGTCGGATTCAGCGGGTCAATGCCCTGTCCCTGGTGAATGCCATTCGGGGCGGTGTTGGACAAAATCGTCTGATACATCGGCTCGCCGCTGTTATCCACGTTGTAATCGCCCACGTAAAGCACACAGGCATTTGCGGGCAGATAGGTCGCCTCATCATTGCGGATGATCTTCGCCTCGCCGTTGCGGTAGTTTTCGTTGCCATTGCCGGTGCTCGCTTTATAGTGGCTCACATAAACGTAAAACTCATTCGTGGCCGTGGGTGCGACTCCAGCGGGCGCGAACTCGTACCGCATCACCTCGCGATATTCGCCGCTGGCTGAACCTAGATTGCCAATGCCGCCCGGCGGATCCACCGGCACGGACGCGAGCAGTTGCAACGTCTCCGCGTTATAGACCATTGCGTTCGGACCGTTGCCACTGCCGTTGTTGGAGCTGCCACCGAATTGCGTCGCCTGATAAGTGCTGTTGGAATACATCCCCGCGACGCCGTAAAAAGAATTCAAGCCGCTCACAATCGGCACGACGGTGATGGGATTGGTCGTCGTCTCCTCCAACGCCAGGATGTCCAGCGGCTGCGCCGGGTCATTGCCCAAAATCTCCTCGCCGATTCCTTCCAACACGCCGCCTTGCTGCACCGTGCCACCGCCGGAAGGAATGATCAATCCCGGCCGCGCAGCGGTATAACCGTCGGTGTCCGCTTCGATGTTGTAGGTGACGACGCGCAGAGTCCGGGTTTGGGCCGCATCGGCTGATGAAACGTCGAAGACCGCGCCGAGGGCGATGCAGCCCAGAACAAAATGGATTGTGACTGTTTTTATTGGACTGCTTCTGGTTGGTTGCCGGTCATCTGTATGATACCGCCGGCCCGTCCCGAGTCAAGGAGATACCACCCGCCGTTTTGTTGGCCACGGCTCGTCGCGCCGAATTATCTACGAAGGCGGGTCACTTGTCCGGCGCATACGACTCCAGCAGACCGCATTTGATGCAGCGGAACATACGGATTTTGTGCGCCGTCTTGCCGTCGGTCTTGACGCTGCCGAGAAATCCGAACTGCGGTACCCCGGCTATCCAGGTGGCGACCCCGCCC
The DNA here is from genome assembly GCA_003134375.1 of Limisphaerales bacterium. Lineage (GTDB taxonomy): Bacteria > Verrucomicrobiota > Verrucomicrobiia > Limisphaerales > UBA11358 > UBA11358. The sequence continues at coordinate 11,410 of PLAY01000048.1, read as the reverse complement.
AGGTTTTGGCTTTCCGCGGGCAGAAACCCTTCCACCATTTCCCCGCCGCACTTGGAACATTTGGTTGGAGGAATCATAGAATGATGTTAAGACCTCCGGCCTGCTTGCCGCGTCGCAACCGGGTGAAGATGGGTTGCCGGCGCCGGCGTTGATGTCGGGGGGGGGTGGAATGCTCCGGGCTATTTATTCCCGAGCAGCTTCGCTTTCTGGGCCTGGTATTCCTCGACCGAGATGGCTCCGGCGTCCCTGGCCCGTTGCAGGTCAATCAACTGCTGGCCGACGCTGGGGTTCTGGTACTGGGCATCGTTCCGGGAGCCGCCGCCCAGGTGCAAATCCAGGCAGCCGGTGAGCAACAGCATGGCGGTCAACGCCATCGAGGCGGAAATGAATAATTTCTTCATAAAGCGACTTTATTTGTAAGGCGATTGGTTCGATTCAACTTGACGGTTCCAACCCTGAATAAGATGGCCGGGGCTGTCAAGTTTTCAGCGGGCCGGAGTCCAGGTGTCGTCAGGGTCATAAGTGGTGATGGCCTTGGCGGTTTTCGCGGTCTGGGGTCCGAGGTTCTTTTGATAGACCTTGCCTTGTTGATTGACGATGAATGTCATCACACCCGTGTCGCCCCATTCGGCCGGCCAGGCGACGAGGGCAAATCCGGCAATCATACGGCCGTTGATGATGTAATTATACTTGCCGCCCGGCGCGTGTTTTCCCTGGCGGGTCAGGATTTTGAAATAGTAGCCGTGATAAGGCGCCTGCTCGTCGTTCAGCATTTTGGCCGTGCGATGATAACCTTCCACGCGCGCCTGCGCGACCAGCGGTCCCAATGGACTCAATTCTTCGCCTGGTTGATTCGTCGGCCAGAAAAGGCCGTCGTGGGTGCCGGGCGTGCTGCGCAGGAACTGCGCGTAGGCGAGCACTCCGTCCCCCAGGCGATCCTGGCCGGCATATTCGCGTTGCGCCTCCACATACGCGTTGCAGACGTTGATCGCGCCGATTTCATCCCTGCCAACGCGGCGGGCGAGAATCTCCTCCTTGCCGGCGGCGGTATCGAAGAACCATCGCCCGTCCTGTTTCACCAACGGAATGGGAAATGGCCAGCCGTCCGCGCCGATTTCCAGCGTGACGTTGGCATCCGAATTGGTGATCAACTGGACCTTTTCCGTCAGGTGTTGGACAAACATTTTGTATTCCTCGGTAGCCTGGACAACATCGGGCGAAATCAATTCATGTCCGGCCGGGCCAAAAATCGAATGCAGGACATTGGTGTCATGATTCGTGGCCGCCGCCACCAGGGCATTGACGGCTTCCTGCGGCGCAGCGAAGGTCTGCTCCTCCGCAGCCGATGCGCGCACCGGCAGCGTCAGCGCCAGGAGCACCAAGCTGGAACCGGACACGAGAGACCAAGTCCGGCGCAACCATGAAAGACGGTTGGGTTTCATCAGCGGCAATGTTGGTATGGCAATCATTTGGTTGAAAGGTTCATCGCCTTGGCTGGGAATTTGAACTGTGACCGCCACCACCACCACCGCCGCCGGAGGACATCGCCGGCGCTGGCCGTGAAACCGGCTCAGAATGGGTGACCGTTTGCATGCTCTGCTGGCCGCGGTTGCTATAGGTTCTTGTGTCGCGCGAACTTTGGATGCCGATGAACGCACCGGATGATTCCGGCCGGCTGACAGATTGAAAATGTTCAACTGGAACCGGCGCGGGTCGGGTGACCGACATCGAAGCCCGGGGTGCCGGCGCTTCCGGTCGGGCTGCTGGGGCCGGTGTCCGCCGCGGTGCCACTGAATCGGACACGGACCGGCCTACCGTGGCAACCACCGGTTTGTTGACCACTGGTCGGTTATTGGGAACACCATAGCCCCGGTCGCCACGATTTGCCACGACTGCACCCGGATGATTGCCAGGACGCCAGACTGTCGTGTGACCCATGTCCCGCTGACGTGGAGGCTCATGCCACCAATTGGCCGGACGCGGATGGTCGCGGCCCCACGAGATGAGATTGTGGTGTCCCCAGTCAAAATCGCAATTCAGCCACAACCCAATCGGCCAGCCGATGCCGAAGGTGATAAAGGGCGAGCCATAATCGGTTTGATAATAAACCTGGTCCGGCTGATAGACCGGCACATAAATCACCTGCGGGTCAGCCGGAACAATTTCAATGTCGCCGCCGTCATTAACCACCTGTTGCTGCGGCGTGGATTGCAAGTTGCCGAAATTGGAAGCCGCCTGGCGCAACCGTTGGATGGAAACCATCACGTCCGGCTGTTGATTAAGAAAAGTCTGTCCCAGGTCCGTCGTCCAATTCAAATTGTCATCCATCCATTTCAAAACATTTGGGTAGCGGGCCAGGGCTTGGACGCTGGGGTCCCACGGCTGCTGGTCAATCTGGTTGGGGTCGCCGCCGCCGCTGACGTAACGGTCGGCCAGCACGATTTGCGTGGGCAAGGTGGACGCCGGCAGGATTTGGGCAATCAACGGGTCGGGATAAAGCGCAATGGGGCCCAGCAACTGGTCGAGCTGCGCATCGGCCAGCGGTTGATAGGCGGACATCGGGGGCGGCACCGCCGTTTGTGCCCGCACGGACAGGGCCGCGCCAGCGAACACACACAATAAAACAACGATTTTAAACAATGACTTCATCCGGTAACCCTTAAAATTTAATCAACATTATCCACAGACGCAATTGAAGACTGACAGATTACATTAAAAAATCAAAATGAATTCCAAAAGCTCTGCCGGGTACAACTTGATACCGTCGCCAAGGAACGCTGGCTTCAGCCGGCAGAGACTCCCTTTCTGCCATGCTGCCGCGTGAACGCGGCGTTCCTTTTCGAGACTTTTGTCCTAGTTGGCGGTGGGTGCGAAGTTGCGCCGAGCTTTGACACGAATTACAGGAATGAACACGAATTTCCGAAACCCGGGCGCATGAACCGCAATGCCGGAGTTTCAACCACGAGAGACGTGGATTCGTTCTCGTCCATCGTCCTCGAACCGATTCGAAAAACCGAGCACGAGCCGTCTCCGTCAAACTTCGCCGCGCCAAGGGACGAGGAGGATGGTCATAGGGCGTGTTTTCAAAATACGGAGTGTGGCCGTCCTCGGCCACAGCCACGTCCGCCAACTACAAGCTTTCCGTAATTTCATGCGCTCTTGGCTGACGGAAGTTGCTGCGCCCGGGGACGGGCGCGCTCCGGCTGCAAGCGTTTGCTGATTTTGAAAACACGCCATAGTGATGTTCGAAGTTTCCTCGTTTGCTCATGTCACGTATCACCCGTCACGTGCTTGCCGTGCCGAAGCTTCTGAGCGAAGGCTGGTCAAGTTTTCCCCTCACTGTCCTTTCACACGGAAAAAACCAGCCGTATTCGTGAGGGGAATATTCGTGCTCTGGACGCTTGTGGTTGCGACATCGCTCCATGAACCCGCAGGCAGCGTGCCCGTTTCTTGCACCACGAACGGCGCCGTGCCGCCAGTCCAGCTCACGTTCACATTCGTCCCGGCGCGCGTGATGGACACGTTGATGGCGCTCGTCACGGTGAACACCGCCGCGTCGTAAGCCACGGCGTGCATACCGTCATCCGCGCTCAATTCCAGCGTGTAAATCCCCGGCGCGCTGAAGGTCGCGGTCGTGTTCGTCTGCGCCGCGTTCCCGAACGTGACCGTGCCCGGTCCGGAATACGACTGCCACCGAATCACCGGCGGAGTATTTGAGAAACTCACCACGCCCGCCAGTTGCGCCGGTTGTCCAAACACCACCGTCTGGTCTGGACCGGCATTCGCCACCGGCGCGCCCGGCGACCGCGGGCCTTCATTCGCTCCCGTCGTCTGGATGACCTCGAAATTCGTGATGCTGATGCTGGTGAAGTGGTCGAAACAGCCCGACGGCCAGCGGTCGTCCGGCGTCACGGAAATCGAGAAGAAATTGCCGTTGTCGGCCACCATCGCGCCGTATTTCTTCAACCCCAGCAGCACCGCCTTTTCCTCCGTCGTCCAGCTGGCCGGGATGACGAAGGCCGCTTTCAGCCGCACCCGCTGGCCCATCGCCGGCAGGTTCGTGCTCGTGTTACCCGACGGCGCGGCATAATGCGTGGCCGGATAAATGTAGGTGTTATACCGCGACCGTTTGACCACAATCCGGCAGGCGTGCGCCACCATGCCGCGTTCGGCTTCGTCATAACGCACCAGCGCCGGGAACATCGGAAAACCCGCCGCGTCCCCCGAAGTCCAGCCTGCCGGCCGCAGCCCGTTCGTGTTCAGATTGAAAATCGCGCCGTTGGCCGCCTGCCAGTTTGTTCCCACCCGCAATGCGTTCCACGTCTCAAAACTAAAACCCGCGCCCGGTTGCACGATGATGGAATGCCGGTCGCTGCCATCGTCGTTCGTCTGCCATTGCGACAGCGTCTGCCCGCCCGTCTGCGTCGGCCAGCCCTCAATCGGCATGTTTGTCGGGATCGGATACAATCCATAGGGATAGGTCCCGCCGTTCAGGTCCGAATCATCGGGATAATCCACGAAATCAAAACTCACGAGCGGCTGATTGTCCGGCACCAGCACGAAATTCATCTCCTGAAACGCAATCAACGTGCGCCGGCTCGCGGAAAGGTCCGACATGATTTGGGCAATCATCGCGTCCGAATTGGCCAGCACCGGCCGGTTGGAAATGCATTCGTTCCACGGATTCGTCACTGGAAAAATCTGCATGGCCGACACCACGGCGTCGGCGTTCGTGGTATTGAACAGGATGGCATTGGTGACGGCGGGCAGGAGACCGAGGATGCGGCCTTCCTGGTTGATGCGTTCGTTCGCGGCGTACAGCAGGGAAGTGTACAACAACCAGACAAAGGCCGGTACAACAAGGCGTTTCATTGCGGCAAAAAATTAACAGCCGATTGAAAAGCAAGTCACGTGCCCGAACGCTTTGACGCTAATTCCGCGAATTCACACGAATGAAATTTAGTCAGGAAACTGATTCAATGCAAAGACGCGGAGATGCAGAGAAACGCGGAGATGAAAGAAAGAATTTTTAACAGAAGGCAACAAAGACTTTGCCGAACCGGGAAAAACATCTCCGTTTTCTTCGTTACCTTCTGTTCAAATCCGGAAGAAAAAGAAATCCGTGTTCATCCGCGTATAGCGGCGTGGCCCGACGTAAAAGGGCTGAACCCTCACGCGGCTTTACGCCGTTACCTGCCGGCTGTGCCGACTTGTCTCTCGGCGACTTGCCGCGGCGTAACTCAGTGAAGACGGGAGCAGTGCGAAGACGGAAGCTTCTGCCTGTCCTCCGACCTGTCCATCGAAGCTTGAGCGAAGTTGGAAGCCAGGCGAAGGATGGAAGCGAAGGCTGGTCACGCTGAAATGGCTTGCTCCGACCGGTTAATGTTTCAACCGGAAAAACAGGGAGCCGCCGGTTTTGGGCATCGTCACGCTGCTCATCCCGTTGGTGCTGTTGATCGGCCCGGTGTAATCGCCCCAGTTGGCCGTCGTGAGGTCCGTGTTGGTTTGCAACGTAAATCCCGCCGTTGCCGGCCACGACACGAAGGCGTTGTCCAGAGCCGGACTGTCCGGCGGGTCAACCAGCTTGATGGACAGCAGCGGTGAGCCGGATGGTGAACCGGACGATGATGGCGGCGTATTCGTCACAACCGGATTGAACGTCACGGAATTGCCGCCGGCCATCCCGTCAATCTCATAAGTCCCGCTGAAGGAAAATGCCTGAGTGCCGGCCTGTTCGGCGCAAACCACGATGTTGCTTTGCTGGACGGCAATGCTGTCGGCGGACGTGCCATCCGGCCACCAGGCGTTGCCGGAGCCGCACGTGACGATTTCGTTGACCAATTGCGTCGCCGGGCCGTTGGTGACATAGGTATTCTGGCCGTTGGGACCGTAAATGATGCCCAGGTAAACCGGATCCGCGCTGCCCGTGTTCAAACCCGAATACGAGTAAGGAATGGGCGAGTAGGACCAATCCAGCGTATTGCTGGGATCCGTCGAAGCCATGATGAACGACAACTGCGAAATGGAGATGAGATTCGTCCCGCCCTTGATGTCCATGCCAAACGTTAGGCGATTGCCCGACTCATTGGCGAAATGGGGGCCAAAAACCGTTCCCGGATCCGCCACGCCCATCCACGACGGAAAACTGGTCACCATATTGTTCGTCACCGGCACCGCTTTCGTGATTTGCTGATAATACGTCGGCCACGCCGGGTCGCCGTACGCAGAACAGCCGGTCAGGATGGCGGTCACGGCGTTGGAAGCCCAGGCATTCCAACTGGGCGACCCCCACCGGTTGGGCGCCAGCGCCGGATAAATCGCGATGGTGATGCCGCCGGTTCCCAGCACCGGCCCGGAATCCGTCACCACCGGATTGAACGTTACGGAATTGGACCCCGACACGCCGGCAATCGTGTAGGTGCCGGTAAAATTAAACGGCTGGTTGCCCAATTGCGAAATCAGCAGGTCAATATTGCTTTGCTGGCTGGCGATGTTGCCGGACGTGTCATAGGTGTCCCACGCGTTGCCGGAGCCGCGTCCGACGATTTCGTTCACCAGTTGCGTTGCCGGTCCGCTGGTGATGTAAGTGTTGGTGCCGCCGGCTCCGTAAATGATGCCGACATACGACGCGCTGTAATTGTAGGAACCCTCGGCAAAGGTAAAATCCAGCGAATTGCTTGCATCCGAGGAATGGGCGCTGAACGACAATTGCGAAATGGATATCAGGTTCGTCCCGCCTTTGACATCAATGCCGAACTGGATTCGGTTGCCCAACTCCTGGGAAAAATTCGCGCCGAAAACATCCCCGGGATCGGCCAGGCCGTCCCACGATGGAAAACCGGTCACGATGTTATTCGTCACCGAAATCACCGCCGGTGCCTGTTGATAATAACTCGGCGACGACGGGTCGCCATACGAAGCGTATCCGTTGGCGATGGCGGTGGTGGCATTGGAAACCCAAGCATCCCAGTTGGGCGACCCATACACGTTCGGCGCCAGTGCGGGGATGACGGTAACCCATGGTTGGTTATTGGGTTTTGTCGGGTGTCTTTTCGACGGCGTTTTTACGGGTGACATCGGCTATAACAATGTGCATCCACCCTTGATCGCGTTCTTGAATATAACCAAGGTCCCAGTTTTGCCAGCCCCGGCGTTTAGCTTCGGTGGCAGCAACCGTTGAGGCCACTTCTTTCACATAAATGATGCGCTGCGTTCCCGGCAAAGGAGAACCTTGATGGACGGTAACTCGAAAATGTGTGTCATCAACATTCTCAATGGCATAGTTGGGTGAGGTGGGAAGGTTTTGATGGAAATCCTGATTGTAGGATCTCTCATTGTGGGTGGCGCAACCAGCGGCTAAAACCGCAAAGGTCGCATTTAATAACAGCAGCCGGAGCGTCCAGCGGAGTTGATTTGTTTTCATGCAGCTAAATTAACCGATTCCGGCTGGCTGGCCATGGGGTAAACACCCCATGGCGCGAGCAAGTCCAAATCCGTCTCTGGGGTGAAGACCCCATAGGAATCGTGCAGCGGTGTGTTATCTTAACGTCATGAATATATTATTACTCATAGTTGTTCTGCTTCTCTTGTTCGGCGGCGGCGGGTTTTACTTTGGAGGTCCCGTCATCGGCGGCAGCGGGCTTGGCCTGATTCTGGCGATATGCCTTGTCGTCTATCTCCTGGGCGGATTCCGCACGAAAAGCCCATAGGCTGGCGCGACGGGGAGCTTTGTCCTGCAGGCAGCAACCTATGCCCCAATCGGGGTAACCGCTCATTTTATTATAGAATATATTTCCCGAAGAATGTGTGGACATTGAAGGGAATAGGTGCTGGAATGGGTTTAGTGGCAACCAAAGGCTTTTCATGCTGAAAGATTATTTTGGAAAATTGTTTTTCCCACGCTTGCATCCTTCACAATACAACCAACAGTTCAAAATCGTTGTGGCCACCCTGTCGCTGGGTCTGATTGTCGCCGGCGTCCTGGGCGCGGTGATGATTTGGCGGGGAGCGATGAACTGACAGCCATTGAACGGCAGACAACCCCATGAACAGCACGAAACAAACGTATGCCATCTACCGGGACAATGATTTGATTGCCACGGATTTGCTGTCATTGCCCTCGATCATGAAATTTGTCAGAAATGATGCCCTCAAGGAACATTCCCAGGGACGACCGGCCTTCTATATGATTACCGGTTCGCTCGGCTTCAAGCGCGCGGGAGGTCATTTGAAGGGCCGGGTGGTTTGGGACGGTTAAATTCCCAATCAAAAACGAAAACGGGTCCTGAGTATTGACACATGCTGGTATCAGCTCAAATGGGGAGCGCAACCGGCCCGCCTGCGTGGCCGAAGCCACTACGTCGCGGCGAAGGCCCGGTCGCCGTTGGCAACGTCCCGTTGTGAACATTTTTTCCACCCAGAGTTCGGCGGGACGCCGACCGCCGCGCGCGAGACGCACACGCTCCCCATTTCACCCACGAACTGGAAAAACTCCATCCCGACAATGGAAAAGGTTTCTACACGTTTTGCCAGATGATGCCGCTCCTGACGGAGCTTTGATTTTGTATTCGTTAACCACTACAAAGATGTTGCGCCTACGGCGCTGGGAAATGTTGCGCGTCGTCCGTCTTCTCCCGCATCACGGGATTCGACGCGCCAAAAGCGCGGTTGCTGGCGTCGGTCGTGATTTTCATTTGTCCTTGACGGGTTTGGGCACCGGTCGGAAGCTGCTTCCATTATGAAATCCCCTCACTTCCCTGCCATCGCCGTGCTGAGTGTCCTCCTGTGCCAGAGCGCGCCTTTGCTCGCATCACCGCCGGCGGACACGAATCCGCCGCCGCGACTGACGGTGGAACTGCACGACGGCTCACGCATTGTCGGAACCAGCGTGGAAAAAAACTTCAAGTTCCATTCCGCCCTGCTCGGTGATTTGAAATTGGAGGTGAAAGATATCAGTTCCGTCGAATGTGTTTCCAGCAACTCGGCGAAGCTGACCACCGCCAAGGGCGACACGTTGACGGTCTGGTTCGTGAACCCGGAGTTCGGCGTCAAGACCGGTTTTGGAAAAGTGGAGCTGCCGGTGAATTCGGTCCGCAAGCTCACCGTGTCGGCAACCCGCGTGGCGGGCACACATCCGCCAGGCCTGGTGGCGCTGTGGTCAGGCGATGGTGACGGCAATGATTCGGCGGGCGGGAACACCGCGACGTTGACGGATATTTCCTTTGAGGAGGGCAAAGTGGGGCAGGCATTTTCTTTTAATGGTGTGAGTTCGTGCATCAAGATACCCGCCAGCCAGTCCTTGGATGTTGGCGCGGGCGACGGTTTCACCATCATGGCCTGGATCAAGCCGTCGGACGTTGGCGGACTCCATCCACTCATTCAATGGTCGGACGACAACGCGCTAAATTTATGGATTGGCATCCGGCCTTCCGAAAACGGCGTGTTGCGTGGCACCATTACGGATGCCGAGGGAAATCATTTTTTGGTTTCACATCCTGGGGTGTTGGTCAGCGGCATTTTCCAGCATATCGCCTTCACATATGACAAGGCCAGCGGCGTCGGCACGCTGTATGTGAATGGCGTAATCGTGGCCCGGCACCAATTGGGCAGCCAGCTTGTCGCCAAAACCAAGGGCGACCTTTGGATCAGCCCGATTGACAAACGTCCGGGCAATTGGTCAACCGACCGGGCTTTCGCGGGCGTGATGGATGAAATTGCCATCTACAACCGTGCGCTTTCGGGCTCGGAAATTCAGGCGATTTGCACGGAGGAAAACCTTGGCGAACCGCTGACGTTGCCAACCCAATCTACCGGCTGGTTTGAAAACTGGATGAGATGACAAGAACTGCGCTTCCCAATCGGCCCCTATCGCATGAAACCTTGTCCATACTGTGGCACGAAATATCCAGATGATGTCTCGGAGTGTTCCATCCACAGGCAACCCCCGGCCCCGGCCGCCGACACCTTCGGCTTTTCTTTTGTGTGTTTCGTGGTTAAAATTGTCCCGTGAAAATTCTCTTCATCGGCGACATCGTGGGACAACCGGGCCGGCGCGCGGTTGCGGAACTGCTCCCCAAACTGCGGCAGGAACACCGGCTCGACTTCGTCATCGCCAACGGCGAAAACTCCGCCGGCGGCTCCGGCATCACGCCCAAAACCGCCGGGGAAATTTTTTCGGCGGGCGTGGATGTCATCACCAGCGGCGACCATTTGTGGGACCAGAAGGAAGTCATGGAATTGCTCGCGAACGAAAAACACTTTCTACGCCCGCTGAATTATCCGCCCGGCACACCCGGCCAGGGCAGCGCCATATTTGAAGTCCAAAGTCTAAAGGCTAAAGGCCAAAGTGCGATTTCGATTGCGGTTTTGAACGCGCAAGGTCGCACGTTCATGCCGCCGCTGGAAAATCCGTTTCTCCTCGCGCTCGACGAAGTAAAACGCCTGCGCGAACAGACGAAAATCATCTTCGTGGATTTTCACGCCGAGGCGACCTCGGAAAAAATCGCGTTTGCGCGGATGCTCGACGGCCAGGTGAGCGCGGTCGTGGGCACGCACACGCACGTGCAGACGGCGGACGAACAGATTTTTCCCGGCGGCACGGCGTATTTGACCGACGCCGGCTTTACCGGCCCGCAGGAAAGCGTTTTGGGCCGCGAAATCGAGCCGGTCCTCAAACGTTTTCTCACCGGCATGCCGCAGCGGTTTGAAGTGGCGAAGAACAATGTGCTGCTTCACGGTGCAGTGATTGAAATTGACAACGCCAGCGGCAAGGCATTGAGCATCCAGCGCGTGGCGGAACCTTTGCGGCTCGGTGAGCGTTTACCTGCTGGTGGCGATCATCCGAAAGCGACTGAAAATTGAGGCGGGCCGGTTCACGATGCTCCAAATCCTGGGCGTCAGCACGTCTGACAAAACGCCGTTGCCACAGGATGACTTTCATGCTTTTGGGTCAAGGAGGGTTGATCAATTACCGCCGCCCGCCGCGTAGTCGGCCTGGATTTCCGAGGCCGAAAGGGCGCGGTTGTAAAGCGAGAGTTCATCCATCAATCCGCCATAGGTGTCGCCATTGCCGATGGGCTGACCCAAACGCCGTCCGATGTTCAACGAATATGTCGTCTGTGGTATCACATTCCCAATATTCGTCGCCGCCACCACGTTGCCGTTCACATAGATCACCGCCGCCCCGCTCCCACGGTCATATGTAAACGCCACATGCCGCAGTTCACTCGTGCTTAACACCTCTGCCGCCGTGTTGAATTTATGTGCGTTGCCAGACGTGTCCTTGATGTTGACCGCCAGATCAAGACTGCCATTGACCCACAGTTGTAGACCGTCCGTGCGGGCCGAATCCCACTCCACCAGCGGTGCCAAAATACCCGCGGAAGAGGGCTGAGTGCGAACTGAAGCTGTT
>PLAY01000175.1 GCA_003134375.1 Limisphaerales bacterium | reverse complement strand
CAGGCGCGACGCCTGTCCTACATCGTGAACCAAAACGTCTTTCAGCCGGTCTTCCCGGCCGATCCATTTGTAATTCAGCCGCCCGGCGTCGCACATCCACGGGCCGTTGACGGCGTCGTTTTCGCGCGGCGTGTAGCGGTANNAGCGCGCCCACCGGGCAAATGTCCACCGTGTTCAGCGTGTAATTATTGTCGAAGGCCTTGCCCGGATACGCCGCGAGCGTGTTGTAGCTGCCGCGATTGACAATGCCAAGCGCGTCATCGCCCACGATGTCCCTGGTGAACCGGATGCAGCGGGAGCAGAGGATGCAGCGTTCGTCGTCGAGCATGATGCGCGGGCCGAGGTCAACGCTCTTGGGCTTGTGGACCTTTGGTTCAACGAAGCGGCTGGCCGACTGGCCGTAGTCCACCGAGTATTCCTGCAACTTGCATTCGCCCGCTTGATCGCAAATCGGACAGTCGAGGGGATGATTGATGAGCAGGAATTCCAGCACGCCCTCGCGCATCTGCTTCACGCCGGGTGTGTTCGAGTAAATCTCCATGCCGGGCGAAACCGGTGTGGCGCAGGCAATGGCCGGTCGCGGCGATTTGACGATTTTCGCCGTGCCGTCGGGATTCAAAATCGGCTTGCGGTCCGGTCCGAGCGCCGGGGTGCCGAACTCGACGAGGCACATGCGGCAATTGCCAGCGATGGGCAGTTTCGGGTGATAGCAATAATGCGGCACGTCCGTCTTCGCCAGCTCGCACGCCTGGATCATCGTCGTGGGCACAAGCTTGCCGGACCAATCGGCGGTGAGGCGCGGGATTTCAATCTCGCGCCCGTCCACCTTCACCCGGATTTTTTCAATCGCGGGCGGCGCGGGCTTGGTTTCGGTTGTTGGTACTGCTGACATTTTTATTATTTAATGCAAAGGCGCAGAGCTTTCGAGATGCATCTTCTCATTAGCACCGGGCTTCTGCCCGGTGACCTGCCGGCCAAGAGAACAGCCAGCCGTTTTAACGGCTTTCCCGCACGCACGCGAAGCCGTTGAAATGGCTGAAGTCGTACACCTGCCGCCAACACCGGGCTGAAGCCCGGTGCTAATGAGAGGTTGGTTCGTTCGCATTTCTTTGTCGGCTTTACACATGTTGACTCGCCGCCGGTTTCATCTCCTAGCCTGCCCGGCGCCTTTCACTTCCTTCGCGTGACGTTTTTCATCCGCAGCGCCTTTCGCAATAAACTCATCCTTGAACTTCGCCACGAAACTTTGCACGGGCCACGAGCAGGCCTCGCCGAAGGCGCAAATCGTCCGGCCGCCAGGGATGTTGTCGGCAATTTTGATGAGGTAATCCGCATCCTGCGCGCGGCCCTCGCCGTGCGTGAGGCGGTGCAGCGCCTTGCTCATCCAGAGCGAACCTTCGCGGCAGGGCGTGCATTGGCCGCAGCTTTCGTGCGCGTAAAATTCGGAAATGTTCGCCAGCGCCTCGACGATGTCGGTCGAATCGTCCATCACGATGATGGCGCTGGAACCGCTCATCGAACCGGCCTGGATCAGCGTGTCAAAATCGTAGGGTAAATCGAGCAAGTCCACTTCCTTGCCCTTGATATTGAATTTTTCACCGGCCTTGAAAACCTTCGCCGACGATCCGCCCGGGATGATTGCTTTCAATGAACGCCCGGGACGCAGTCCCCCGCCGAAAGCCGGGTCATTGATCAGTTCGCCAATCGTGGCCTTGCCGATTTCGATTTCGTAGTAACCCGGTTTCTTCACGTGGCCGCTGAGACTGACGATGCGGGTGCCGGTGTTGTTGGGCGTGCCGAGCTTGGCGAATTCCGCGCCGCCCATGGCGACGATGTGCTTCACGTTGCAGAGCGTCTCGACGTTGTTGACGATGGTCGGGCACATCCACAAACCGAGCACGGCCGGGAAATACGGTGGTTTGATGCGCGGATACGACCGCTTGCCTTCGAGCGATTCGATGAGGCCGGTTTCCTCGCCGCAAATGTAGGCGCCCGCGCCGCGATGGACGTGCATTTCCAAATCGTAACCGGTGCCCAGGATGTTTTTACCGAGGAAATTCTTCGCGCGGGCTTCCTGCAACGCCCGGTTCAACAACTTTGCGCCGTCGGGCATTTCGCCGCGGATGTAGATGTAGGCCAGATGCACGTCGTTCGCGAAGCACGAGATGATCACACCCTCGATGAGCTGGTGCGGGTCCTTGTAGATGATCTGGCGGTCCTTGAATGTGCCCGGCTCGGATTCGTCGGCGTTGCAAATGAGGTAAATCGGCTTGCTGCTCTTGCGGTCCACAAACGACCACTTTAATCCGCACGAAAAGCCTGCGCCACCGCGGCCGCGCAAGCCGGAGGCCATGACCTCCTGGCGGATTTGTTCCGGACCGGACCGTTTTGCGCCGTCCGGCAAATCCTTTGGCTGAAGGGCGACGGCCTTTTTGAGCGCGTCGTAGCCGCCATGACGCAAATAGCATTCGATGTCCGGCGTGTAACCCGGTTCATCTGCGTGATTCAAAATTAATTTATATTCCTGCGGCATGGCTAGTTGCGTGAAACGTGATGCGTGATTCTGAAAAGTTAGTTGTTACGTCCGCCCTCGCCCCGGCCCTCTCCCCCAGGAGAGGGAGAATGATTCGCCGGTTATTGACAATAAGGACGATACAGATTGTTGTGAGCTTCTTGCGCCGAACGGACGAAAGGCGGCGACTGCACCTGTGACAACCAAGATTTCGTGAGACGCGCGTGGCTTCCCCCTCTTCCCGGGGGAGAGGGCCGGGGCGAGGGCGGACGTTAAAACCATTCGCTTCTTTCAAAGCTGAACCGGTCTGTTGGCTTGACTGGCCGATGAAACCCTTTAGCCTGTCGAACGCTCCGGCTTGCCCGATGGTGTAACGGTAGCACAGCAGACTCTGAATCTGTTTGTCATGGTTCAAATCCATGTCGGGCAGCCAACTGGCCAAGGCTAAAGGCTGAAGGCTAAAGGCTGAAGTCAGCGCCTTCATTTGCATCCTCCAACAATTTCATCCGCCTTGGCATGGCTGACGCCTTGATGGAATTCATCGTTGACCATCATCACCGGCGCGGTCCCGCAACTGGCGAGGCATTCAACGAATTCGACCGTGAACTTTCCGTCCTTCGTCGTTTGCGGGCCGTGTGCGCGCGCGTCCAGGCCCAGCTTCTCGCAAAAATGTTTGTGTAGTTCATACGCGCCGCCCAGCGCGCAGCTCAGCGTCCGGCAGACCTTGATTTGATACTTGCCCATCGGCTGCTGCCGGAGCATCGGATAAAACGTCACGAGCTCGTAAACATTGATGGGCTGCAATTCGAGTTTCTTCGCCGTCCATTCGACCGCTTCCTGCGATATCCAGCCGAAATGCTCCTGGAGGGCGTGCAGCACCATGAGCGACGCCGCGCGCTTGACCGGGTAATGCGAAATCAGTTCGTCAATCCCGGCTTCAAGATTTGCTGGAACGGTGAAACTCATTTCAATTTTTAACGCAAAGGCGCGGAAAAATATGGGGTAGCACCCGCGTCTCGCGGGTTGTTTCGGGCGTCGTGCCCGAAACCTTTTGCGAGCGCAGTTTGCCGTTGTTCGTCTGATCAATGTCAATCGTACGCCTGCCGCAGCAATTCGGCGGGACGCCGAATTGAACCCGCCGGAGGCGGGTGCTACCCACAGTACTCGTAAATTTTGTCTTCACTTCTTGATCTCTCTGCATCTTCGCGATGAAATCTTTCATCGGTCACACTCTCCCATCACGAAATCGAGCGAGCCGAGAATCGCGGTTATGTCGCTCATCATGTGGCCCGGCAACAGGCGCGACAAAATGCTCAGGTTCACAAACGAGGGGGAGCGAATCTTCATCCGGTACGGCGTGCCGCCGCCGCGGCTGTTGATGTAAAAACCCAGCTCGCCTTTCGGGTTCTCGTGGCCGAAATAAATTTCTCCGGGCGGCACGTTCATGCCTTGCGTCACGAGCATGAACTGGTGAATCAACTCCTCCATGCTCGACATGACCTTGTCCTTCGGCGGCAAAACGATTTTACCATCAGCCACGTTGACCGGCTCTTTGGCCTGGTTGTCGAAGCCGCCGGGAATTTTGTTCAGGCATTGATGCAAGATGCGCACGCTCTGGCACATTTCCTCCATGCGCACGAGATAACGGTCGTAGCAGTCGCCGACCGAACCGAGCGGCACGTCAAATTGGAAATCCGGGTAGCAAAGATACGGCTGCGCCTTGCGGAGATCGTAATCCACGCCGCTGCCGCGCATATTCGGGCCGCTCAGGCCGAAGTCAATCGCGTCCACCTTCGAGATGACGCCCACGTCGCGGGTGCGGTCCACCCAGATGCGGTTGCGTGTGAGCAGTGTCTCCATCTCCGCGATGTTGACGACGACTTCGTTGAGGAACTTGCGGACGGCGTCGCACCAGCCGGGCGGGAGGTCGCGCGACACGCCGCCAATGCGCGTGTAACTGGTCGTGAACCGCGCGCCGGTGAGCGATTCGCAGAGGTTGTAAATCTTCTCGCGCTCCGTGAACGTGAGCAGAAAAACCGTGATGGCGCCGAGGTCCAGTCCAAACGCGCCCAGCCCCAGCAGATGCGATGAAATGCGCGCCAGTTCGCAGCACATCACGCGGATGTACTGGCAGCGCGGCGGCAGATTCTTTTCAATGCCCAGCAGTTTTTCCACCGCAAGCGCGTAGGCGACGTTGTTGGCCAATGGCGCGAGATAATCCAGCCGGTCCGTGTAAGGGATGAACTGGGTGTAGGTCATGTTCTCGGCGATTTTTTCGTCGCCGCGATGCAAATAACCCACATCCGGGTCGGCCTTGGTGATGATCTCGCCGTCGAGTTCGAGCACGATGCGGAGCACGCCGTGCGTGGCGGGATGCGACGGCCCCATGTTCAGGACCATCTTCTCGCCCTGCATGTCGCGCAATTCCTCCACCGCCTCGCTCGCGCGTGCGGCGGGGTCGCGAATTTCAGTTGCTTGGACTTCGGGCATGCTAGCAGTGGGCCGGAATAAACGCAGAGGCGCGGAGAACGCAGAGGTTCGCAGAGAAGTTGGAATTAAATTTCTTTGCGCTTCTTTGCGTGCTCTGCGTCTCTGCGTTAAATGAATTCATCTGTTATCCCAATCAGCTTTCAAAAGTTTTAACCCGTGGCTCACGTTCAATGGCGTCCTTGCTACCCGGCGCAGTTACGAACGGCCCGCCTTCGAGCGGCGCGACCTGGGTGAAAGCGACTTCGGGAACCTGGGTCGGTTTGCCGGCCAGCGGGAAATCCTTCCGCAACGGGAAATACGGGTAGCCTTCCCACATCAAAATCCGGCGCAAATCGGGATGGCCGCGAAACCGGATGCCCATCATGTCGTAGATTTCGCGCTCGTGCCAGTTCGCCGTGCGCCACACACCGATGACGGTTGGCAATTCGGATTTTTCCTCGCTCACGCCGGTTTTAAGCCGCAATTCGCAGCTGTCCGCGAGGCGGCGCAGATGATAAACGAGCGTCCAGCGCGGGTCTTCGCCGTAATTATCGAGGCTGCTGATGTCCACGAGATAATCGAAGCTCAATTCCTTTTTGGCGAATTCGCAGACTTCCGCGATTCGTTCCGCGTCGGCAAGCTGGATGGTGATTTCGCCGCGAAACTCCGCCGGTTCGGAGAGCACGTCCCCGAATTTGGCTGTGAGTTGTTTGGCTAAATCGAGTGCGCTCACAGTCAGAAAGAATGGAAACCACGGATGGACACAGATGGACACGGATTGTGACAGATAGGGCGCGTCACTCCGTGCGTGCCGTGGCACGACATCGAACGAGCGGCGCGCACGGAGTGACGCGCCCTACCCAATAAACCCCATCCGTGTTTATCCGTGTTCATCCGTGGTAAAAAATCAGGCTTTCTTGAGCGTAGCCAGCAGCGGCTCGTGTTGCACGTGGTTTTGCAGCTTGATCAGCGCATCGAGCAGGGCTTCGGGCCGTGGCGGACAGCCGGCCACATAAACGTCCACCGGGATGATGTTGTCCACGCCTTGCAACACGGAGTAGCTGCGGTACATGCCGCCGGTTGAGGCGCAGGCGCCCATGGCGATGACCCATTTCGGCTCGGCCATCTGGTCGTAAATGCGCTTCACCGCCGTCGCCATCTTGTAAGTGACCGTCCCGGCGACGATCATCACGTCGGATTGCCGCGGCGAGAAGCGCATGACCTCCGAACCGAAGCGGGAAATGTCGAACCGGCTCGCGCCGGCGGCCATCAATTCAATGGCGCAACAGGCCAGGCCCATCGGCATCGGCCAAAGGGAGTTTTTGCGAAACCAATTCAAAGCCGCATCAATGCGCGTGACGATGAAGTCGCCTTCAATTTTAGAATCGTAGCCGATTTCGCTCCATGCTGGCATAAACACGCGCTTCAAAAAAGTGCGCGGAAGCTAACATAAACAACGGTAACAATTGAAACAAGTTAAATTGCGGGTCTTTTCACGAATGTTCACCCAAATTTAACATGCTGATGGCGGCGATTGTGTTATCAACTTGCGCTTGTGAGCCGCATCGGATGGCGTAGAATCAAAAAATGCGGTTGGCTTGAATGATGAAAACTTTTGCCGAGTTGAATTTTCCGGGACGACTGATCGCCGTCGAGGGCCTCGACGGGTCGGGCAAGTCCACGCAGATTTATCTGCTCAAGCGCTGGCTGGAAGCCGAGGGCATCAAGGTCTATTTCAGCGAGTGGAACTCGTCGGAACTGGTGAAATCGGCCACGAGCAAGGGCAAAAAGCGCGAACTGCTCACGCCGACGACCTTCAGCCTCATCCACGCCACGGACTTCGCCGACCGCTACGAACGTCATTTGCTGCCGCTGTTGCGCGCGGGCTATGTGGTCCTGTGCGACCGTTACATTTTCACCGCGTTCGCGCGCGACGTGGTGCGCGGCTGCCCGTCCGAATGGGTGCGTGGCATTTACAATTTCGCGGCCCAGCCCGACCTCACGATTTTCTTCAAGGCGGATTTGGAGGTGTCGCTCAACCGCATTCTTGAAGGCCGGCCCAAGCTGAAATTTTTCGAGGCCGGCATGGACCTGGGACTGTCGAACGATCCCTACGAAAGCTTCCGCATTTTTCAGGGCCGCATTTTGGCGCAATACATGGCCATGAGCGGCGAATTCAATTTCGTCGTGATGGACGCCAACCTGCACGTGGAAAAACAGCAGGTGCTCGTGCGCAAACTGGTGGGCGAACGCATTGATTTGAAAAAGTTCAAACGCCGCAGCCCGCTGCCGCTGCCGCCATCGGCTCCACCCGAAGACAAGGCAGCGGAGGTGGAGGAGGATTCGGTCGCATGAAAACAAATCCCGCACCCATAAACAAATGCCGCCGATTTTACGGGCACGGCATTCCCGGCGTTCAGCTCGAGGACCTCACGGGCAAATTGATCGTGGTCGAAGGCGCGGACGGTTCGGGCCGCTCCACGCAAATTGCGCGGTTGGTGTACAGCCTCGAAACCGGCGGCCACGCCACGGTGCAGGTCGGTTTGAAACGCTCCACGCTCGTGAGTGCCGAACTCGAAGGGGCGCAGGAAGGAAATATTTTAAGCCGGACAACGCTGAGTTTGTTTTACGCGACGGATTTCGCCGACCAGTTGGAAAACATCATTTTGCCGGCGCTCAAGGCGGGTTTCATCGTGCTGGCCGACCGTTACATTTACACGCTCATGGCGCGCGACATGGCGCGCGGCATGGATGAGTCGTGGCTGAAAAATCTTTACGGCATCGCGCTCGAACCCGACGCGGTGTTTTATCTTTCCGTCGAACCGGAAGAGCTGGTTCAGCGCAATCTCGCCAAAAGCGCGACATTGGATTATTGGGAAAGCGGCATGGATCTCGGCCTGTCGCGCGACATGTTCGACAGCTTTGTGAAATATCAGACCGCGATTCAGGCCGTGTTCCGGCGTTTGCAAAAGACCTACGACTTCAACATCGTGGATGCCAATCGCTCCATGGATTCGGTCACCAGGGAATTGCGCAAAAAAATCGGAGCGTTGCTGAACGGAAAATAAAAATCAAACGTCCGGTGGCGGATTGGTCGGCGCGAGCATCGGCGGTTTGTTGGTGGATGACGGCGAATTTGCCGGTGTTTGCGGGTGATGTCCGGCCGGCCTAAACCGTTTCATCAATTCCTCAAACTGTTTTTGCTGTGCCGGCGTAAGTTGCTCGCGAATTTGCTGCCGGACATCCTGCAGCACCTTGTGGAACTGCGGCGCGACATTGGTCCAAATCTCGTGATTGCGTTCCTGGCCGTCGGCGACGATTTTGGCAATCGCGACGCGTTGTTCCGGCGTGAAATGAAGCGTCTTGTCGAGACGTTGCACAAATTGCTTGCTGAGCATTTCCGGCGGATGCGGTCTGGGCAAATCCTGCGGATCCGGCTGGTCGTGGTCGCGATTATTCGCTTGCGGATGAGGGTTCAATTCACCCGCCGGATGTTGAATATCTTTGGGACGCGGTGGCTCCACGTTATTGACCAGCAGCCCGCCGGTGATCACCCCTGCGCCAAAAATCACTACTACAGCCAGAATGATTTTCCACGAATTCATTGTGCCAGATCGCTTTGGTCCACGGACGCCAGCAGCGTGTTTTCAAAATTCTGGGAAAGATCGTCGGCATTGGGCGAAGCCGTCGGATTGAAAAATGCCCACGCGCCGAGCAGCAAGGCGATGGCCACGCACGACACGGCGGCCTGCCAAAGCCCGCGTATCCACAACGCCAGGGGATCGGTTGCGGCGCGAGCCGCGAGCAGGGCCATCACGCGCTTTTCAAACGCATACGGCACGCGGTCGCCTGGCGGGTTGGCGCGTGCGGCGGCGAGCAATTTCTTTTGCAATTCAGCGATGTTCATACAACCCCGATTATTTAGACGGCGTCCTGCAATGCCGGGTTACAGATACTTGTCCGTGGCCATTTTGGCCAGAATCTTGCGCATTTCGGCCCGTGCCCGGAACGCGCGCACTTTCACCAGCGGCACCGACCAGCCGGTGAGCTGGGCGATTTCCTTGACCGAACGGTCCTCGATTTCGAGCAACGTGATGACCAGCCGTGCCTGGGGCGAAAGCCGTTCCAGAATGTGCTCGACCAGCAACTTGGCCGCATCCGCGTTTTCGGAAGCGGTTTCTGGCTGCGTCACGAACCGTTCCAGCCAGTCGTTTTCCGGCTCGGTCAAATCCGAAAACGGCGACTCGCGGTTGCGCTGATGGCCGCGCAAAAAATCGTAGCACGTCCGCACCGTCAGCCGCATGAGCCAGTGTTCAAATGGAGCTTCCCCGCGGAAACTTTTGAGTTTTTCAAACGCCTTGAGCCAGACTTCCTGCGAGATGTCTTCGACTTCGATTTCGCGGCGCGCATAACGGCGGGCGGTGGCAAAGACACGCGGCGAATACCTTTGCACCAGCGGTTCGAAACTGGCGGCATTGCCTCGCAACACTGCGGCAATCAGATCCGCTTCGGTTTGTTCCATCACGCGCGAGTCTGCCAAAGAACCGGTCCCGGCCAAAGTCAAAAGCCGTTTTGAATCCGGGCGGTCAAGGCCGCGAGATATGGAGCGTTGCCTCCAGGTCGTGGGAGAATTGTGAAAAAGATTCGCCGATTTTGCGGGGTTGTTCGGCCAGGGTGTTCCACATTTGTTCGGTGATTGCCGGCCGGTGACGAATCAATGCCACCGTGGCGGCAATCAGCGAAAGACTGTTGTTCATATCGTGTCGCAACGCGGAGAGTTTTTGGTTCACCTCGCCGATTTGCTCCATGCTCAGGGTGACAGGTTTGGTAGGCTGGGCCATGATGAAATAATCGTTTATTTTTGCGTGATAGCCAGCGGGTTTCGTGCCAGAACTGAATGAAAATTGGAGCGAGCGAAGGGATTCGAACCCTCGACACAAAATTCAGAAAGCGCACAAAATCAAGCTTCTCCGCAACCTGCTCAAGACGACTGTACACAAATACGCGCACAGATTTTAGGCGAGCTTGGGCCTGCCTTGGCGCGAGTAGTCGCAGCGTGGTCTTCGCTTAGTCAACCGCTCAAGGCGGCAATTCTTGCCATCATTGATTCATCTGCGGCCTCAAAGGAGGACGCTCGATGAACTCTGAATTCACAAAAGGACGGTTTTTTGCTCCGGCCCCTGCCTTTATTCAGACCGTAAAAAACCATTTCAATTTTCTGCGCGGCCTGGTGCACCGCGTGGGAACAACAAACCTTGCACCAGAACGAAAGAAAATTATGAACATTACAGGTGTTAAATGTATTCAAGTTGGCCAAGGCCGTGAGTACGAAAGTCATGGTGAAAAACGGCGGGATACGTTGGCGCGATGCGTTAATGTGGTGAAGGACGGAAGTTTGACCGCCAGTGGTTTCTTTGATTATCGGTTGACCGATGAAGAAAAGAAAAAGGGAAAGGAACTCGAGGGCAAAATGCTGGAGTTGGAAGTTGATAATATTCGGCAACCGTTCAATGGTGCGCCGGTAAACTTCACGGGCAGGGTCACGAAGGCGGTTTGATTCCATGTACAAACTCGCTGAAATGTTCCATTTGACGAGAATTGACTGGCAATTCTTCGGGACATTGACATTCAGCGAGCCTTTTTTACGAAGTCGAGAACAAGGGTTTGCGCAACAAAGAAGATATTCATTATACAACAGTTTTGGCCGGGAGATTTCCCGGTCGCTTCTATACACACCCAGGAGGTGGGAAGTGAACATAAATGCCGTCCGCCTGGAACAGGGCGAGATTGGGCGGCTGTGGCACTACCACTTTCTAATGTCGGGGTTGGCTGAAAGGTCGGTAAATCCGGGAACGGCAAAATTCATGGAGTCCACCTGGTTGTCTCTGGGTGGCGGGTTTACCAGAATTCGTGTGTTTGATACTTCGCAGAATGGAGTCGAATACATTTCCAAGTGTCTTGATCCTCGTAACGTGTACGAGTTCAATAAATTTGGGCTGGCCTCAACTATCACACTGTCCCCCATGGCTGTTCGGGTGTTAACCAAGCCGTGGCGAAACGTGACGGCGGATCGTTCTGCATTGGCGGAAAAGAAAGCAGTCGGATACGGATGCGAACTTGCAATCAGGCTGAGTCCAGCCGCGCTAATAACGAACCCGGCTTAAGAGGGGCATGTCCTCCACGGTGGGCGTCGTTGCGGTCGTAAAAGATGCAAGGTTCCGTCTCGCCGGTGTAGTAACCGGGGGGCGACTCTGCCTAGTTATAGGCGCTAATGAAAGCCTGTCAGTGAACACAAGCAAGTAACTGACAGAGGGATTCCCGGCAAGGGCGGCCGCCTGCGAGCGCGCGAAGCGCGCCGCTGGTGGTCGCCCTGGACGGGTCTCTTGAAGATGAACTCTGCCCAGATGAAACCGACTGAATAGCAAAAGCTCTGGAAACTGGTAAAGTCCGGCGAGAAAAGGCCGTTGTCCGCTGCTGACCTGGTCTTGCTGTTCCCCAAAGACCTCCTGGATTTGTGGACAGGCCGTTCGGGATTGAAACGGTATGGCCAGCGGAATTTCTACGGAGAATAAAAGCCTGATTCATTTTAATTTGGCATCGGGAGAAATTAAATTAGCGGCGTGTTNNGTTTTGCCTTCCCCCCGGAAGTGCATCGGGTAAAATGATTGTGCCACCTCGGGGTCTTCGACCCCTGTTTTGCCTTCCCCCCGGAAGTGCATCGGGTAAAATTGTGGATTTACAGCCTGGTGTTTATGTGTTGTTTTGCCTTCCCCCCGGAAGTGCATCGGGTAAAATCACGCACTGCGAGGGGTTGGAGGATAATGAGTTTTGCCTTCGGGCCGGTGTTAGGTCCGGGCCTGTCTCCGGTGAATTACGGCTGCGGAACAGAGCGGCAGGGAAGCGGATCAACGGCGGGTGCAAAGTCGTGGTTGACTGCGCAACGAAGCGATGTGAAGCAGGCCGGAACTCGCCGGAGTCAGGCACCCTGGGCGGCGCACAGTCTTTTGGTGTGACCGAGTCGGCGACAGTCAGCCCGAAAGTCTGTGCGCCGGGGGGAAATCAGGTTTTGCCAGGGATATGGGGAAATCCGCGCGCTCCGTGCCAGAAGCGGACAATTTCAAGGCTCTGGTCGGTGTTGTTCATCCGATAAATAATGCGGTAGGAACGGAAAATAATTTCGCGCACCCCCGGTTGCCGGAATTCCGGCACCATGCGGCCGCGTTCCGGGAATGTGTGAAGTGACAACGCAACGTCAAGCAACTGGTTGCCCAGTTGTTCGGCGGCGATGGGATTGTGGGGCGCAATATAGGCAACAATGCGCTCCAAATCGTTCAGCGCGACGTCGGAGAGGAATACTTTGAAATCCATTGCGGAATGCGCTTGCGGGCTTCTTCCAAGGGGATGCGCTCGCCGCGATCCAGTTCGGCCAACCCTTCCTCCACCGCCTGCCGGAATTCCAATTCGTAGATGGCATCAACGAGCGTGGCATCCGGCGGCAGTTTTTCCGCTACCTCCAGGAGAATGTCTTTTGCACTCATCGTTTCAATCAATTTCCATTTTAATCGCCAGTTTGCAACTCTTTTCCGTGGCGGCCAGCATGGAAATTGAATCGTGGCAGTTTCTGGTTGTCAGAATCGCGGCCAAGATAAACAAAAACCGATGCTGCCCGGTCGCGTGTGATTTGTCCTGGTGGTGTTGGATTTGAAACCAGATCCGCGAGCGGGGGATGGGGCGCGGTGCTGGTTGCAAATTAGACACGACCAGTCTTGCATGGGGTGAGTGTTCGCGTGATTGGCATCCGGCTTGGCCTTCAAATCAGCAAGCCGCATGACAAGCACGGGAACACGAACAGGGAAATCGAATTGTTCGCAAACCAGACAAGGCGGGTAGGGAAAAAACTGTCAGACTGGCATGAAAAGTCGTAAGCCATTGGAAATGAACATAATATTGTTTGATAATAATTGTTCTTTGTCATTGACTTGTTTGTTCTGTGCGTTTATCTTTTTCACGCTATGAAAAATAAAGCATCAAAATCTAAGATCGGGGCTGCCGCAGAAGCGAAAGCCGATAAACCACCTGTCACCGCTGTTGTTCAATCCGATTACGCGTCGTCGGAAGCCATTCTGGAGGAGGCCAAAAAGGAGCCCAAAAGAAAGCTGCTTATGGAATACCAAGCGGCCATCAGGACCCTGCGTAATGAAAAGAAATTTACGTTTCGAGCTATTGCAGAATGGCTTGCCCAAAGGGGGGTTGAAACCGATCACAGCGCTGTCTACCGGACTTACTTGGCTTCAATTCCAGAGCAAGAGCGTAGTCCGTTCGAGAACTGGGAAGAAGTAGACGAACCGGGCTATGGGGATGAAAATGTAAAAGTGAAACAGCCATGACGACCGAGAATCTATTGAGAAAAAAAGAAGTGGCAAAGATGCTCGCCTGCTCATTGCGCACAGTGGATCGCTTGGTCAACGCCGGTCGGTTGACTCGCGTGAAAATTCTTGGCGGAATTCGGTTCCGTTTGAGCCAGGTGCAAATGTTGATGAATGGAGGCAATCATGATTTTCAAAGTTGAAAAACGTCACTTCCGCAAAAACGGCGAGTTGCAAACGACACGCGGCTATTATCTGCGCTATCGTATCGGCGACATGCCGGTTGACCGTTGGAAATCCCTTGGCGCAACTGACCTTCAAGTTGCCAACAAAAAGGCGCAGGAATTCATCCAAGAAAAGGAGCGTGAAGCGGCGGGCGTCATTGAAGCAAAACCAATGCGAGATGCTGCACAGCGTCCATTGCTGGAACATTTGAACGATTATGAAGCTGATTTGGTGACGCGCGGGCGGGCGGGTCGTGGTGGCCGTGGGGCGAGTTTGCTCAAGGCGCGCATTGTCCGGCTCATGAACGATTGCCGCTGGAAACTGGCCTGCAATGTCACGCCAGATTCATTCATTACCTGGCGCAACCAGCAAAAGGCGGCGGCGCGCACACAGAATCATTATCTGCAAGGCATGATTTCGTTTCTCAAATGGATGGAGCGAGTGGGGCGGATCAAGTCCAACCCGCTGAAATTTGTTGGCAAGGTGGATGAGCGCGGGCAGAAAAAACGGGTCCGTCGCGCTTTCACGGATGAGGAATTGGTGAAGCTGATTACCGGTTCGAGGCCACGCGGGATCATCTATTTCACGGCGGCGCGGACGGGATTGCGCCAGGAAGAATTGCGACAACTTCAATGGGGCGATGTTCGGCTGGATGGTAAAATCCCGCAAATCATCGTTCGCGCGGAAACGGCAAAAAATAAAAAGCAGGAGCCGGTGTATCTGGTGCCTGAAATCGTCGAGGCATTGAAAGCGCATCGCCCGGTGCGCGGGTCTCCGTCGGACTTGGTGTTTCCGAAAGGAATTCCGCGCGCTTCACGGCTCAAGGTGGATGCGGAACGGGTTGGTGTTGCCTACAAAGATGAGCGAGGCCGTTACGGCGACTTTCACGCGCTGCGCTACACCTGGGCGACTTTCATGCGGAAGAATGGCATCGGTGATAATTTTGCAAGAAAGCAAATGCGCCATCAAACCATCCGGCAGACGGACGGCTATACGGATGAAGCACAGTTGCCGATTTATGATTCGATCAAGAAACTGCCGAGGCTCATGGAGTGTACACAAATACGCGCACAGATTTTAGGCTCAGACGGTCAAAACGTGGCGCAACCTGTCGCAGTCAGTGAAGGGACGAAAAGTGATAAAACACTTGTAACTGACGGGGTTTGTCTCGGTTTGGCACCCCTGGTCGCAGAAATGAAATTGGAGCGAGCGAAGGGATTCGAACCCTCGACACTCACGTTGGCAACGTGATGCTCTACCAGGCTGAGCTACGCTCGCTTCCAGAAGAAAAAAGACAGGTTATGCGAAGTCGTTGGATTTACAAGCCCGATTTCAGGCTGGCTTGGCCGAATCACCCAATGTCGTACGAATCACCTTGAGCAGGTCGTCGTGGTTGATGGGTTTGTTGAAAAACGCCACTGCGCCGCAACTCGCGGCGCGTTCCTTAATTTTCACATCTTGAGTGCCGGTGATGATGATGATGGGGATTCTCTTCGACGGATCCAGGCGCTGAAACCAATCCATGATGCGAAAACCGTCCCACGGCACGCCGTCCACTTCCGGCGGAAAATTGATGTCCAGCAGAATCAAATCGGGGGTTTCCTTGCGCGCGGCGGCAACGGCCTCGGAGCCGTCCAGCGCGGTGAAAATTTGATAACCGCAGCCTTGCAGCTTCAAGGAAACCGTCTTGAGGATGATTTCGTTGTCATCCACCACCAAAATTTTCTTTTTCGGCGCTGCCGGAGTTTCGGCGTTCATAATTCCACGAATAAACAATAATTCACCCGGTTCTAACAGCCAATTCTATGCCAATTTACCAAACCATGTTGCCGGCGCAAAGCAATTTGATGCATTTTTGGCTTTTGCACCCGCCCATGTGTTAAACTGCCCACATGAGCAACGGTTTCTACACTCCCGGCGAACAACGCGCCGCGAAGGTCAACGACCTTTTCGCCGCCATTGCGCGGCGCTACGATTTGCTCAATGACGTGCAAAGCTTCGGCCTGCACCGGCGCTGGAAACGTCGCGTCGTCGAACTCGCCGCCGTCCAACCCGGGAATCGCGCGCTCGATTTGTGTTGTGGCACCGGGGACCTTGCGCTGGCGCTCGCGCGGCGCGGCGCGGCAGTCACTGGCCTCGATTTCAGCCCGGCGATGCTCGACGTCGCCGAATCCCGAAACAAAACCCCGGACCCGAAGACCGGGGCACGAAATCCGACCTTCATCCAGGATGATGCGCAGCAGATTCCCTTTCCCGATGGGACATTCGACGTGGTCACCATCGGTTACGGCTTGCGGAATTTGACGAGTTGGGAAAAAGGCGTGGCCGAAATGCACCGCGTCGCCAAACCCGGCGCGCGGCTGGTGGTGCTCGATTTTGGCAAGCCCGCAAACGCCTTCTGGCGCGGGATTTATTTCGCCCATTTGAACTGCTGCGTGCCGCTGCTGGGCTGGATTTTTTGCGGCAACGCGGACGCCTACGCCTACATCCTCGAATCGCTGAAGCATTATCCGGCGCAGCCGGCCGTCGCGGAAAAAATGCGTGAACTGAAACTGGTGAATGTGCGCGTCATCAATTTCCTCGGCGGCGCGATGGCCATCAACTACGGCGAGAAACCAAAATAATTTCGTGCGAAGAACGCGAAGTGGGCAAAGGCAATTTGCAGCCCATCCTCATATTAGGCCGATGACTCATGCCTGACATCTTTTTTTCTTCCGTGAAAAATAGTAACTCACCGCCAAAGACATGAAACCGAGAGCGCACGGAATGACAGCCTGCGACCATCCAGGATGCAAATCTCCCGACAACATCACACGCATCTTCAGCCTGTAAAAATCCTGCTTGATGGGCGAATTAGTGGGCTGCGAAAAATTCGCGTTGATCTCAGCTGTGTGTGCTGTAATGAACTGCTGAAAAGCCGCCTCCTGCTTCGACAGAATGTCGGGAACAATATGCCAACGCGCCAACCCGTAACTGATAGATGCCACGCCCAAAATCAAAAATAGCCTTGCAAGAATAGTCATGTGACGCGATCGGCCTAACAGATAATCGGCGGCCTGTTCTACAGCCTGTCCTGTTTCACGGTTGTGAGTGTGTTTCGCATTTAGAGCGGTTTAATCAAAACTGTAGCCGCTATTTCGCAAGAAAACGCCTGAAAACAAATGGAAATTGATTTTTTCGCGTGGCTACGAAGTGACTGAAAACGCTCTAAGCCTGGATCAGCCCGAGGACCAACGGCCCGAAGTCATCAATGATCGCGGCCGCCAGATGAAAGCCAAGCCCATCCAGCGTCTGTGTGAAGATCACGGCCTGCCCCAGTTGTTTGCCCGCCCCCGCACCCCCAATGACAATCCGTTCATCGA
>PLAY01000085.1 GCA_003134375.1 Limisphaerales bacterium | reverse complement strand
ACGAACTCAGAAACGGCGGGGCGTGCAACCCTTGGGCGATTTGCGGATTGAGCATGAAAAGGTGGTGCAAATTGTAAAGCTGCTTTGTGAGGGTGTGGGCGTGCGGGCAACCGCCCGTCTTGCCGATTGTCACCCGCGCACAGTGCTTTCCGTGCTGTCAACGGTTGGCGAGAAGTGCGGCCAATTGCATGACCGCCTTGCCCGCAACCTTAAAGTCGGCTCGCTGCAATTGGATGAACTATGGAGCCGCGTAGGTATCAGCCAAAAGCGCACAACTGAGAATGACGTTGAGCGTGGGGATCAATACACTTATTTAGCCGTCACCGCCCGCGAAAAGTTCATCGCTAGTTACTTCACCGGCAAACGGAATTACGAAAACACGGAAACTTTCGTTGCCGATGTTGCCAAGCGCATCATTGGCCGCGTTCAAGTCACAACCGATTCTTACCGCCCGTATCAGTCCACCGTCAGACGGCATTTGCTGGAACGGCTGGACTTCGCCACCATGCAAAAGTTGTATGCCGTCCCTTTTGATTTGCCGGATAAAATCCGCCGCTATACTCCGCAACGGTGCATTGGCGTCAGGGTTCGCATACAGGCAGGCTCACCGCGTCCAGACAGAATCAGCACTTCATTTGTTGAACGTGCCAATTTGAGCGTGAGGCATTTTAACAAGCGGTTTGCACGGCTTGGACTTGGCTGGTCCCGCAAGCTGGATAATCACAAAAACGCGCTGAATTTGTTCATCGCAGCGTATAATTTTTGCAAAATTCACAGCACGCTTGGAACTACACCCGCTCACGGAATTGGAATCACTTCACAAGCTTGGTCAATTGAACGACTTATAGAAGAATCAACAAAGTAGTGACCCATGACCCAACTTTCAAATGAACATTTTGCAAATCGTTCAAGCCAGCTTTTCCCGCAGCACCTCGGCAATTTGAATGAACGCCCGCCCCGCCGGTTTTCCCGGCGCGGACACCACTATCGGCACACCCCGGTCGCCCGCCTCCCGGATTTCAGTGAAAATCGGCACTTCGCCCAGGAACGGAATGTCCTGCCGCGCGGCCTCGGCCTGGCCGCCGCCGTGGCCGAAAATTTCCACGCGCTCGCCGTTGGGCGCGATGAAATAACTCATGTTTTCGACAATGCCGAGAATCGGCACGTTGACCTTTTTGAACATCGCGATGCCCTTGCGCACGACGCCGAGCGACGCTTCCTGCGGCGTGGTCACGATAATTCCGCCGTCCAGCGGCACGGCCTGGCACAGCGAGAGCTGCGCATCGCCCGTGCCCGGCGGCAGGTCCACCAGCAGGAAATCCCTCTCGCCCCACTCCACGGCGAACAGAAATTGCTGGATCGTTTTGGCAATCATCGGCCCGCGCCAGATCACCGGCTGGTCGCCGTCAAGCAACAGCCCGATGCTCATCACCTTCACCCCGTGATTGGACGGCGGCACGAGCCGCTCGTCGTCGCTGACCGTCGGACGCTCGTGAACGCCCATCATCAACGGAATGCTTGGACCGTAAATGTCGCAATCCAGCAGACCGACCCGCGCGCCGAGCTGTGCCAGCGCACAGGCCAGATTGACGGAGCAGGTGGATTTGCCGACACCACCCTTGCCGCTGGCGATGGCGATGACGCGCTTCACACCCGAAATACGATTCTGGTTCGCCAACCCACCCGCTGGCGCGGCTTGTCCGGCGGCGGGTTGTTTGACTTCGACGTTGACGCGTTTCACGCCCGGCAGCGCCCTCAAAACCTGCTCACTGTCTTCCTTGATTTGGCGCGCGGCTTCGGGATTCGATGTGGTCAGTTGCATCACGACGCTAATCCCGCCTGGCGGGGCGGAAATTTCCTTCACCAGTCCGAAGGATACAATATCACGCGAGTAGCCCGGATACTTGACGGCCTTCAGCGCGTTTTTGATGTCGTCTTGTGTGAGCATGGCAAGATGTTAACACCCCCGCGGTGGCGCGCCAGTGTTTGCAATTCCGGCTTCAGACGCGATCTTGCCTGGGAGCGCCGGCGAGAGCGCCAGCGTTCGGAGTTCCGCGTTTACGCGGTTTGGGCGACCAACGACAGGCACACCGCCTGAAGGCGGAACTCTAAACCGCTCCAGACTTGCGCCGCGATGCCGGGCATGGGAAATTGCAGGTCTAATTGTTGAAATTGGATAATCAAATCATGACACAAAAGCCGCAAACCCCGGACATCGGGCCGTTCCTCGAAACCTTCAGCCGCCTTGAATCGGCGCTACAGCCATCGTGGCTGCTGCCGCTGCGCAAGGCGGGCATTGCGCGCTTTGCCGAACTCGGTTTCCCGACGTTGCAGGACGAAGACTGGCGTTTCACCAACGTGGCGCCGCTGGCCCGGCTGCCGCTCCAACCCGCCGCTGAACCGGCAAACGATGCCGCCGCCAAAGCCGCCCTGAAAAAATACCTGTTCGCCCAACTGCCCGGTGCCCGGCTCGTTTTTGTCAATGGCCAATACTCGATGGCGCTCTCGTCCGTGCATGGATTGCCGGTTGGGGTGAGAGTGTCGAACCTGACGGCGGCGCTGGTGGCGGATTCGGAATTCATCAAACGGCAGTTCAGTCTTTACGCCCTGGCGAACAACAACGCCTTTGCGGCGTTGAACCAGGCGTTCTTCACCGATGGCGGATTCGTTCAAGTGCCGGCCGGAGTTTCGGTCGCCGAACCCATCCAGTTCATTTTCATTTCCACCGCCAAACAAGACGGCGAAACCATCCAGCCGCGCAACCTGGTTGTTGCCGGGGCCAACAGCCGGGCAACGGTCATCGAAAGTTACCTTGCGGCGGACAATGTGGCGTACTTCACCAATACCATCACCGAAATCGTCGCCGGCGACAACGCCGTGCTGGAGCACGTGAAATTTCAGGACGAAGCCGACGCCGCGTTTCATCTGGCAACGATTGCCGCGCAGCTTGGCCGCGCGAGCAACGTGAGCGTCCATTCCTTTGCGCTCGGCGCGAAGCTCTCGCGCACCAACATCCGCGCCAAACTCGCGGGCGAAGGGCTGGCCTGTATTCTCAACGGCCTTTATCTGACCCGTGGCGAGCAGCTCGCCGACCATCACATGATTGTCGAGCACGCCCAGCCGCGTTGCGCCAGCCACGAATATTTCAACGGCATCCTCGATGACAAATCGAAGGGCGTCTTTCACGGGCGGATTCTGGTCCGGGAAATCGCGCAGAAGACCGACGCCAAACAGACGAATAAAAACCTGCTGCTCTCCGACGACGCGACGGCGGACACCAAGCCGCAACTGGAGATTTACGCCGACGACGTGAAATGCACGCACGGCGCGACGATCGGGCAGTTGAACGATGAATCCATTTTTTACCTGCGTTCGCGCGGCATCGGCACGGACAATGCGCGGCGGATGTTGATCCACGCCTTCGCCGGCGAAATCATTGCGCGGGTCAAGCACGATTCCGTGCGCGAGAAACTGGACAAGCTGGTGTGGGACCGGCTGGAAGCGAACCATCATCTGGCACAAAAGAATTGATGAAAGCGATGCGCGAACCACGATGCCAGATGCCGGAAAACTGCCGTCACGCGCACTCAAATCACGCATCACGTTTCACGCATAACCGCCATGTTTGAAGACTTAAACGATCTCTATCAGCAGGTCATCCTTGACCACTGCAGGAAACCGCGGAATTTTCACGAATTGCCCGCGGCCACCTGCTCTGCGCAAGGCTTCAACCCGCTCTGCGGCGACCAATTGAAACTCTTTCTTGCGCTGGACGGCGACACCATCAAGGACATCAGCTTCGTCGGCTCCGGCTGCTGCATCTCCAAGGCGTCGGCGTCGCTGCTCACCGAATTTGCGAAAGGCAAAACGAAGGCGGACATGGAAAAAATGTTCGGCCAGGTCCACGAAATGGTCACCACCGGCAACATCCAGGGCGACGTCGGCAAGCTGGCGGTGTTCGCCGGGGTTTATAAATTTCCGGCGCGGGTGAAATGCGCGATCTTGTCCTGGCACGCCGTCATGGCGGCGCTCAAGGGCGACGCCAAGCCCGTAACGACGGAGTCGGAGCAAAATTGAGTCGAGCTTGAATCTGTTTCACGAATCAGTTAGTTTGTTGCCATGAGTACGATTGAAGAAATCGAACAGGCCGCCGAGCAACTTGCCCCGTCTGAATTTGCCCGGCTCGCTACGTGGGTCAGCGCGCGTTATCACGCTCTGTGGACGCGGCAGATGGAGCGCGACGAGGCATCGGGAAAACTGGATTTTCTTTTCACCGAAGCCGAGACCGAACGCCAAGCCGGTCAACTTCACGACTGGCCTTCCGACAAGGAATGACCACAAGAAAAACTATTCAATGCCTTAACCCATATTTCCCAAATAAGC
>PLAY01000142.1 GCA_003134375.1 Limisphaerales bacterium | reverse complement strand
AACCTGCATACAAAAAACAAACAAACGCATTAGAATGCCCGCCGCCCTTGTATCGTAATTACCCCGCGCTTGAGGGCTTTGATTCAAAAACGCGCCGTCATCAATCGTAAATCGTAAATCGTAAATTTCCCTTGGCCCGGCCGAACAATATCACCATGTGCAGTTTCTGCGGCAAGTCGCACGCAGAAGTGCGCAAGCTCATCGCCGGACCGGACGTTTATATTTGCGACAACTGCATCATTCTCTGCAAAAACGTTCTCGACCGGGGATTCGCGGTCGCCGCCAAAAAGCAGCAGCCGAAGTTTACCATTCCCAAACCGGCGGCCATCAAACGGCAGCTTGACCTTTTTTGCGTCGGTCAGGAACACGCGAAAAAAACCCTGGCCGTGGCGGTGCATAATCATTACAAGCGGATCCAGCCGAAAACTCCGGCGGAAGACGGGAGTTGCGCCGAGGGCGGCGCACCCACCAAGCATGCCGACGTTGAAATCGAGAAGAGCAACATTCTGATGATCGGACCGACCGGCTCCGGCAAAACGCTGCTGGCCCGGACGCTCGCCAAAATTCTCGACGTGCCTTTCGCCATCGCCGACGCCACGACGCTCACCGAGGCCGGATATGTCGGCGAGGACGTGGAGAATATTATTTTGCGGCTGCTTCAAAACGCTGATTACGATGTGAAACGCGCCCAGCGCGGCATTGTTTACATTGACGAAATTGACAAGATCGCGCGCAAGGCGGAAGGCCCGTCCATCACCCGCGACGTTTCGGGCGAAGGCGTGCAGCAGGCGCTGTTGAAAATCCTCGAAGGCACGGTCTGCAACGTCCCGCCCCAGGGCGGACGCAAACACCCGCAGCAGGAATACATCCGTGTGGATACGACGGACATTTTATTCATTTGCGGCGGGGCGTTCATCGGTTTGGAGAAAGTCATCCAGCGGCGGCTGGGCCGGCACGTGATTGGTTTTGGCGCAATTGGGGAAGCGCAGAAACACGCCGGCGCGGCTCGCAATGAAATTCTCCAACACGCCGAACCGGAGGATTTGCTCAATTTCGGCTTCATTCCCGAATTTGTCGGCCGATTGCCGGTCGTGACGACGCTGGCCGAATTGACCGAAGACGAGTTGGTTGCCATCCTCACCGAGCCGAAAAACGCGTTGACGAAACAATACGCCAAACTCATGGCCATGGAAGGCGCGGAACTGGAATTTACCCCGGACGCCCTGCATAAACTGGCGGCCCAGGCGCTCAAAAAAGGCACCGGCGCGCGCGCCTTGCGCGGGTTAATTGAGAAGCTGATGCTCGATTTGATGTATGAAGCGCCGGACAACGGCAGCATCATTCACATCAAAATCACCCGGCCCGTGGTGCTGGGCGAAAGCAAACCGATCGTGCGGCGCAAACAGGACGCGGAAGCGGCGTAAACCGTGTTTTTAGAGGCATAAACCCCAATCCAATCGCTAGGCAAATTTTACTGTTGACAATTTCGCCCTCTTTACTTAAATTATTTAAGTAATAAATTAAATTGAGTGTTACTCAACGAGTAAAGTCAAAACCGAATGGATGTGAATTATGAAACAAGAACTTGATCGAGTTAAAAACGACGTGGAGACAATCCAAAAGGCAATAGGACTGGCTCCTTCCATGGGGCGGGAATGGATTCGGTGGTTAAAACACGACAACTGGTTAAACCTGTGGTGGTGTCTCCCAGGGTTTATTCTCATCGCCTCATCTTTCTTGCCGTCCGGCAATACCGAAAAATATTTAGGCTTTGGATTGGCTCAGCGGACTGGGTTTTTAGTGTGCGTCGTCATACTGGGTATATTAATTGTCAGCATCCGAAAAACGACGGCCAATGATGGGCGCCCGGAGAGCCTGATTCGGGAATACAAACGATTCTGGGGAATTGATGCTCATGGCGCATGGGTCGGCTTGGCGCTTATATTGGAATTTCTGCTTTTTTTTGCCTGGGCCAAACATTTCCGAATCACCATGGGAGCGTTTTGTTCTGGGCTTTTTATTTTCGGAGGGGCCACGTATTTGGTGTTGGCCGTGATTTCCAGAATTTGGTTGCTATTGGGGTGGGCAATTCCGTTCTTGGCCTACGGTCTTTTTGCAACACTGCTACCGGGCAATGGTAATATATGGGGGATGCCGCTCGGAATAACATTCATCGTGGTTGCATTGTCCTGTTCCATCATCCAAGTCTGGCAAATCCGGAAAATCGAAAGCCAACATGAATCCCGTTGATTTCAACGGTCTCGACACCGCCATTCACGGTCCGCTCCGGCTTGGGATAATGGCCGCACTTCAGGTTGATGGGGCGCTTGATTTCACGACATTGAAAAAGCGGCTCAACACTGTTGATGGCAGCTTAAATTTACATCTCGGGAAACTGGAGGAACGCAACTACATCACGAGCAAAAAGGCGTTTGTCGGTTTGCGCCCAAAGACGACCTACAAAATTACCCCTGCCGGTCGAAAGGCGCTGGCGGAATATATTCAAAGCATGAAAAACCTGATAAAACATTTGGAAGCATCAGCGTGAGACCTCGCGTTTTCACACACCAATATCTTCATTCCAAAGCTCCGGCCTGGCTTTGATGAAATCGCGCATGAGTTGGATGCACGCCGGGTCCTGGAGCACTTCCACCTGCACGCCTTGGGAGCGGACGTATTCCTCCGGGCCTTGAAAGGTTTTGTTTTCCCCGACGACGAGGCGCGGAATTTTGTAGAGCAAGATCGCGCCGCTGCACATCGGGCAGGGCGAGAGTGTCGAATACAAAACGCATCGCTGATAAACCGGCGCCTTGAGCCGCCCGGCGTTTTCGAGGCAGTTCATTTCCGCGTGGTGAATGACACTGCCGTGTTGCACCCGCTGGTTGTGGCCGCGCCCGATGATTTTGCCGTTCAACACCAGTACCGAACCGATGGGGATTCCGCCTGTCGCGAGACCGGTTCTGGCTTCCTCAATCGCCGCTTGAAGAAATGCATCCATATCGCGTTCTAATCATTATACCCGGCCGATTCCAGAATTTTCATTGAAATGAGTGTTTACGTCCGCCCTCACCTTTTATCCTCTCCCCCAGGAGAGGAAATGGCTTTCGCTTGTTTTTGGTTTTGTGGATGAGCGTCCGGTCAATACAGTCGCATCAATTTTCAATGGAGCGGCGAATGATTCTCCCTCTCCTGGGGGAGAGGGCCGGGGCGAGGGCGGATGTGCGAATCAATCACCGTTGCTTTGGCCAATTGTTTTTTCATCGCGCAAAAATCTGGCGGATGACGTCTTCGATGGGCGTTTCCTGAATGTCTATATCGGTGACCGACAAATCGTCGAGCAATGATTTGCAGACGGCGATGACGCGGTCACGTTTGACCTTGAACGTGATGGCGCCGGCGTTTTTTTCAACGACTTCGCCGTAGCGCGCCAGATTTTCCGCCGGATAATCATTTGCCTTTTCAGATTGAATCGTGACGAGTTTGAAATCCGCAAAACGATCCACGATCTCATTGAGCCGGCCGTCGAAGGAAATTTTTCCGTGGTCAATGATGATGACCCGGTCGCACAGCGCCTGGATGTCGGCCATGTAATGGCTCGTGAGCAAAATCGTCGTCTTTTGCCCGGCGTTGTGACGGCGGATGAATTCACGGACGATCTTTTGCGAAACCACGTCGAGGCCAATGGTCGGTTCGTCGAGGAACAACACCTTGGGCTGGTGCAGCAGCGAGGCGATCAGTTCCATCTTCATGCGCTCGCCCAGGGAAAGCTCGCGGACGCTGACGTTGAGCTTGTCGCGGACGTTGAGCATTTCACTCATCTCGGCGACGGTGCGCTCGAAACGGTCGGCGGGGATGCCGTAGATTTTCGCGTTCAGTTCGAGCGATTCGCGGGCGGGCAGGTCCCACCAAAGCTGGTTTTTCTGGCCGAGCACGAGCGCGAACTGGCGGCGATAACCGTCGGCGCGCTCCCACGGGACGTAACCGAGCACACGGGCCGAGCCGCCGGTGGGATAAAGCAAACCGGCGAGCATCTTGAGCGTGGTGGTCTTGCCCGCGCCATTCGGGCCGAGAAAACCGACCAGTTCGCCGGGTTCAATCTTGAAGCTGACGTCGTTGACGGCGATGGTTTGTTCGTATTGGCGGTGGAACAGCCCTTTGATGGCGCCGCCAAACCCCGGCTGCTTTTTGTAGGTGCGAAAGGTCTTGGTGAGACCGCTGACTTCAATGACGGGCATAAACGATTGCGAATTGCAGATTGCCAACTGCGGATTTAATTCGCAATCAAGTTTAGCGCATCAACTGCTTTTCCAGATAATGGACGACTTGGCGGACGTTGGCGTCCACTTCCATGCGGTCTTTGACGAGGCGGCAGGCGTGCAATACCGTGCCGTGATCGCGTCCGCCGTAGGCTTCGCCGATGGTATTAAGCGAACTTTCCGTCATCTGGCGCGAAAGATACATGGCGATCTGGCGCGGGAAGGCGATGTTTTCCGGCCGGCGCTTGCTGGTCATGTCAGCCAGGCGAATGTCAAAATGTTCCGCGACTTTCTTCTGAATGACTTCGATATTGATGGAAAAACGGCCTTCTTCGTGCAGGATTTCACGCAGCAAGCCTTCGACGACTTCGATGGTGAGTTTCTTGCCCGTGAGCGAGGCGTAGGACGCCACGCGGATGAGCGCGCCTTCCAGCCGGCGGACATTGGTGCGGATGCGATTGGCCAGGAAATTCATGATGTCGTCCGACAGGGTCACGCCCATGATCTGCGCCTTCTTTTGGAGAATGGCCAGGCGCATTTCTACATCCGGCGGTTGCAGGTCGGTGACCAGACCCCATTCGAACCGCGAAACAAGGCGGTGTTCCAGCCCCTGAATTTCGCTGGCTGGCCGGTCGCACGTGAGCACGATTTGTTTGTGGGACTCGTGCAGCGCGTTGAAGGTGTGGAAAAATTCCTCCTGAATGCGCTCCTTGCCGGCGAGAAATTGAATGTCGTCAATCAACAGCACGTCCGTCTGCCGGTATTTCTTGCGGAATTTGGCGAGCTGGTTGTTTTGGATTCCGTCAATGTATTCGTTCGTGAATTTCTCGGAGGAAAGGTAGGCGACGCGCGCGCCCTTTTTGTTTCCCGAAACGTGCTGGCCAATGGCGTGAAGCAAATGCGTCTTGCCCAAACCGACGCCGCCGTAAAGAAAAAGCGGGTTGTAGGATTTGCCGGGCGCCTGGGCGACGGCGAGCGCGGCGGCATAGGCAAAATTATTGTTGTTGCCGACAACGAACGATTCAAAGGTGTTTTTGGGATTGAAATGCAGTTCGCTGTTGGCCGGGCGCTCGTGAGCAGGTTCAGGGGCTTTGGTTTTGACTGGAGCTGGCGCGGATGCGGAGGACGGAGCTGGCGCAGTTCCCGTGGCAATTTTGAATTTGACCTGGAGTTGGCGGCCGGCAGCAGTGGCAAAAGCGTCTTGCAAGAGACTGAGATAATTATCCTTGAGCCAGACGCCGCTGAATTCGTTGGCCGCCTCCAGTGTCACGTTGTTGCCGTCAATCGCGCAGGCTCGCAACGGCGCGAACCACATGTTATAGGTGTCGTTATTCAGCCTGGAACGGAGATGTTCCCGCGCAGAATTCCAAATTTTTTCAGCTGAAAGTTGCATTTGCACTTTGTCAAAAAGCTCGTTTTTCAAGCGGTTTATTCACCTAGCCCCCAACTCGGGGTTGGTCGCTGATTTCCACCGATGTTCGCCTTGGCAAAGAGCCATGATCCTGAGAAAGCTGACATGCCTTTAACTCTACCGCCAAAAGCTTCATTTAACAATCGAAACAACCTGCTTATTTTCAACATCTTACGAAAATCAAAATTCAGACCACCATCATATGTCTGGTAAAAATGATAAGACGCCCCAAACAACTTCAATTAACGTGAGCGTTTTATGCAATTGGAACGAAAGTATCTAGGATAACATATTAACTTTTGTTCACTAGTTATTCACAGGAGGCTAAATCAAGGATTTACTTGCTTTCCGTTGCTTTCTGACAAGCAATATTTGATTCAGACCGCCTGCTCGCCGGTTTCACCAGTACGAATGCGAACGATGCTCTCAACGGCGCTCACAAAAATTTTCCCATCACCGATCTTGCCCGTCTTGGCCGCTTTGACAATCGCGTCCACTGCGGCCGCGGCCTGGGCATCCGCCAGCACCACCTCAATTTTCACCTTGGGCAGAAAATCCACCGTGTATTCACTGCCGCGATAAATTTCCGTGTGCCCTTTTTGGCGGCCAAACCCTTTTACCTCCGCGACGGTCATTCCTTGGACCCCAAGAGCGGCCAGCGCAGCTTTTACTTCCTCAAGTTTGAACGGTTTGATGACGGCCTCGATTTTTTTCATACCTCATCCGCGTTAATTTTTCTGAGCGGATGTTAACAGCCAACCCCATGCTGTAAACAGGAATTTTTTGACGCCGGTTTGCGCCCATCAAAAAACTCGCCGAATCACTGCATCGGAACGCCGGATTTATCCGGCAGCACACGCACCGGTTGCACACCTGCCGGATGAATCCGGCGTTCCAAGCGGACGCGGCATCGTGCCTCCGGTTGCACCCTTCATTGACTGATTGACCCGGTTTTGCTTCCCCAATTTGGTGTATCCGGCAAATTTCAAGCTCCCTGTGTTCGTTGACACCGCTTTTTGCCGCTGTTACCGTTCGCGTTCCGAAAAATGGCGACGGACTACAAAAACACGCTCAACCTGCCGCGCACCGACTTTCCCATGAAAGCCGACCTCGTCGCGCGCGAACCGGCACGGCTCAAAAAATGGCAGGAGGCCGGGCTTTACCCCAAAATCCAGGCGGCGCGCGCCAACGCGGAAAAATTTGTCCTGCACGACGGTCCGCCCTTCGCAAACGGCGATGTCCACATCGGCACCGCGCTGAACAAGATTCTCAAGGACATCATCATCAAATACAAAACCCTCCGGGGTTTTAGCGCGCCGTATGTGCCGGGCTGGGATTGCCACGGCTTGCCCATCGAATTCAAGGTTTCCCAAGAAATGCGCAAGCGTAGCGGCGACGCCCCGTCGCCGAATGTGACTGCGACGCCCTCGTCGCCAGCCTCAAATTTCGACGCCGCCACCATCCGCAAGGCCTGCGAAGCCTACGCCCGCAAATATATTGATATCCAGCGCGAGCAATTCAAACGACTCGGCGTTCTTGGCGACTGGGATAATCCGTATCTGACGCTGAACAAGGAATACGAAGCCGACGAGTTGCGCCTGTTTGCCGACATCGTTGAGAAAGGCTTCGTGTATCGCGGCAAAAAGCCGGTCTATTGGAGCATTCCCTGCCGCACTGCGCTCGCCGAGGCCGAAGTCGAATACCAGGACCATGTCAGCCAGAGTATATTTGTGAAGTTTCCCGTCGCTGGCCAGCCCAACACGTTTGTGCTGATCTGGACGACGACGCCCTGGACGCTGCCGGCCAATCTGGCCGTGGCTTACAACGACAAATTCCAATACGTCCAGGTCGAAATCGGCGGCGAAAAATACATTCTGTTCCGCGGCCTGCTGCCCGCCGTGGCGGAGAAGTGCGGCTGGAGCGGCTACGCTGAACAGCCATTTGCCACCGAAAAACTGGCCCAGCTTCAATGCCAGCATCCGTTCTGCAACCGCACCAGCAAGCTCTATCCGGCCGGGTTTGTCACCAGCGACACCGGCACGGGCTTCGTTCACATCGCTCCCGGTCACGGCTTGGAAGACTACGGCCTCGGCTCATCCGTCGGCCTGCCGATTTATTCGCCGGTGGACGACGACGGCAAGTTCGCTTACACGAACGATTTGCCGGTCGAGCAACAGATGCCTGCCGAGATGATCGGCAAATCCATTCTCGAAAAGCACGGCAAGAGCGACGCCAACGAAGCCGTACTACATGAACTCCGAGCCCGCCATGCGCTGCTGCATCAAGAAAACTATCATCACAGCTACCCGCACTGCT
>PLAY01000190.1 GCA_003134375.1 Limisphaerales bacterium | reverse complement strand
ATTGAATGCAAAATAGTATGAATCGGCGGTTCGTCATGCGGAGCGTCAAATTTTGACGTTCCACGAATGAGGTTGAAATCAGATTGCGGTCTGGATTTCCAATGATTTTTCGGCGGCGTGCCCCAATACAAACCGGCGGCGAATAGCGAGTTTCGCCTTTTCCAGTTTCACGCCCATACATTTTTATCAGCATGGAATAATCAATCTCACTTCCAAAAGCCGATTCAACTGCTTCCAAATAAGGCCGGTGGCCGTCGCTGGTTAATTGCACCCGATGTGCTAACCGGTTTTTCAGATCGTGAATAAACCAATAGGCGTGAATTGAATGGTGACCCCATCAGGAATTGAACCTGAATCTCAAGTTTAGGAAACTCGAGCTCTATCCATTTGAGCTATGGGGTCGAATTAAAGCACCAGCAAAATAGCAAATTCCAAATTTCTTATCAAGATTCGGCTTTTTCTCCGGTTTCAATTATTTCAATGCCCTCGATAATCCCTTCGCTTTTGCCAATTGCCCCGTATTTTTCTGGACGCACTCTGATCCGTTCCACGGCGAGCCTTTCCAGCGCATCACACAGTGGTTCTAAACTTTTTCCTTTGACCATGACGATTCGGTCTTGAAACTGGATTTGCACAACGTCCTTGCCGTTTTGCCGGATGAATTTTGCGTGTTGAAAATAGCCGTAGGGAAACAAGTGAACCTCGTTGGTGGTTTCCACGCGTAAGCATTGTGGATTGCGGGGCCGTGGGAAGGCCGGGAGCAGCGACTTGTGAACGAGTGATTGGGAACGCCAGCGGCATTCCTAAAAAACTGTTACGGAGGCAAAAGTAAATTGTTCTTTCTGCCATGTCAGCTGCGTTGTTCGCGCCGGCCTATTTTTTTGGATCCGCTGCTGCAATCTTTCGCTCCGCCTCCTCCGATTCCTGAACGGCTCGAACGTCCTCACGCCCCAGTTCCTCGTAAAGTTTATGCACTCGCTTGACGAGCTGCGGCGACACGTCGGACGGCTGCTTGACCTTGGTTGCAGGTTTCGGTTCGGCTTTGGCATTGGCTTCTGGCTGCGGCTCAACCTTTGATTCAGGTTGAGGTTCGACTGTAGGCTTGGCTTCAGCCTCAGCTTTGGGCTTAGGCTCGGGTTTGGCCTGAGTTTTGGGATCGGCCTTGGATTCTGGTCTGGATTCCACCTTCGCTTCCGGCTGCGGCTCAACCGCGGCTTCAGGTTTTTGTTCAGCCTTGGATTCTGGTTTTGCCTGAACATTATTTTCGGGCTTGGCCTCAGCATTGTCTTCAGATTTAGGTTCGGCCTTGGCTTGATCTTTCCGAATCTCTCGCTCCGCTTTGTTCCAGTTCTGAACTGATTGACCGTCCCGGCGGCCCTGCTGCTCGTAGAGTTCATACGCCCGTATGGCGATCTGCGGCGTCAAATCGGGAGTTGTCTTGGCTTCAGGTTTTGCCTCGACCTTGACTTCGGGCTTAGGCTCAACTTCTTTGGCTTCCGATTTCGGCTCGACTGCGGGTTTGGCTTTAGCCTCAGCTTTGGCTTCAGGTTTGGATTCAGCTTTGACGGGATCAAAAATCCGATATGCGAGCAGTTTCACGCGGTCATTCACGAGGAACCACAGCAGCGCATAGCCCCACACGAACCCGGCCCAACCCCAGCCCAGCGGCGTCATGAACAATCCATAAACCGCGATCAACGTCGCCACGATTTGCGTGCCGACCACGGCCACCCATAAAATCCGCGCCGGACGATGAGACCAGAACGGGCCGCGCGTGCGGGTGAGGAAGATCGTCAGATGTCCGGCCACGGACAGTTTCAGATACATCAGCGTCTGGATGTGCGCGCGGTCGAGATGAAAAACGCGCTCACCGAGATAAAACAAGCCGAAGGCAGAGACGACCCCGATGACGCCCAGCACCGTGGAGACCCCCAGCACCATCCGCATGTTCCAGGCTTCGGGCTTATCTTTGTAATGAACGTTGTCATAGGCAATGGACAGGATCGCGCCGTCGTTGAGCAACGCCAGCATCACGATCATCACCGCCGTCAATGGATAAAAGTTAAAGATCAGGATCGCCAGCGTCATGAATAACAGCACGCGGATCGTCTCGGCGATGCGGTAGATCGCGTAGCTATTCATCCGCTGGAAGATGCGGCGGCTCTCCTTGATCGCGTCAATAATCACCGACAGGCCGGGCGTCATCAACACGATGGCCGCCGCCGCGCGCGCCGCGTCCGTCGCGCCCGAAACGGCGATGCCGCAGTCGGCTTTCTTGAGCGCGGGAGCATCATTCACCCCGTCGCCCGTCATGCCGACGATGTGACCGCGTTTTTGCAGGACATCTACAATGTGAAACTTGTGTTCGGGAAATACCTGGGCGAAGCCATCGGCCTTCTCGATGGACTCGGCCACCTCTGTGGTCTCTTGCTTCTTCGAGTCGCCCAGGCTGGCGGCATCGAGGATATTTGTGCCCATGTCCAGCTTTTTGGCGGTTTCCTGGGCAATGGCGAGTGCATCGCCCGTAACCATCTTGACCTTTACGCCCATCGCCAGCGCGGTCGCGATGGTGGCCTTGGCATCTTCCCGTGGCGGATCAAACAAGGGCAACACGCCAAGAAACTGCCATTGCCCGTCGCCCTCTGCCCGCGCCACGCCCAAGGAACGAAAGCCGCGCGCCGCGAATTCGTTAACCGCCTTCTCGACGGCGGGCTTCACTTGCCCGGCATTGGCCGACAACGCCAAGATCACCTGTGGCGCACCCTTCGTCACCTTGAACGTCTTTCCGTCTTTGACTTTGACGGTGGCCTCGGTGCGTTTATGCACCGGGTCGAACGGCTGGAAATGGACCACCTCATAAGCTTTCAAGGCCTCTTTGTCTTTCAGGCTACCTAGAACGGCCAGATCAATGGTGTCGTTATTTTCCGCGCGTGACGCGAGCGCAGCCGTCAGGACGATTTGATCGGCGGGAACATTATTCACGCTGAACGGATCGCCCAGCGTCAGCTTGTTCTGGGTCAGGGTGCCGGTCTTGTCGGCGCAGAGCACGTCCACGCCCGCCAATTCCTCGATGGCCACCAACCGGCTCACAATCGCCTGCTTTTTCGCGAGCAATCGCGCACCGACCGCCATCGTCACCGACAACACCGTTGGCATCGCCACGGGAATCGCAGCCACGGTCAGCACCAATGCAAACTGCAGCGTGGTGAGGATCGCATCGCCACGGTAAATCGCGAAACCAATAATCACCGCCACCAGCGCCACCGCGAGTATGATCAGGTAATTGCCAATCTTCAAAACCGCCTTTTGAAAGTGGCTGACGGTGTGCGCCTCCTGCACCAGTTGCGCCGTCCTGCCGAAATAGGTTTTCTCGCCCGTGGCATAGACCATCGCGCCAGCTTCACCCTGACGAATGATTGAACCGGAAAACACGGCATCGCCCGATTTGCGCTCGGCGGGCAACGACTCTCCCGTCAGCGCGGATTGATCCACCTCTACTGGGTCGCCGTCCAGCAGTCGCGCATCCGCCGGCACGATGTCGCCGAGGCGCATGCGGATGACATCGCCCGGCACCAACTCACGCGCCGGCGGGTTGATCCACTTCCCATCACGTTTCACCCGGGCCTTGATCGCCAGCTTGGCCTTGAGAGCCTCAATGGCGTTGCTCGCCTCGCGTTCTTCCCAGAATCCGACCACGGCGTTGGCGACCAGCAACAGGAGGATGATGAAAAAATCCGGCCAGTGCCCGACCACGCCCGACAGAATCACCGCAAT
Source organism: Limisphaerales bacterium (assembly GCA_003134375.1). Lineage (GTDB taxonomy): Bacteria > Verrucomicrobiota > Verrucomicrobiia > Limisphaerales > UBA11358 > UBA11358. The sequence continues at coordinate 29,198 of PLAY01000190.1, read as the reverse complement.
CTCAATCATCCACGGGATGGGTCCCCAAAAATAGGAGAGGAATTTCAGGAAGAGATTCGTCTTTTTCTCGGTAAGTTCATTCGGCCCATATTGAGTGAGCCGTTTCTGCGCCTCGGCTTGAGTTAGGCCGTCCGGCGACGACACCAATTTTTTCTCCACCTCCGCCAGCGGCAGTGTTTTCAAATCGTCCTTCGCATCGGTCTTCGCATCAGGCTTCGATCCCGGTTTGGATTCGGGCGCTTTGGTCTTCGATTCTACGGATGCACTGGGCTTCGGTTCGGAAGCCTTGGGCTGGTCGGCATTGGGTTTCATAATGTGTATCCTTTCCGGTTCAAATTTTCGAAATCAGGCGCGTCATACCTTTGCTTCCGGCGGGTCGGCGGCTGCTCCTAGTGGCAGGTTTTCCGGCACGTCGAGGCGCGCCACGCCAATCCGGTTGTCGGCCATCCCATAATAAACATCGAAGCGATCCGGCGTGCCGAGATCGTCACGCCGGTCAATGCCGGTGGGGAAAACGACGTTGGCGATGGTTCCGTGGCGTTCCTGCGGCATTTCCGGCGTCAACACCGGCTCCGCCGAACGATAGCGAATCTCGCACGGATGCTCCTTGGAGAGCACCATCACCCCGGCCGAGTAGCATAGCTGGCATCCGTCGTTACCCGGTTCCGCCATTTTGCTCACGCCGTGGTAAAGAATCAGCCAGCCGTGTTTGGTTAGAATTGGCGGAGTGCCACCACCGATTTTCAACTTTTCCCAGGGCGACACCGGAGTTGCCAGCCGATGATGCGAGTTGAACAGGCCGGGACGATGCGGCGCCAGGCCCTCGGGCGGCATCGGACAATAGGAAATCCAGATGCTTTCATGCTCGCGATCCACAATCCGGGACTCGCCCTGGCAGGCGGTTTCCTCGGGGCGGGTGCCGGGAAAAAGCGGACGGTGGAGAAGAGCCAACTGCATCTTCCCGGCGTGATTGGGAATTGCGACGGGGAAGATGCTGGCGTCTTTGTTGTCCACATGGACGAAATCAATGCCTTGAAAGGGTTCAAAAGTCGCCAGCCCGATCCGCTCCCAGTGGAACAAATCCTCCGACATGGCCAGCGCAATTCGGGGTCCGCTCGGCGAAAGCGCCGTGTAAGTCATGACGTAATGCTGGAGCGGCTCGACAAAGGTAACACGGGCATCCTCGCATCCGCCGCGGCCATCAGATCGCCGCTCGTAAACAGCTTCCGGCTCAAGCGCGATGCCGAGACGTTCGACTCCGGACGGGTCGCCGGCTTCGTTGAATTTTACGCGGGCGATGCCGATGCGTGAATAGTTACCCTTGGCGACGAGCCTCGGAAACAGGTAAAGCTTGCCATCCGGGCCGCGAGTGGCCGCCGGATTCAGGACGCCTTCAATCTCCTGCGAATTGCCCGGCTCCGGCTCCATCAACATTCCCAGGCGCTGTAATTGAAAGCCACTCATCCGGTCTTCTCATCAGGAGGTTTTGTGGGTTGAACGCCACCCAGACAAGCGACGATGGCTTCAATCACCCGTTTCGACTCGTTGGGATCTCGGACGCGGATGGACACGACACCGGCTTGTTCAGCCGGATAGTCGTTTCCACCAGGGAACAAGGCATCCCCGATAAAAATCATCTCATCAATTGCAATGCCAAGGATGTCCCGGAGTTTTCGAATCCCGTAGGCTTTATCAATGCCCGGCTTGGTGACGTCAATGGATGTCGTGCCTCCCAGGCGCACGGAAAATTCGGGGATAAGTTTATCAAGGAGTGCTTTTATCTTTTTTCGTTTGGTGAAATCAGGGTCCCATTTTTTCTTTTCTTCGATGGGCGCCTGCTGCCCTAACGCCGAGAATGTAATCTGGCTTCCCCGGTCTTCAATGGTTTCTCCCCAGACCTTTTCGACCTTGAAACCCGCCGCTTCGAGCGCCTGCTTTAGCGAGCTGATGATTTTCCCTTTTTGATCCGCGGTGAAATCCTCTGAATAGATCTTTTTCCAATCCCCCGCGTATTGGTAGAACTTTGTTCCACAGGTGGGAAGCAGAGAAAGATTCTTCAGGTGTTCGTCGTGGGGAAGATTGGAGAGCACCTGTTTTTCAAACTGCGGCCAATCGCCGCCGGAAATCACGGCCACTTTCACAATTCCCAGCAGAGCGGTGAGCAGTTTGGCCATCTCGGCATCGAGCGATGCTTTGCTTTCGGCCAGCGTGCCATCCAGATCGAAAACAACGAGTTTTTTCATGGGTCAGGTGCCTTCCGGAAGTGAAATTTCCAACAAGCTGATGGCACCACGCGGTCGGCACAAACACGCTCCAACCACGGCGGGCAAAAGCAGCACATCCCCCTTGCCGATGGCGTAATTGGCGCCATCGTGCTCCACCTGACCGTCACCGGCGAGGCACACCAGCACCCGCGAGGTTCTTTCGGCGCCGACTCCAAACGGCGATTCTGCGCCGAACCGCCACAACCCGAAATGTTCACAATCAAAGAGCCGCTCTCGCAACACCGGCTTTACCTCATCCACCATTGGCACCATCGGACCAATTGCACCTTGCGCAAAATCAATGCAGGCCATTGCCTGATCAACTTGCAGAGGTCGAGGATGGCCGGTCTTGGCATCAACATGGTCCCAGTCGTAAAGACGAAATGTCACGTCGCTATTTTCCTGCACTTCAAAAACCACCACGTCGCCCAATGAATGAACGGTCCCGGCCGGAATGAAAATTCCGTCGCCGGTCTTCGGAGTGAAGGATGCGAGATGGTCCGCCACCGTTCCGTTCGCGAGCGCCTGCCGCAGAGTGTCAGCCGTGGTGGCAGGCTTGAGGCCCGCGTAGATGCGACTTTTTGTCCCCGCCTCCAGCACCACCCAGGCTTCGGTTTTGCCGCTCTCGCCTGCGGGGATATACTGGGTCTGCCGATCCGATGGATGCACCTGAACCGAGAGCGTGTCGCGCACATCGAGGAACTTCAGCAGCAGCGGGAACCGGCGAAAGCGTCCGGCCAGTTTTCCCAGCAACTGCTCCGGCCATTGATGAAGCAATTGTCCGATGCTCCGTCCCTTCAGCGGTCCATTGGCAACGTGGCTCGGATGGTCCTCGCGGTCGCTCAACAGCCACGCTTCGCCGATGGGGCCATCGCCAGGCAGCGGCGCGGTGAGCAGATTGGCCAAACGCCGGCCACCCCAGAGCCGATACTGGTAGATCGGTTCGAATCGCAGTGGATACAGAGGTATTTGATCCATGGAATTTCAATTTTCACATTGCCCCACACCGGAAAGTATAACTCTTGGACGCGGAGAAATGAATGGGGTGAACACCCCATAGAATTCAAAAGACCGAAGCCGGATCGTCCTCGAAACCGGCCCAAAAAGTTAGATTAAACGACCGTCCTCACCCCGGCCCCCTCCTCCAAGGAGAGGGTGAATCATTCACCGTCCCCTTGAAAATTCGCGCGACGGGATTTGCCGGACGGTCATCCGTAAAACCAAAACCGGACTACAGCTATTTCCTCTCCCCGGGGGAGAGGATAAAAGGTGAGGGCGGGCGTTAAAACAAACTTTCCAGCCTCCCCGTCATTTCCTAACTTCCCGTCATGGCCGACATCGAACGCGCCCGCCGGCTTCGCAAAAAAGAAACATGGGCGGAGAAGCTCATGTGGAGCTGGCTGTGTGGCCGTCGTTTTTCCGGCTACAAGTTTCGCCGCCAGCATCCCATCGGCATTTACTATCTCGATTTCTATTGCGAGGAGGCGGATTTGAATGTGGAACTGGACGGCAGCCAGCACGGTTTTCCCGATCAGCGCAAACACGACACGGCGCGGGAAAAGTTTCTGAAATCATGCGGCATCAAGACGCTGCGGTTTTGGAATTCGCATTTGCGGCGCAATGCGCAAAGCATCCGCGACACGATCTTTAACGAATTGCAGGCACGCGCGCCGCATCCCTTGCCGGAATATACGCGACCGATGAAGCCCGAAAGAAAATGTTAGATTAAAACGACCGTCCTCACCCCGGCCCTCTCCTCCGAGGAGAGGGTGAATCATTCACCGTCCCCTTGAAAATTCGCGCCGGGATTTGCCGGCTGGTCTGCCGATAAACCAGACACGTGCCATTGCTGTTCCTTCTCCTGGGGGAGAAGGCCAGGATGAGGGCGGGCTAAAAATCCAACTTTTTAGTTTTATCTCCATTTCCTAAATTCGCGTCATGTCCTTTCCATCGCGGCGGTGTATTCGCCACGGCGGGCGGCGCGGTTGCATCTGGCCCGATGAAGCAACGCTTGTTGCGCCGCTGGCACGTTGGCCTCCTTGCCTTGCCAGATCTCCAAAGCCGGTTGCTGGATGGCGCGGGCAAACGAAAACGCCAGCGCCCAAGGCAATTTCGACTTGAATCGAAGATTCATGGTATTCAAACGGGCCGAAGCCAATTCAGCGGATTGGCCGCCGGACAAAAATGCAATCCCCGGAACCGCCGCGGGAACGGTTCGCCATAGACTCTTCACCGTGATGTTGGCCACCTCGTCCACGGATGCTTGCGTGGGGCAGATCAATCCCGGAAGCACCATGTTGGGTTTGAGAATCATGCCTTCCAGCATCACGCGCTGGGAATTGAGCTGGATGAAAACCGTTCGCAGGACTTCCTCCGTCGCCGCGCGGCACTGCTCCAGAGTATGATCGCCATCCATGAGCACTTCCGGCTCGACAACGGGAACCAAGCCGGCTTCCTGGCACAACGCGGCGTAGCGCGCCAACGCGTGCGCGTTGGCCTCGATGCAACTCCGGCTGGGAATGTCATCGCCGATGGCAATCACCGCCCGCCACTTGGCAAAACGCGCGCCCATTTGAAAGTATTCCGCCAGACGGTCACGCAATCCGTCCAGACCTTCGGTGATTTTCTCGCCGGGATGAGCGGCCAGGTCCCTGGCACCGGCATCCACTTTGATGCCGGGAATGATTCCCGCATCGGTTAGGACTTTGAGAAATGGAGTGCCGTCCTTCTTCTGCTGTCGAATCGTTTCGTCGTAAAGAATCGCGCCACTGATGCACTCGCCGAGACCGGGCGTGGTCACAATCATCTCCCGATACGCGTGCCGGGCATCCACCGTCTGCGGAATACCCAGCTTCGCGAATCGTTTGTTGCAGGTGGGATTACTTTCATCCATCGCCAACAAACCTTTGCCGTCGGCGACCAGCGCCTTCGCAGTGTCCGTTAAATTTTGCAAATTCATTTACATGATTTTTGGTTGTGAAAGTATGGCGATGGCTCTGTTACTGCCCGACAGCGGCTGGCACCATCGGCTGCGAATGGCCATGAAACGGCCAGCGCAAGTCACCGGTCATCAAATAGACCGCCATGGCCGCCAGCATCAAAATCACGCAGAACCAGATCCGCCAGTCACGATGGGCATGTTTCCAATAAGGAGGATGTCTATGAGGAAGTTCTTCGCCATTTGGATTTTCAAACCGGTGGTGTTCGTGCTTTAGTTCATTCATTGGTTCTCTGCTTTCTCGATCCCTTCCCGAATGATTTCGGGCCGGCTTTTTTACTGCGCGGCTCCATCCACTTCCAATTCCGAATCTCCGGCAGGTCCTGGCCGTGTTTATCAATGTAATGCTTGTGCTCGATGAGCTTGTCCTGCATTTGCTGCTTCAGGTAGGCGCCCTTGGAACCTAAATTCGGCACGCGGTCCACCACGTCTTGCACCAGATGAAAGCGATCCAAGTCATTCTGCACCCGTATATCAAATGCTGTCGTAATCGTTCCCTCTTCCTTGTAGCCACGGACGTGGAGGTTGCGGTTGGTCCGGCGGTAGGTCAGCCGGTGGACCAGCCAAGGGTAGCCATGGAAACCAAAAACGATGTGCTTGTCTTTGGTGAAGAGCGAATCGTAATCCACTTCGCTCAATCCGTGCGGATGTTCGCTCGCAGATTGCAACTTCATCAGGTCAACGACGTTGATCACCCGGATTTTCAGATCGGGCAGATGCTGGCGAAGAATGGAAACGGCGGCCAGAATCTCCAGCGTGGGCGTGTCGCCGCAGCAGGCCATCACCACATCCGGCTCGGTGCCCTGGTCATTGCTCGCCCATTGCCAGATGCCAATGCCTTCCGTGCAATGCACCACGGCGGCGTCCATGGTCAGCCATTGCGGGAGGGGGTGTTTTCCCGCAACCACTACGTTGACGTAATGACGGCTGCGCAGGCAGTGATCAAACACGGACAGCAGACAGTTCGCATCCGGCGGCAAATAAACCCGAACAATGTCGGCCTTCTTGTTGANNCGTGCTGGCTGAACATCGAGTCCACGATGCGAATGAAGGCCTCATAGCTGTTGAACAGCCCGTGCCGTCCAGTCAGCAAATATCCCTCCAACCAACCCTCGCACTGGTGTTCGCTGAGCATCGAGTCCAGCACGCGTCCGGCGGGCGCGAGAAATTCATCATTTTTTACTTTCTGGGCATCCCACTGACGGTTGGTGACTTCAAAGACCGCGCCCAGAAGATTCGAGAGTGTCTCATCGGGACCGAAGACACGGAAATTACGCTGGTCCTGATTCAGCTTCTCGACGTCCCGCAGGAATTTACCCAGCACCATCGTATCCTGGCCGTCCACCGCACCGGGCGAAGGCACATTGACCGCGTGGTCGTGGAAGTCCGGCATGCGCAGGTCGCGCAGCAGAACGCCGCCGTTGGCGTGCGGATTGGCACCCATCCGCCGGTCGCCCTTCGGCGCTAACTCGGCCAAGTCGGAATTGAGCCGGCCATCCTTATCGAACAACTCCTCGGCCTTGTAACTTTTCATCCACCTTTCAAGTTGTTTGACGTGCCGGGGATGTTCGGCATCTACCAAGAGCGGCACTTGGTGCGCCCGGAACGTGCCTTCCACTTTCAGGCCATCAACTTCTTTTGGCCCCGTCCAGCCTTTCGGCGACTTGAGCACAATCATGGGCCAGCGCGGACGAGTGGTGTCCTTTTTGTCCCGCGCATTCTTTTGGATTTGTCGGATGTCCTTTATGGCTTTCTCCAAGGTCGTGGCCATGAGTTCGTGCATCTTTTCCGGCTCATCGCCTTCTACAAAGTAAGGCGTCCAGCCGCAGCCACGGAAAAATTGCTCCAATTCCTCATGCTCAATGCGGGCCAGGACGGTCGGGTTGGAAATCTTGTAGCCATTGAGATGCAGGATCGGCAGCACGGCTCCGTCGGTAATCGGNNCGAGAAACTTGTTGGACTGCCACGCCGTGGCCAGCGGACCCGTCTCCGCCTCGCCATCGCCGACGATGCAGGCGACGACCAAATCGGGATTGTCGAACGCGGCTCCGAAGGCGTGGCTGAGCGAATAGCCCAGTTCACCGCCCTCGTGAATGGATCCCGGCGTCGTCGGCGCCACATGGCTGGAAATCCCGCCGGGAAACGAGAATTGCGTGAACAGCTTTTTCATCCCGGATTCGTCCTGGCTGATGTTCGGATAAATCTCACTGTAGCTGCCTTCAAGATAAGTATTGCCTACCAGCGCCGGGCCGCCGTGACCAGGGCCGGCGATGTAGAACATGTCCAGGTCATACTTCTTGATGACCCGGTTCAGATGCACATAAATAAAATTCTGGCCGGGCGTCGTGCCCCAGTGTCCGACCACCAGCGGCTTCACGTCAGAGAGTTTCAGCGGTCGCTTCAGCAGCGGATTGTCGTAGAGATAAATCTGGCCGACCGACAGATAGTTGGCGGCGCGCCAGTAGGCGTCCATCTTGTGGAGCAGTTCCGGTGTGAGAGTTTTTGTTTTCATATTTTGCATAAACCCATGATTATTTCTTGGACCGCTTGCCAATCGCGACGACCAGCAGGACCACCACCGCCATGCCGATCACTGCCCAAAGCCACATTCCTCCACCAGCCCATCCACCCATCCATCCATTTGTATGATTCATCATAAAGTTCCTTTCGTTGCGCTGCGACCAGCCCACCACTGGCAAATCCAGACCGTGAGCGGAGGCAGCAGGTCAATCGGAATGCTACACGGCCACCAGTTCATCCACCCAGTAGCCTTTGCGATTGTAATGACGATGCAGGCCAATCTCATAATCCCGGTTCAGCAGAGACTCCTCCGAGTATTCCGGTGACTGCTTGATGGTTTCGCGATCAAGATTGACGAAGACTTTCGACTCGTTCCAACTGACGCGCTCGATCCATTGCGGCGAAACCAGGACCCTTTTTCCCGGCCACCAATTCCGCGTGCCCACAACCAGATAACGAATCGCCCACGTCTCATCATCAATGATAAAATCCTCGACGTGGCCAATCTCGCCATCCAGGGCTTGGATGTGATAACCACTCACCGCGTGAGTGCTGCGCAAATGGCGATCCCACGCTTTCTCACCGCGGTTGAATTTCCCCCATTTTTCACGATTACGCTCAATGTAGGGATATGCTCCCCACATATTTGGACCGCTCCAATACATCGGCCATCCATAATACTCATAGTAGGACTCCTCGAATTGGCTCGATACGGGCTTGTCGCTGTTTAAGGAAGGACTGTCCTTGATCTGCTTTTTGGTTAAATCGACCGAAAGGTGCTTTTCGCTCTTAATCACGCTATTTAGCGCATAAGGGGAAATCAGCACCTGCCTGCCCGCGAGCCAGTTTCCCGTGTCGGCGACCAGATAGCGAATGGTCCAGTGCCGGTCATCGAAGTAGAATTCTTTGACCTTCCCGATTTCCCCGTCGAGGCTTTCCAATTTGTAATCCGTTAGTGTTTTGGCTTTGCTTAACATAATCGTTCTTTCGTTCGTTGCGTTGCATTTTTGCCCGCTGTCAGCGTCCGCTGACAGCGGGTTTGAGAAATCAGTTGCACCGCGATCGTCGCGGGTGCTGACATTCAAATTGCGCCAGCGGGGTTGGCTTCGCTATGGGGTAAAACCCTACTGTGGATTGATGAGCGGCATGGCCTTCTCGGCCGGCCGTTGGGTGAGCAGTTTGATGTTGGTGGTCGTAATCATGATTTTTCCAGTTGATTCAACTGCCGGGTCAGGCGGCCTGCTTGAGCGCGTTGCTCTTGGATGCAATCACCGTCAGCAATTCGTTCCAGGATTTCACAAACGACTTCGCGCCCTCATCCTGAAGTTGCGCGGCCAGAGTGTCCACGTCGATGCCGGCCTTCGCAAACCCGGCCAGGACTTTTTCACAATCGCCACCGTCGGCGGCCATAACCGGGCCAATTTCTCCGTGATCGGCGAGGGCTTTCAACGTCGCCTCGGGCATCGTGTTCACCGTGAACGGCGAGGCGAGCGCCTTGATGTAGAGGGTGTCGGATGCGTCGGGGTCCTTGGTGCCGGTGCTCGCCCACAGCAGGCGTTGCGGCCGGGCGCCGGCATTATACGCCCGCTGCGAGCGTGGAGTATTTAACAGTTCGAGATATGCCTGATAGATGCGACCGGCAATGGCGATGCCGAGCCGGTTGTTCAACGGCTTCGGAACTTTGCCCGCCACGGCGGCGTCCCATCGGCTGATGAACATTGAGGCCACGGAGCCGACCTGGGGATTAAGCCCGGCGGCGATGCGCCGTTCGATGCCACGCAAATACGCCCCGGCTGCGGCAACGTATTGCTCGCGGGAAAACAGCAGCGTCACGTTGACCGGCACACCTGCAAAAATCGCCTCCTCGATGGCCGGCAAGCCTTCCTTGGTGCCGGGAATCTTGATGAACAAGTTGGGCCGTCCCGCCCGCGCGGAAAGTTTTTTGGCGGCGGCGATGGTGCTGGCCGTGTCATGGGCCAGCAGGGGCGACACCTCCAGCGACACCCATCCGTCCACACCGTTCGTGCGGTCGTGAATTGGCCGGAACAGGTCGGCGGCGCGGGTGAGATCGTCCAGTGCCAGATCGAAAAAGAGTCCCTCGCCAGATTTCCCCTTTTCCAGCCCCTCGCGGATGGCAACGTCGTAGGCGGAACTCTTGATGGCGTGATCAAAGATGGTCGGGTTTGAGGTCAGCCCGGTCACCGACAGCTCGCCCAGGTAGCGTTTGAGCGTGCCGCTGTTCAGCAGGTCTCGCGTGATGTTGTCGAGCCAGAGGCTCTGGCCCAGGTCGTGCAGCTTTTGTGTGGCTTTCATAATGTTCAGCCTACAATGATCTCTGCACAGGAACGCAGAACCGAGCGCGCAATCATCAGTTCTTCGTCTGTGCGAATGACGCGCACGGGGACGCGGCTGGAATTCCTGGAAATCACCGCCGCAGTCTTCGCGTTGCGCGACTTATCCAGTTCAATGCCGAGAAAGTTCAACCCTTCACAGATGCGGGCGCGGACGATGGGCGCATTTTCGCCGATGCCTCCGGCGAAGACAAGCGTGTCCAAGCCACCGAGTGCGGCGGCGAAGGAGCCGATCCACTTTTTTGCCTGGTAACAAAACAGCGCCACGGCTTCCGCCGCGCGCACGTCCTGCGTTTCATGGTCGAGCAGGTCGCGCATATCCGAACTGGTCTCCGAAACGCCGAGCAGACCCGACTCGTGATTGACCATTTTGTAAAACTGGCTGGTGGTCATTTGCTCGGTGCGAGCCAGATACGGCGCCAGGCCGGGATCCAAATCGCCGGAGCGGGTGCTCATCACCAATCCCGCCGTCGGCGTGAAGCACATGCTCGTATCTATGCTTTTGCCATCACGCACGGCGGCCAGGCTCGCGCCGTTACCGAGATGCGCGAGGATCACACGGCCCTTCGTGGCTGCCGGATCGCCGAGGCGCACGAGTTCTTCCATCAGATAGGCATAGGACAAACCGTGGAAACCGTAGCGCTGAATTCCCTTGGCATCGAAGCGGCGCGGAATCGGAAGCAGCTTGGCCACACGCGGCATGGTTTGGTGAAACGCCGTGTCGAAACAGGCCACCTGCGGTAGTTTCGGATGACGCTGACGGAATGTCTCAATCAGTTCAATCTCGCGTGGCAGATGATCCGGGTCGTTTGGACTGATGCGATACAGTTCATCCAATAGATTTTTTGTGACAATCTCCGGCTCGGTATGTTTCATCCCATGAACCACGCGATGTCCCACGCCTTTTACCGATTTGAAATCAATTTGCTTTTCGAGCCAGTCTATCAGGGAATTCGCCGCTGATTTGTGATCGGTGGCGGCGAGCTTGTGGCGCTCCGATTTTTTCTTCGTCGGTTCATGGAACGTCAGATTCGTCCCGCTCAGACCGATGCGATCAACCTTTCCATAAAGCCCTCGCTTCAGCGGTTTGACCGCCTCATAGAGCGTGAACTTGATGCTCGACGAGCCGCCGTTGATGGTCAGGATGTGTGGGTTAGCGGGTTTCATGGATGACTCCGTTGTCAGGCTGCAATCCCAGCGATGCCAGTTTGGCACGCGTGGACCTGTAATCCGTGTGAAGAATGCCTTGAATCCCCAAGCCTTCGGCGACCTGGACGAACATCGGGGTGTTTTCGATATAGACCACCTGACGGGCGGGAGTCTGGGCGATGTCCAGTGCCAGCCGGAAGATCGCCACATCGGGCTTGTGAAGGTGGACGAAGCAGGAGGAAATAAAAGCATCCACAAATTCGTCCAGCTTGAACGCGTGAATCCGATGCGCATTCAACTCGCGCGCTTCGTTGTTAAGCACGATAACCTTCAAGCCATACTTTGCCTTGAGCTTGCGGACTAACTCAATCATTTCCGTGCAAGGTTTCGATTGTGCGAACATGAAGCGCCGGAACGCCGCCCGGGTAAACGCCCGCTTCTGGTAAAAGACCAACCAACCCAAATACTCATCCAGCGTGAGCTTGTCCTCCTCGTAAATGTTGAAGTTCAGGCCATGCCGCTCCTCCATTTCAGCCCAGTCCAACTTGAAGTGCTTCGCCGCCCGCCGGCGGGCAAGATGATCCCAGCCGTTGTTGAGCAGAACACCGCCAATATCCAGAAACAATGCCGTGATGGGTGCGCTTCTTTTCATTGGGCCGGGAGTGGGGAAGTCTGGAGGTTCGGCTTCATCATTGCCTGATACATCATTTCCTCGCTGAGGAACGGTGAACCATAGAGTTCGTACCCGGCGTTTAATTTTTCGTTCACTTTCCGCGCCAGCTCGTCATGGGTTGCGGCATCGGCGTGAAAAGGCACCGCGAGGATGATGTATTCAATCGGAGGTTTCATTTTATCTTGAGTCCGTCGTCATAAGATCATCGTTGCCAGAGAATTTGTGGGTTTTCCAGTGGGATTGCAACGCCGTCGCAACGCGGCACCACTCGCGCCGTATAGTCCGCTGGCGGGCGCGCCGCAGACACAGTCGCGCTGTAAAGACAACCGTGCGACTCGCCGCCAAGTTCGCGAACATGTTTCATTTCTTGCCGCACTGGCGCGCCGCCGTTGACTTCGTCGGCATAAAGCTCCACCCGCACCGCCTTGGGGTCGAGGTCTTTGAAATAGACTTGGACCTCAAATAAATGTTGGTCACCTTTGGTCTCCACTTTTAATTCGCCGAAGCGTAGCGCGGCCCATTTCTGTTCCAGACTGTGCCGCCAGTCAACCATTTGCCTGCCGATAGCGCCTTTGTTCGCCACACGCGAAAGGTAGGCAGTTGCCGCCGGGAGATAGTGTTCCTCCGTGTATTCGCGCACCGTGCGGTCGGCGGAAAAGCGCGGAGTCAACCGCGCCATGCTTTCCCGCATCCGCGCGACCCAGGCCGTGGGAATGCCTTTCTCGTTACGGTTATAGAACTCGGGGATCACCTCGCGTTCGAGCCGTTCGTAGAGCGCCTCGGCTTCCGCCGCGTCCCAGGCCGGATCGTCGCCATGTTCCTGACCGTCGCCCAGCGCCCAGCCCAAGTCGGGGACAAAGGCTTCGGCCCACCAACCATCCAATTCCGAAAGATTGATGCCGCCGTTGACCAGCACCTTCATGCCACTCGTGCCACACGCCTCCCAGGGTCGCTGTGGCGTGTTCAGCCAGACATCCACGCCTTGCACCAAACGTTCGGTCAAGTGCATGTCGTAGTCGCTGAGGAAAATCGCATGAGGACGGACCTCCGGTCGGCGAATGAACTGTATCCATTTCTGGATCAGGGCTTGTCCCGCCAAGTCCGCCGGATGAGCCTTGCCCGCAATGATGAGTTGCACGGGTCGCTGCGGATTGGATAACAGGCGCAGCAGTCGCGCCGGGTCATGCAGCAGCAGGTTCGGTCTCTTGTAGGTCGCGAAACGCCGCGCAAAACCCAGGGTCAATGCGTTGGGATCAAACAGATGTTTTACCTCTTCAACCGTCTCGGATGACGCGCCGGCGGCGGCATAATGCCGGGCCAGACGTTCGCGGGCGTATTCCACCAGCGACTTGCTGGTGGCGAGGCAAAATTGCCAAAGGCTGTCGTCGGAGACGCGGCGAATGTCCTGCTCCAGGTTTTCCTTCATTCCCAGCCAACGGTCTTTGCCACAGGCCTTGGTCCAAAAATCGTCGGCTGCTGCTGAGTCCCAGGTCGGCATGTGGACTCCGTTGGTCACATGACCGATGGGTACTTCATCTGCTGGCCAGTGCGGAAAAAGTGACTCAAAAAGATGTCGGCTGACTTTTCCATGCAAACGGCTCACGCCGTTCACCGACCCGCTGCCGCGAATGGCCAGATAAGCCATGTTGAAACTTTCCGACGCGTCGTCCGGATTCTGGCGGCCCAAGGCCATCAAGTCGTGAAGGGAAATTCCGAGTTTCTTTTCGGCATAACCGCCGAGGTATTGCTCGATGAGCGCCGGAGTGAAACGGTCAAACCCGGCGGCCACTGCCGTGTGGGTGGTAAAAAGATTCCCCGCCCGCGTGGCGGCCAGCGCCGCTTCAAAAGACTGCGCATTCTCTTGCATGAAACTGCGGGCGCGCTCCAACACGGCAAAGGCCGCATGACCTTCATTCAAGTGACAGACTTCCGGTTTGATGCCGAGCGCGGCGAGCAGCCGCCAGCCGCCAATCCCCAGCAGCATTTCCTGTACGAGTCGCAACTCCGGTCCGCCGCCATATAGCTCGCTGGTAATCCCGCGATGCGCGGGAAAATTCGCCGCGTCATTGCTGTCCAGCAGGTAAAGCTTCACCCGGCCAACTTGAACCTGCCAGGCGCGCAACCAGACTGAGTAACCGGGCAACGCGATCTCCAACCGCAACCACTCGCCGTTCGCCTGCCGCAACGGCGTGACCGGCAACTGTCCGGGGTCGTTATATGGATAAAGAGCTTGTTGCGCTCCGTTTTTGTCAATCATCTGGCGAAAATAGCCTTGTTGGTAGAGCAACCCCACTCCGACCACCGGCACGCCCAGGTCGCTGGCGGCTTTGAGCTGATCGCCAGCCACATTGCCAAGACCGCCGGAGTAAATGGGCAGCGCTTCGCTCAGCATATATTCCATGCTGAAATACGCGACGCACTTCAAGGGCGACTGCGGATGTTTTTGCTGAAACCACGCCGGCGTCTCCGCCGCCTGACGCTTGGCTTGCAGCAGGTCATCAATGTTTTTGCGAAAAGTTGAATCAGCCAGAACGCTTTTGAGTTTGTCTTTGGAGACAGTTTGCAAAACCACCCAGGGATTTTGCGTTAGTTCCCACAGCGCGGGATCAAGTTTCCGCCACACTTCGTCGGTGGCATGATTCCACGACCAGCGCAAATCCAGCGCCAACTCCGCCAGTGAATCGAAGCCTTCGATTTCCGTTGGCAAAGAATTATAGTTCGGGTTTCTGGCCGGTGTTTGTTTGCTTGCCGTCATAGTATTTTGTTGTTCAAAGTTTTTTTTCCAAATCCGCCACTTTCGCCAACCGGCGACGAAAACGTTCCGCTCCGGTGAATTGCGCGGCGAGAAAGGTCTGCACCAATTCCCAGGCGAGGGCGTGACCGACCACGAGGCCGCCAAAACAGATCAGGTTCAAATCGTCGTCCTCGACGCCTTGATGCGCCGAAAAGTTTTCGTGAATCAAGCAGGCCCGAACCCCCGCCACTTTGTTCGCGCAGACCGATGCTCCAACCCCGCTGCCGCAGATGCCCACTCCGCGATCCACTGTCCCGGCGGCAACCGCCTGTGCCAGCGGCACGATAAAATCCGGATAGTCATCGTCCTCTTTCGGCCGGCCGTCGCCGAAGTCAACCACTTCATGACCGGCTTCGCGCAATTTCCCGGCCAGATATTCCTTCAACTCGTAACCGCCGTGGTCGGCGGCTATGCCGATGCGTTTCGGCGTCTTAAGCGCGCCCTGACGGACGTATTTAAAATGATCCGGTCTATTCATTTTCTTGCCATAAATACACTGTCGCTTTTGGCCACCGCGAACAATGGGGTGAACACCCTATAGCGAACGGCCAGCCCGCAACCTAATGTGTTGCCGGCAATAAAAACAAAAACGAAAGCACAAACGTTATGACCAAGAACAATTCAATCGTGGCGATTTTCAAATCGCACATCGAAGCCGAAACCGCCGTCAAGGAACTGCAACAATCGGGCTTTGATATGAAGAAACTATCCATCGTCGGCCGCGACTATCACACGGATGAAAACGTGGTCGGCTATTACAATGCTGGAGACCGCATGAAATACTGGGGAAAACTGGGAGCCTTTTGGGGTGGGTTTTGGGGCTTGTTGTTTGGTTCCGGGTTCTTTTTGATTCCCGGCATCGGGCCGTTGCTCGTGGCCGGGCCGCTCGTCAGTTGGATTGTCGGGGCACTGGAAGGCGCGGCGGTGGTGGGCGGTTTGAGCGCGCTGGGCGCCGGACTTTACAGCATGGGCATCCCCAAGGACAGTATTCTGCAATACGAGACGGCGGTGAAAAGCGGCAAATATGTCGTGATCGCCCACGGCTCCGATGCCGAGACGACTCACGCCCGGGAGATCATCAGCCGCACCAACCCAGAAGCGTTGCAGGAACATCAGCCTTGCTCCGTCAAAACGGAAACGTGCACAGTGGGAGCATAGCCATATTCATGCAGCAGAAAAATCTTTTTACCACGGATGGACACGGATGAACACAGATAGGAAAAGATTTCAGCCAGGCAAATGGGTTCACCAATCGGTGAGCCTTTCGGGTTCGGAAAAGATACTTTTTGCCTTGTCTTAATCCGTGTTCACCCGTGTCCATCCGTGGTTTAATTGAAAAGATACGGCTTTGTTTGCTGCTGGATTTGGCGGGCATTTGGAAAAATCCGAAAAGTAAAGGCGACACGATGATCTGGTCCGACATTGCCCAACTTATCGGTGCAATTCTGCTGATCGTCGGCGCTTTGCTGCCCGTCGTTAATCCACTGGGTGACGCCCCGATTTTCCTGAGAATGACGCCCGGCTGCGATGAATCAACCCGCGCCTTTCTGGCGAAACGAATTGCGTTCTACTCGTTTTTCCTGGTGCTGGGGTCGTTGTTGCTTGGCTCGTTCGTCCTGCTTTTGTTCGGCCTTTCGATACCTGTGGTGCAGGTGGCGGGCGGTGCCGTGGTGTGTGCGCTGGGCTGGAAACTCCTGGCCGACATCCCCAAACCGGCCGATGTGACCTTGGACCCGATCCACGCCAAGCTCATCGCGCTGGGGCGGGCGTTTGCCCCCTTGACTTTGCCGATGACGATTGATGCCGGGGTTATTTCCGTCGCGATCACTGTCGGCGCCAATCACGCACACACGTTCAAACACGCGGTGATTCAGCTTCTCGCCGCCGGCATCGGTGCCGGCATCATCGCTCTGTCCATTCTGTTGACGTATCGCTACGCCCAGCGAGTTGGCAAATGGATCGGACACACGGGCATGATGGTGGTGGTGCGTCTCTCGGCCTTCATCATGCTGTGCATCGGGGTGGGGATCACTTGGAACGGCGTCAAGGCGTTGCTGGCAGAAATCGGTATTCCGGGGTACTGACCATAGCGCTATACGAGCGTTTCAGTTCGCGCAGCGACTCCAACTTTCAGGAAAAGCTGCTCTCGGCCATGCGGCTACGGGTTCGGCGGGCATTTGGAAAAATCCGCAAAGTAAGAGCGACACGATGAGTCATTTGCAGGAACCGCAAGTTTCACGCTGAGTTCATAAGAAGCAAGATCCGCGGTTTTCTATCCGCACCGTAAGGATGAACGGTTGGTGGAGCAATGGAATGGCCGACCTTTTCTAAGATTTGGTCAATCCGTTTGATCCAGACAAACGGTTTAGGATCCTGGTTATTATGACGGATGTAATCTTGGATGACTTCGATGAGATCTTTGACGCTCTTGAAGCTGCCGCGTCGAATGCGTTTGCGAGTGATTTCTCCAAACCATCGCTCCACCAGATTCAGCCAAGACGAACTGGTCGGAGTGAAGTGAAGATGAAAGCGGGGGTGGCGCTTGAGCCAGGTTTGCACCTTTGGGTGTTTGTGAGTGGCGTAGTTATCCACCACCAGATGGAGTTGTCGTTCTGGTGGTGTTTCACGGTCAATCTGGCGCAGAAACTTCAGGAACTCTTCATGCCGATGCCGCTCAAAACAACCGCCCATGACCGTACCTTCCCGTTCAGTTCGGGACGGGGGTACCATTCGTTTTCGCAAGCCCCTAATCGCTCGGGGTTTTTGCCAAGACGCATTGTAGGAAAGTGAATGGACGTGGCGTTCGTGACCGGCTAAAGCGACGGGGCCTTCGCCTTGACGTGAGCAAAGGTGCAAGACCTCACCCGTTTCCAGACCGCCATGCGGGCTGCGCCGGGATTGCTGTAATGCGAGACGGACGGCGCAACGCTGCATCGTTGCGCCGCCGTCATCCCATCATTGACTGACGCGATAGAATCGTGCCTGGTCGGTCGCGTTGGCGTTGGTAAACATCAGCAGTCCATTGATCGGCGCATTGGTCCACACCGGAGTCCAACCCGTCATCAGGTTGGTGGACGTTAGCAACACATAGTTCTGTCCGTTCTGCCCCTGGAACGTCAGGCCGAACTGGCCGCTGGTTTGCGTCCCGTTCACCGTCAGGGTCAGCGGTTGCACCACAATGGTGATGGTGGCGGGGGAAGTATTGGTGGCGCCGGAATTGTCCGTGGCGGATGCGCTCAGGGTATAACTGCCAACTGCGGCGTTGCTCCACGTCAAGCTGTACTGGTTGCCGACACCGGTGGTGACGTTGCCCAGCAGGGTAGCGCCGTTGAAAAACGCCACATTCGTCACCGTGCCATCGGCATCCGTGGCCGAGGCGGTCAGGGTGATCGTATTCGGCTGGATGAAGGTGGAGTTGTTGGTTGGAACCACCCAACTGATCACCGGTGGCATATTGGTCGTCAGGAAGCTCGCGTTGACGCTGTCGATCAGGGACGTACAGAGCGAGGAGGTGTTATGCGAACACACAGCCAGGCCCACGTAGGCGCTGACGGACATGGTGATATTGGTGGGTGTTCCAATCTGGGTCCAGGTGGTGCCGTTGCCGGAATAATAGGCCGTGAAGGTGTTGTTGGTGCGCGTCAGCCGCACCCAGTTGGGTGCGGTCTGTCCGGTGACACTGCTCGAGCTGCTCGCGCCGTTGTTGGTTGCCCGCCAGATGAACTCGATTCCGGTGCTTGTGACCGGCTCCACGTCGGCCAGCACCCGCCGGGAACCCGCTGCCAGCGTTTCGCGAATCATCACGGCCGCTTTGGCGTTGTTGGAAGTGTTTTGCACGCTGACGACGCGAGCGCGGATGTCGCAGTTGGTGCTGATCGGAACATAAACATAAACAAACTGGAACGCGTCGGCGTTGCCCCAGATGTCCGCACCGCCTCCGGAAATGGTGAATTGCCCGCCGCAGAACGAAGCGCTGCCGGCCGGACTGGGGCTGCCAATATCCGCACTTGTAAATTGCGGCGGCAGGCCCGTCAAGATGGCACTGACTTCAGCCGAGGGCAGGCTTTCGTTGCCGGCATTAGTGATCGTGACCACATAAAAATTGGTCTGGCAGGTTGCCGCGCTGGAGTCGGTGTAATTGGTCGCGCCGAGATTGGCGGCGAGGAGCGTATAGGGGCCGCCGCTCACCGCTGAACGTTTCACGTTGTAGCCAGTTACGCCATTGTTGGTGTTCCATTGCAACTGGACCTGGGAACCAACAACGCTGGCGGTCAGTCCCGACACAATGACTGTTGGCGAGGCGCTGACTTCCGCCGAATTGACACTGGTACCGTTTCCATTGGCCGTGACCACATAATAATACGTGGTCAGGATGGTGACGTTGCTGTCGGTGTAACCCAAATTCACACCTCCGATGTTTCCGGCAATGAGCGTGTAGGGGCCACCGCTGGTCGTCGCCCGCCACAGATTGTATGTGGTCGCACCCGGAACGACATCCCAACTGACCACCACCTGACTGTTTCCTGCGATGGCGGCCACGCCGGTGGGGGCGGCGGGAGCCGGCAAGGTGGCGGCTGCCGTGATGGTGATATTGGTCGGGGTCAAACCGGTTGCACTCGCGGCCAGGGTAATGGAGCCGGCCTGGTTGGTGGATTGGACAATGACCTCGGCCAGTCCGTTGAACGCCATGCGCTGGTTGCTCGCCTTGTCCGCCTCGTGTGAACTGGGGTTGCCGTTGCCCACGCCGATGATGGCACCGCCGCTGATCGTAAAGGTCACGTTATTGCTCGCACTGGGCACCACGCGGCCCAGCGAATCCAAGACAGCCACGGTCACGATGGACACGTCCCGGCCATCCGCCAGAATCGTGCTGCGGTCCGGCAGCAAGGCGATGGCAGCCGGTGTTCCAGTGGTCACCGCGGTGTTGGTGATGACGGCCACACCATTGTTATAGCCGATGGCTTGGAGCGTCCCCGCGGCGTAAGTCACGTTGTCCCATTCAACATGGCCCTGTACATTGAGCGTCTGCTTTCCCTGGCTGGCGCCGTTGACGAATAATTCCACCGCCTGGCAATTGCCATAGGCCCAGACGTTGATCGGTTGTCCTGGAGTCCAGTTCCAGTGTGGAAACACATGCAACACGGGTTTGAGTGTCCAGTTGGCTTGATAATAATAAAACAAATCCTTCGGGAACCCGCAGGTGTCCATCTGCCCAAAATGCGAGTTGATGCAGGGCCAGTTGTACGGCGTCGGCTCACCGCGATAATCAAATCCCGTCCAATTAAACCCACCTGAAGCCCATGGACGGGCAGTGTAAATTGGCCACCAAGTTTCTGCCGTCTCACCCCAAGTCACCGGGTCGGGCAAACCGCTCTGCGTGATAAAATCGTAGGAGGCCACGTAGCCATTGACCGTGTCGTTGGTGTAGATGCCGCGCGTCGTGACCGTGCTCCCCACTTCCGTCCCGATGATGGGCGCGGTCGGGTTACCGGGGTGGTAGGAGTCCAGGTTGCCCGGAATGTTGTAGTTGAGACCCTTCACGTCCAGCACGTACGCAAAGGTAACCCCTGACAATGAGCCGTTGATGGCCGCGGTGCATAGCCGCGTGGTATCCAATGAATGCACCAGGTTCTGCATCGCCTGGATGACGGCCGGGGCCAATGAACTGCCCTGCATGGTCCATTCTTCATTGCACAGCGACCAGCAAAAGACACTGGGATGGTTCCGGTCGCGCAGAACCATGCGTTGGAGCTGGCCCAATGATTCCGGATCCGAACCCATGCGCCGCGTTTCGTCCAGCACCAACATGCCCAACTGATCGCAGGCTTCAAGCAGTTCCTCCGTCGGCGTGTTGTGCGAGGTGCGATAAGCGTTGCACCCCATCTCCTTCAATTTCTCGATCCGGAAGTATTGCAGCCGGTCCGGCAGCGCCGAACCCACCCCCGCGTGGTCCTGGTGGTTGCACTGGCCCTGAATCTCCACATGCTGCCCGTTGATGAAGACACCGTTGGTGGAGTCGAATCGCACCGTGCGCACGCCGAAGGGAGTCTGATAAACGTCCGCTTGGGCGGTGGCATTGCTGACGGTGGAAATCAGATTGTAAAGATACGGTGTCTGTAGCGACCAAAGATTGGCATTCGCCACCGCCAGCGTCTGGGTCACGATCACCCCCTGGCCGATGGCCAGGTTGAGGTTCGAGGTGACCGCCGTCACCGCGTTGCTGTTGGCGTCGAGAAGGGTCGAAGTCAGGGTGCCATTGACCGTTGCGGAGCTGCTTTGATTGGTGACCGCAGTTTGCACGGTGATGGTGGCATTGGAACCCACCAGTGAAGTGGTCGCAACGTAAGTTCCCCAGTGTCCCACATGCACCGGGGCGGTTTTCTCCAGCCACACGTGACGATAAATCCCAGCCCCCTCGTAAAACCAGCCTTCAAACCGGCTGGCATCCACCCGCACCACCAGCACGTTGGTCCCCCCGGCGATCATGTTGCTCGTCACGTCAAACGATATGGGCGCGTACCCGCTGACGTCCCGCCCGATGCACCGCCCGTTCAACCAGATCAATGCGTTCCGATAAATCCCGTCAAATTCCAGCCACATCGTCTTGTTCGTATCCCCCGCCGGCAGGGTGAACGTGTGCCGATACCACGCAATCGTGTTCGTGCTGGTCGCGTTGTTGAACCCCGCCTTGTAGCCGTGATTTTGAGCCATGTTCGAATCGAAAGGCTGTTCCACCACCCAATCATGCGGCAGATTGAGCTGGCGCCAGGCACTGTCGTTGTAATTGGTTTGTACATACGAGACGTTTTCCCCGGCGTGGGTCGCCACCGGATCGGGTCGTGACGCCTCCAGTGTGACTTCTGCCGTAGGGTCTTGCAGCTTGGTCAGATCGCCGATCTCCGGATAACTCGTTACAGCGGTGGTCACGTCCACCGGATCTCCTATTTGAAACGTCCAACCCGCGTCCAGCAAGTCCCGCTCGCGGGCGGCCGCCGTGGACAACGAGGCGCCGGCCAATAGCCCCAAAATGCCCAGATAACCGATAAATTTCAAAGATTTGCCGTGGAATAAGGCGACTGACGATGTTCGTTGCATAGTGTTTACCTTCGTTTTTTGATAACAATCCTTCCCCTCAGTGAGAATATTCATGGGGGAATATAACACTTTTAGTTTATATGTCATCGCGGAATAGTCAAGGTGGATGTTTTATAATTAATTGAACTGCTGAAAGTAAGACAAACCGAACCGCCGGTTGTCATTGCAACCAGCCCCCGGCCAGAGCGATGACGGCGCGACCAGGCTGATCGCGCACAGGAAATCGTCGCTCTCAAGCCGCCAATGGCAGGCCGCGCCGGTTCCAATTATTGAGTGATGCGTAAAAATGGCTTTCGGTTGACACTGGCTTGAAAAACCGGGCTCTTTCCGTGCGAAAGCTTTCAAACCCGAATTCCGAAATTGCCGGGGCTGGCGGGTGGGACGAGGCCATGCCGGAGCGCGCCCGTCCCCGGGCGCAGCAACTGGCTTCATGCAAGCCACGGAACATTTTCCAATCGCCTGCCCAACCGACTTTGCTGCGGCCGGGACGGCCGCACTCCGCCAACGCGGAAATTCAACTGGTTCGCGCGGGCCGGTGGCTTTGCTGCCCCGCCGTTCATCCACTCGCCCCCAAAGGCAAGCCGCTTGTCCCAGAACGATTTGGCGGCAATTAGCAGAACTAGTCCGGACTATTCCGGGTATCCTGAAGCAGTAGCGAACATTGCAAGTCGTTGATTTGCAGGCACATTTTGCATGTTAAAATATGGCCAAAATAAAATAAAAAAGTATTGACACAGGGATGGGGATCATTTAGAGTAGAAATTGTCAGTGGTATTAAATGTTTAAAACCTTAAATCTAAATAAATCTATGAGAATAAAATTAATCGGTAGTGTAATAGCCGGCGCAGCGTTAGTCGTTGTGCAGGTACAAGCGCAGCTTGTAAACGGCAGCTTCGAGACGCTTACAGTTCCCGGAGTGAGCGTCAAAAACGGTTTCAACGGCACCGTTCCTGGCTGGACCGGCCCCACAGCGGCCAACTCAGGCGTGGATACGCCACTGGATATTAAGGCGCCGGGGGCTGAAGACGGGGTTAATGCGGCATTTTTTATGAATCAAGACGGGTATGCTGAACAAACATCGGGCACAGTAATTGGCGGGTCGGGCGGTTATGATCTCAACTTCTGGACAATGGACATTGATACCTACAATGGCACTTGGTCGGGAGCCGGAATTGGGGTGATCGCAGTCGAGGTTTATGCTGGAACTGACGCAACGCCCATCTATGGTGAAGTGGATTTCAATTTGGGTCCATCATCTAACGGTGCTACACCTGGGACATGGGTATATCAAGGGCTGCACATTAATGCGGCCGACATTCCGAATGCCGATATCGGGGAAAACCTCGGGATCAAGATCTGGAACAATTCAACTGATGTAGCGGGTTCATGGATTTATGTGGATAACGTGACCTTGGCGGTTCCCGAACCCGCTACTATGGCGTTGTTCGGTCTCGGCAGTCTAGCCTTGTTGGCTTTCCGCCGTCGCGCCTAATCAAACGGCATCTGGATTGATAAGTTTTAACGCACCGGAGGGAAGTTATTCCCTCCGGTTTTTTGTGCCCTGCACCGAGCTCTGGAGACCCCGTACCTTTGGGTTTGATTCAGGCGCAGTCTGTTTGACAAGCGCGGACTTCAGTCCGCTTCATCGTTTCATGTCTCGAGTCCGCGAAAAAGGCCTGAGCCGGGTGGGCTGGTTCAAGCTCAAGTGTAAACTCCGCGCTCCCTTTTCTTCAGGATTCGCGAAGCTGGGACGAACTGGCGTGATTTTGCCCTGTCTTTTGGTGTCTTGATGGTTTATTCAAGCTCGTGCCGGTGAATTGGTAACGCCTCAAAAGGAGCGCCGAATCAAGCCGGGGCCTCACCAATGCCGGGAGAAGAAGCGTTGCCGGGTAGTAGGGAAGGCATCCGAAAAACCATGACACCGCATTAGTCGTTCCCGAAGCAAATGAGATTATTTCTGTCAATTGGAGTCGCAATTCTGGCCGGAGTAGTGGGAATCCTACCGTGCGCTGCGGAGCCGCAGTGGCATCAGGAGGATGGCTTCAAATGGGCTGAACTCCAGGTGCCCAAAGAGGGGAAGCCGGGATTCACGCTGCTGCCGCCGGAGCAGACGGGGATCACCTTCACCAACCCACTGGATGAACACGCCATCGCCGCCAACCGGGGGCTGGCCAACGGCTCAGGGGTGGCAATAGGAGACATCTACAACGACGGGCTGCCGGCCATCTTCTTTTGCAGCTTGGACGGGCGATGCGCGTTGTACCAGAACCTGGGTGGGATGAAATTCAAGGATGTGACGGCAGGGTCGGGGATCGTGACAACGAACCTGATCTGCCGCGGGGCAGTGTTCGCGGATATCAACGGTGACGGCTGGCTGGATTTGTTGATCAGCACCACGGGGAACGGGGTGCTATGTTTCACCAACAAGGGGGACGGGACTTTCATCGAATGCAGTGAGTATGCCGGGACGCTCAGCAAATATGGCGCGATGACGATGGCGCTGGCCGATATTGATGGCCATGGCACACTCGATCTGTATGTGGGCAATAATCGCGTCGAGGATGCGCGGGATCGGGCGGAGTTTGACAAGCTCAGGGTGATCAAGGTGAACGGGCAGATGACCTTTGCCCCGCCGTTTAATGAGCGCTTCATGTTGAAATATCAGGATCGCATGGAATATGGCGAACCGGACATGATTTATCTCAACGATGGGAAGGGGCGTTTCACGCCATTGTCCTGGACCAACGGGGCGTTTTTGGACGAAAGTGGCAAACCGCTGACGGGTCCGCCACTGGATTGGGCACTGACAGCGGCGTTTCGGGATCTGAATGGCGACGGGGCGCCGGATATTTACGTCTGCAACGACTACTGGACGCCCGACCGGCTCTGGCTCAACGATGGGAAGGGTCATTTTCGGGCTGCCCCACCGTTGGCCTTGCGCCATACCAGCCTGGCTTCGATGGGCGTTGATTTTGCCGACATCGATCGGGACGGCCATGTGGATTTTTATGGCATGGACATGTTGGACCGGGACTGGCAGCGGCGCAAACGAGAGTCCATGCCCTCCATGGAGAGGCGATCGCCGCCCGGGACCATCGAGGATCGACCGCAGATTCCCCAGAACGTACTGTTTCACAACCGGGGCGACGGCACTTTTGAAGAGATTGCCGCCTATGCCGGCGTGACCACAACCGGCTGGTCGTGGCAACCCGTGTTCCTGGATGTGGACTTGGACGGTTACGAGGACATCATTGTTCCTACGGGCTACTTCCGTGACATCAATAATCTCAATGTTGCAGAGCAAGTCACGGCCCTCCGGCGGGCGGGCAAACTGGTTCCGCCGAAGCTTGGACCCGATGGCAAACCCGTGGCGCGATCACCCCAGGAAGAGAAGACGGAAGTGATCTATCAATCCAACCAGCTGGCCGAACCCTTGAAGACCCCGATTATCGGCTTCCGCAACCTGGGAAACTTGAAGTTTGAAGATGCGGGGCCAGCGTGGGGATTGACCAATCCGGCTCTGCATAACGCGATCGCCGTGGGAGATTTGGACAACGACGGCGGGCTGGATTTCGTGGTGAACATTCTGGGGAGCGCGGCGGGAGTCTATCACAACCACGGCTCCGCTCCGCGTGTTGCCGTCCGGTTGAAAGGCCTGGCCCCCAACACACAGGGCATTGGCGGAAAGATCAAATTGCTGGGCGGGGCGGTGCCGATGCAAAGCCAGGAGGTCGTTTGCGGCGGGTTCCATCTGTCGGGCTCGGATCCGGAGCGAGTGTTTGCGGCGGGCCGGAGCCAGAGCATGACGCTGGAGGTGACCTGGCGCAACGGCAAGCGGAGCGTGGTGCGGGATGTGAAGCCCAACCGGATTTACGAGGTGGATGAGGCGGGGGCCGCTCCTGCGGAACCGCAAGTGCCCATTGAGGAGGCGAAGCCCTTTTTCAAGGATGTCAGCGGGTTGATAGCCCACAAACACCACGAAGAATTTTTCAACGACTACGAACGGCAGCCCTTGTTGCCGTGGCAACTGAGCCAGGGTGGGCCGGGCATTGCGTGGGTCAACGTGCTGGGCGGCCATCGCGAGCAACTGGTGATCGGTTGCGGTCGAGGCGGCTGGTTGTGGGCTTACACTTACGACGGCCTGGGGGGAATGATCCACCTGCCGATCATCACTTTCCCCATGACGGAAGACGTGACCGGCATCGTGGGGTGGGTTGGCGGGGCGGGCGAGCGGGCTTTGGCACTGGGACGGGACAATTATGAAACCTCGAACAATCCATCCTCGGCCGCCGTGATCAGTTTTGTTCCGACGCTCAAGAAGCAAGATCTTCCACCAGCCAAAGCCAGCACTGGGCCATTGGCGGTGGCGGACGTCTATGGAGACGGGACCTTGGCCATGTTTGTGGGCGGGCGGGTGATTCCGGGGCGGTATCCGGAGGCGGCCGATTCAAAAATTTACCGGAACGTGGGAGGGCAACTGGTGTTGGATGAGGAAAACAGCCGGGTGTTGGAGAAGGTGGGGCTGGTGAACGGGGCGGTGTGGAGCGACCTGGATGGGGATGGCTATCCCGACCTGATTTTGGCGTGCGACTGGGGGCCGATCCGCGTGTTCAAGAACCAGGCTGGTCACCTGCATGAAATCACCAAGGAACTGGGATTGGACCGTTACACCGGCTGGTGGCACGGGGTGACGACGGGAGACATTGACGGGGACGGGCGCTTGGACATCATTGCCGGCAACTGGGGACTCAACAGTGAGTATCAAGCCAGCAGCAATCACCCGGTGCGGATGTATTACGGCGACTTCTCCGATCGTGGCGCGTTGGACCTGATTGAGGCGGTGTATGATCCGATGCGCGGAGTGGAGGTGCCGCGGCGGATGCGGGACGCGCTGGCCAGCGCCTATCCACCGCTGGTCGGCAAGTTTCCGACGCACAAGGCCTACTCCGAAGCGACGATGGAGCAGATACTGGCGGTATTGCCCAAACCGGCCGACCAGGTTCAGGCCACCACGCTCGCCTCGATGGTCTTTTTCAATCGCACCAATCACTTTGACGCGGTGGAACTGCCGTATGAAGCGCAAATCGCGCCGGCGTTTGCGGTGAACGTGGGGGATTTCGACGGGGATGGGAATGAGGACATTTTTCTGAGCCAGAATTTCTTTGATTTGGCGACGCGAATGATGCGGCCGGATGATGCCGGCTATCGGCAGGATGCGGGGCGCGGCCTGTGGTTGCGCGGCACTGGTGGGGGCAAGTTGGAAGCGGTTCCGGGGCAGAAGTCGGGCATCCTGGTGTACGGGGAGCAGCGCGGAGCGGCACTGTGCGACTTTGACGGGGACGGGCGGGTGGACTTGGCGGTGAGCCAGAACGGAGCGGAGACTAAACTGTACCAGAATGTGCTGGGCAAACCGGGCTTGCGGGTGCGGCTGGCGGGGCCGCCGGGGAATCCGGATGGAGTGGGCGCGACGCTGCGTCTGGTGTTTGGGGAGCGGATGGGAGCGGCGCGGGAGATTCATGGCGGTTCGGGCTACTGGTCACAGGACAGCGTGGTACAGGTTATGGGTTGCCCGGAAGCTCCGACCCAAATTTGGGTCCGCTGGCCCGGGGGCAAAACCACGACCAGCCCCATCCCGACTGGAGCCAAGGAGATCGCGGTGGACACCGACGGCAACCTGACCGTGAATAAGTGATCCGTCTGGAAATACGGCCGCATTGGACTGGGGATGTTGGGCAAAATCTGACATTGATTTAATGGTTTACAGAACATCGAATGAAAATTTTTTGGTCATGGGTTTTCATCATTGGATTTGTGGCGCTGGGGATTCCCCGGTGCGCTGCGGAGCCGCAGTGGCATCAGGAGAATAGCTTCAAATGGGCGGAACTCCAGGTGCCCAAAGAGGGCAAACCCGGCTTCACGCTGCTATCACCGGAGCAGACGGGGATCACCTTCACCAATCCACTGGATGAACACGCCATCGCCGCCAACCGGGTGCTGGCCAACGGCTCAGGGGTGGCAATAGGAGACATCTACAACGACGGGCTGCCAGCCATTTTCTTTTGCAGCCTGGACGGGCGATGCGCGTTGTACCAGAACCTGGGCGGGATGAAATTCAAGGATGTGACGGCAGGGTCGGGGATAGTGACAACGAACCTGATCTGCCGCGGGGCAGTGTTCGCGGATATCAACGGTGACGGCTGGCTGGATTTGTTGATCAGCACCCTGGGGAACGGGGTGCTATGTTTCACCAACAAGGGGGACGGGACTTTCATCGAATGCAGTGAGTATGCCGGGACGCTCAGCAAATACGACGCGGAGACGATGGCCCTGGCCGATATTGATGGCAATGGCACGCTGGACCTCTATGTGGCCGATTATCGCACCGATGATGCGCGGGATCGGGCGGAGTTTGACAAGCTCAAGGTGATCAAGGTGAACGGCGAGATGACCTTTGCCCCACCGTTTAATGAGCGCTTCGTATTGAAAGATGGGAATCGCATGGAATATGGCGAACCGGACATGATTTATCTCAACGATGGGAAGGGGCGTTTCACGCCATTATCCTGGACCAACGGGGCGTTTTTGGACGAAAGCGGCAAACCGCTGACGGGTCCGCCGCTGGATTGGAGCCAGACAGTGGCGTTTCGGGACCTGAACGGCGACGGCGCGCCGGACATCTATGTGTGCTCTGACGGTTGGACGCCCGACCGGCTCTGGCTCAACGATGGGAAGGGTCATTTTCGGGCTGCCCCACCGTTGGCCTTGCGCCATACCAGCCTGTTCTCAATGGGCGTTGATTTTGCCGACATCGATCGGGACGGCCATGTGGATTTTTGTGTCATGGACATGTTGGACCGGGACTGGCAGCGGCGCAAACGAGATTCCATGCCCTCCATGGAGAGGCGATCGCCGCCCGGGACCATCGAGGATCGACCGCAGATTCCCCAAACCGTGCTGTTTCACAATCGGGGCGACGGCACTTTTGAAGAGATCGCTGCCTATGCCGGCGTCACCGCTTCCGATTGGGCGTGGCAGGTTGCCTTCATTGACGTGGATCTGGACGGATACGAGGATATGATCATCCCTGCAGGTTTTGCACATGACGTAAACGATATGGATGCCATGGAGGAAGGGAGGGCCCTCCGGCGGGCGGGCAAACTGGTTCCGCCGAAGCTTGGATCCGATGGCAAACCCGTGGCGCGATCACCCCAGGAAGAGAGGGACGAAGAGAACTATCGCTCAATTATGCTGATCGAACCCTTTAAGACTCCGATTCTCGGCTTCCGCAACCTGGGAAACTTGAAGTTTGAAGATGCGGGGCCAGCGTGGGGGTTGACCAATCCGGCTCTGCATA
>PLAY01000169.1 GCA_003134375.1 Limisphaerales bacterium | reverse complement strand
AACTCAGAAACGGCGGGGTGGACTTTTTGAATGCCGCGTGATGACCACCGACCACGCCACGGTGCTTTATTTTGACAACAAAATTCATGCCGCCAACAAACGCCTGCAAAGACTCAAAGCCGCCGGATTCATCAGCGAACGCCCCCGCCGCGCCTTTGAGCCATCCATCCTCTTTTTAACCCGTAAAGGTTTGACGCTGCTTCAAGAGCACGGTGTCTTGAATGAATACCCATCGTTCAATTTACCAGCTCTTGAGCGGCGTACCCGTGTGAGCGACCGCACGATTAGCCATGAGCTTGAAGTCATGGACGTGAAGGCGGCGTTCCATGCGGCAATCAAAACGATGGGGTCATTCACCATTGATGAATTCAGCACATGGCCGCTTTTGAATGAATTCACGGCATATCGCCCCGGCTACGACGGCGCGGAAGTCCCCGTGAAGCCTGACGGCTTCATCCGCATTCACGAAACAGACGCCACTGGCGGCAAGTTTGAGCACGCATTTTTTCTTGAAGTGGATCGTTCCAACGAAGTTCAGGAAACGCTTGTCGTCAAGGCCGGCTGTTATCTCGATTATTACCGGCGCGGCGGCTTTGCAGTCCGCAACGGCGCAACGCGCGACGATTACAAAAAATTCCCATTCCGCGTGCTCATGGTGTTCAAAAACGCGGAGCGCCGTAACAACACCGCCCTACGGTTGCTTCAAAACACCCCGCCCATATTGAGGTTGGCATATCTTTCCACATTTGAGGAAGTGACCCATGACCCGACCGGCGCAATCTGGATTCGCCCCCTCGACTACCGCGAGGCGACCGAGAGAACGCCGTTTACTATCGTTGCACAGGCAAGAGCAGGACGCAGCAGTGCGAAAACCGCAGTTTCGTCCGCGAAGAACAATTCGCGGGGGAAGTTAAACGCAACGCGCAACTCGTCACCATTCCCGACGAATGGAAGGAAAAGTTCCTTGCACGGGTCGAAACATGGGAATCGGAAGTGTCCCACGAAAAACAGGAAAAAATCGACCGGCTCAAATCCGAATTTACTTCTCTCAAATCGAAGATTGACCGGCTTAACAACGGCTTTACCGAAGGCTCCATTGACATTGACGAATTCAAGGAATTGAAAAATCCACTTGTTCCAAAAAAAGTCGAATTGGAACAGCAAATCATTGGTTTGGAAAAGAGCAAAGCCAATCGGCTCGAACCCTTGAGGAACTGGATTTTAGAAGCAAATGCCCTGAATACAGCCGTTATTAACAACGACTGGTTAGAAATGAAGTCATTTCTACAAAAAGTCGGCTCGAACCGCCTTTTGCGCGCTCAAACCTTAACCGTTTCTTTCAAAAAACCCTTTGATTGCTTGGCTGAAACTTCTCTTGCCATTCGTAACACGTCAGACGTTTCTGAACAATGTTCGAGATGGTGGAGCCGAGGGGGTTCGAACCCCTGACCTCCTGAATGCCATTCAGGCGCTCTACCAACTGAGCTACGACCCCATCCAGAGAGCACGCAATCTAAAGTTCCAGCCGCGCTTGTCAAACTTTTTGCCTGCGGGTGGACGCTGATTATGATTGAACGGCCCGGTCCAAATTGCATAGCGTCACCGCGTGGGCGAATCCAAATTCCCGCTGCGTATCGCGTTTCTGACCCATGAACCGTTTTATCCGCCGTCCGGCGGCGGTTCGGCGGAGGCCGTTTATCTGGTCGAGGAAATGGTTCGGCGCGGCCACGAAGTCCACGTTTTTTGCCCGCAAATCGCCGAATCCGAATCCGTCCAGGAAAAATTCCGCATCCATTTGCATCAGTTCACCGCCTGGCAAATGGGACGTTACGCCCGGCTGCGGAATTTTAAATACCTGCTCTATCCGTCATTTTTGGAGCGCATGGTTGCCGGGGCCGCGCGCACGGTAAAATTCGATTTGCTGCTCTCGCAACACGCGATTTCCGCCGTGGCCGCCGGCCGGTTGAAACGCCGGCTGAACGTGCCGGTCGTGATGAATTTTCCCGACCTGCTCACCGGTTTTATGGAAACCTGGCCGGCCTACATTGCGCCCCGTCCGTTTGTCGAGCTGCTCGAACGCTACGAAATTTCCATGCCCGTCCATTACGGCGTGGATGGTGTGCTGGCGATTTCCGACACCCTGGCCGATAAATTTGTCGAACGCGGCTATCCGCGCGAAAGAATCCTGCCGATTTACTACGGCTATGCGGCGGAATATTTTCCATTTTATGTGCGGCTGATTGCGCCCAACCGCCCGCCGGTCGTCGTCATGCACGGTTCGTTTGACGCGCATCACCTCGGCCAGATTGCTTTTGATGCCGTCAAGTTGGTATTGGCCAAAAAGCCGGAAACGATTTTTCGTTTCGTCGGCAAACGCACCACCGTGCTGGAAAAGTTTCTGCAACACGCGCAGACGATTCCCAATTTCAAATTTGAAGCCACCGGCTTTGTGCCTTATGCCGAAGTGGCCAGGCATCTGGCCGATGCCAGCGTGGGCATCGTACCGTATGAGGAATCCGCCGGCACCCACTGCGCGTTTGTCGCCAAGGTCGTCGAATATGTCGCCTGCGGACTGCCCAGCGTTTGCACGCCCCTCAAAAGCATCCAGCGCTATTTCCAAAACGACCCGATGGTGCGTTTCTCGGAATTCAATGGCGCGGATTTCGGTAAAAAAATCCTCGACTGGTTTGATGAACCGCCCCGGGCCTGGCAAATCCGCGCCGCCCAATCCGCCGCGCGGGTCAAAGCCGAACTCGACTGGGAGCCGCTGTGCCGCCGGGCGGTTGATTTTGTTGAAGGAATTTATACGCGTTCCAAAAACTGACGCGCGCTCGTCGCATGAAAAAATCGGACTGGCAAAAACTGGCCGGAACTTCCGCCGATCCGGCCCGGGTCAAACATTTCCTCGATTTGCTCGCCGCGGCGGGCGCCGGCCCCCAGCTTGAAAAATTTTCCCCGGACCAGATTCGCGTCGTGGTTGCGCTGTTGAGCGGTTCACCGGCCCTCGGCAATTTGCTGGTCGCGAATCCCGGCTGGCTGTCGGTGCTTGACATCGAACAGCTCAAATTTCCACGGCGCGCGGATGGCTTTCGACACGAGATCGAAAGCGGGTTGAAACCGAAACTGGAGGCGCGCGATTACGCCGGCGCGCTGGCGGAACTGCGCCGCTTCAAGCAGCGCGAAATGCTGCGCATCGCCGCGCGCGACCTTGCCCGCCTCAGCAACGTGGTTGAAATCACCCGTGAAATTTCAGACCTGGCTGACGTATGTCTTGACGCCGTGTGGCGGATTTGCCGGCAGCAATTCACGGAACGATTCGGCCAGCCTTTTCATCAGGACGCGGAGGGGAAGTGGCAACGCACGGAATCTTGTATGCTCGGCATGGGCAAGCTCGGCGGGCAGGAACTCAATTACAGCTCCGATGTGGACGTGCTGTTCCTCTACGGCGAGGAGGGGGAGGTTTTCAAGGAATCGCCGGCAAAGAAAAAAGCGCAGCGCGCCACGATGTCCAACCGCCAATTTTTCAACAAACTCGCCGAAGCTTTCATCGCCGAAGTTTCCCGCGTGACGCCGGACGGGATGTTGTTCCGCATTGATTTGCGATTGCGACCCGAAGGTGACGCCGGGCCGCTGTGCCGTTCGCTGGAAAGCTATGAGAATTATTACACGGAATGGGGACAAACCTGGGAGCGGATGATGCTCATCAAGGCGCGGGGCGTTGCCGGTGACGAAAGTCTGGCTGCCGAGTTCCTGGAAATGATCCAGCCCTTCCGTTTTCCGCCTTCGCTAAGCGCCGACGTGCTCCGGGAAGTCGCCGCAGTCAAGGACCGGATCGAAAAGGAAGTGGTGGGTGCGGATGAACTGGAGCGAAACGTCAAACTCGGGCGCGGCGGCATCCGGGAAATCGAATTCATCGCGCAGTCGCTGCAAATCCTGCATGCCGGGAAACTGCCCTTTCTCCAGACCGCGCAAACGTTGCCGTGCCTCGCCAAACTCGCGCGGTACAAATTGCTGGCGGAAGAGGAAACGCAACAACTCGACGCCGCCTACCGGTTTCTCCGCGATGTCGAGCATCGCCTGCAAATGGAGGAAAATCAGCAGACGCACACGATTCCCACCGACCGCCCGGCGCAACTGAGGCTGGCGCGGTTGATGGGCTTCGCGTCCTTGGCAGAATTTGAGGCCGCGCGGCAAATGCACACCGGCAATGTGCGGCGGGTTTATGACCGGTTGCTGAAGGCGGAATTGCCCCCGGCACCAGCCGGTCTGCCGCCGGAATTCGACGGTGCGGAGGAGGAGTGGAAACGGCTGCTCGCGGCGTATTCGTTTCGCGACCCGGAGACTGCGTTTCGCCTGCTCAAGGAATTCGCCGAAGGTCCGGGTTACGTTCATGTGTCGCCGCACACGACGGAACTGGCGCGGCAATTGATTCTAAAATTCCTGGCTCTTTGTCCGCAAAACAAGTCCGCAGTTCACAGTCCAAAGTCCACAGTCCACGGTTCGAAGCCCAAAGTTTCTTCACCATCGGCTATTCTCTCCGATCCCGACCGCGTGGTGACGCGTTTGGACAGCTTCATTGAGGCTTACGGCACGCGCACGGCGCTGTTTGAAATGTGGCACGGCAACCCGGCGGCGTTTGAGTTGATGCTCTTGCTGTTCGACCGTTCCGAATTTTTGGCCGAGGCCGCCATTCGCGACCCGGATTTAATTGACGATTTTGTGGCCGGCGGGCGCCTGCGCCAGCGCAAAATGGCGCCGGAGGTTTTGAAGGATTTGCGCCACGGACTCGAAGACAAAGACCAGTTTTTCTGGCTGCGCCGTTATCACGAGGCCGAGTTGATGCGCCTCGGTCTGCGCGACATCCTGGGCCTGGCCGATTTTGAGCAGAATCTCGCCGAACTCTCCGCGCTCGCCGACGCCTGCCTGCAATACGCGCTGGAAGTGGTCATGCGCAAAAATAAAATCCGGTCGCCGCCGTTCGTCGTCATCGGGCTGGGCAAATTGGGCGGGTGTGAAATTGATTATGGTTCCGACCTGGACCTCCTGTTTGTCACAGACGCCCGGGCGAAGGAATTGCCGAAATTGCAACGGCTGGCCGTGGAGGTGAAGGAATTGCTGTCGCGCCGGACGGAGCAGGGGATGGTGTTTCACACCGACGCGCGGCTGCGTCCCGACGGCGAGAAAGGTCTGCTGGTCAATACGCTGGCGGCTTACGAGGAATATTACCGGCAGCGGGCGCAGCTTTGGGAAATCCAGGCGCTCACCCGCACGCGACCCGTGGCTGGAAATTTTGCGCTGGGCGAAAAGTTCCAGAAACTGGCGGCGACATTGACGAATTTCTCCAGGGTTTCAAAAATCAAAAATCGGAGGGGCGAGCTCTGCGAGCCCCCAACTCAATCAGGGCGTCGTGGAACTCCGCCCTCCGAAACGAAAAATGCAGCCGGCTTACCAGCTTGCTTCACGCCGGACTGGAAAAGGCAAATTCATCAAATGCGGCTGCGCATTGAGAAAGAGCGCACGCCGCGCGATCAGGACGACCTGGCCATCAAAACCGGCCGGGGCGGTTTGATGGATGCGGAATTCATCGCCCAGGCTTTGTGCCTTGAAAACGGCTGGCAGGAGGCAAACACCCTGCGTGCGATTGAACGTGGGCGCGACGCAAAAGTGTTGCCGGATTCAGACAAGCTTTTGGAAAATTACCGACACTTGCGGCGTGTCGAGGGTATTTTGCGCCGGTGGAGTTACGAAGGCGAAACGGTTTTGCCGGACGATCCCGCGCCGTATTATCGCGTCTCGGTCCGCTGCGGTTTTGCCACGCCGGAGGAATTTGGAAAGGCGCTGGCGAAATGGCGGCGGGCGATTCGGGCAGTTTACGAGAAAGTTTTTAACGCGAAGACGCCAGGACGCTAAGAAGAAAAAAGATCAGGAAAAGCTGTGGGTAGCACCCGCCTCCGGCGGGTTCAATTCGGATGCAGCTGATGGACCGCGTCTGGTGGTTGCCCTCGGTTACCAGCGATAAACCGGGGAGACATCCGTTTGTCCGCAAAACAAGAGGCCGGAACACTCTCACATTCCCGACCCGTGTCATTTGGCAAAAGACCTCTATGTCATCAGAGAGCACCACCGTCCCGCCATCGGTCGGGCTTTCCGTCCCTCAATGGCTTGTTGGGTTCAGATTTACGAAACAACCGCTATCGTCCCACCATCGGTCGGTGTTTCCATCCTTCTTGAATCCCAGGTTGTTCGTTATCATCTCGCCACTCCTAAGTTTGATCACGTAGGGGACAAACCGTCCGGGATAATCCTTGGCAGTAAAAGACTCACCGATGCTGACGAGTTCAAGCCCGCCAAATGTTTTCTTGGTTCGGTCGTCAATCGTCATTCTCCGGAATTTTTCAGCTTCAGTCCAGTCCTGACGTCCGAGGGCTTCGATATAGGCGCGGGCAGCCTGCTCCGCGGTCAGGGCCGCGTATTTTTCGTTGTCGGGCAGCTTCTGCATTTCGTTTTGGACCAAGCTTACATCAGCCGGCAGCTCGATTTGGAACAAGGAAGGATTGAAGGACTGGTTATAGTCAATCTGATCCAGTTCAAAAATCAACTTGTCTCCCGCCGCAGCCTGAAGATAAATCTTCACCGATTCCAGCAATCCGCTTTGGTCGTCGAAGACGTATATCCGGCGGGTGTCGGCGGCGTCGAAGAAGCGGTTGTTGAGGTAATCGTTATCCGGCCTGCCGGATTTGGCTTCGATGGTGACGACATCTTTCAGCCGGCCATCGTCCGCGCGTCCTGTCTCGTGGCTGATTTTCCAGCCTTTGGCGATGGCGTTGTTGAGTTCGTTGGTGATGGTGTTGCTCAGGTTGGCGATCTGAACGATCTGGTGCAGCCAATCCTTGTTAAACGGGTTTCTCGGCCCCATTGGTCCTTTCGCCGCGATGTTGGCGGTTTTGAGGAACATGACGAAGGATTGCCCGTCCCAGACAGCGACGCGTCCGGGTTTTTCGTACCGCCATTTCGTCTCTGGTTCGAACTGTTTCCACAGTTCGATGGTACAAAACGCGGCGTCGGGATCGATGGAATCGAAGTTGGCGACCGGGTCGGCGCGCAACTGGCCGCGCAGGTGAATGCTGGTGAGTCTGGCCACGGCTTGGGCGCCTTTGGTCATGACTTCGGCGGCGGTGGCTTGTGTCTTGGGAAAAGCCAGGAGAATGACCAGAACAATGGCGGCCGCACCGGCGGCAGCGCCCAGCCCGAATCCCCAACGATGCTGCAATAGTTTGCTCATAATTGTGCTCCTTTCGTATGGCGTTTGCTCTTGATGAGCTCGGGCGCTGGACATTTTGACACTCGCTTGGTTTCTGGGATCCAGCTGTTCTTCGAGGCGGGCGGCAGATCCGTACTCAGCCCGCCACTCTCCTGTTAGATGCCGCAGTATCCGTCCGCGTGCAGAAGGATCAGGTCGGGCAGCTCGGTTGAAGCCGGCTCGGATGAGTCGTGCCAGGTTCTCTTCGTCGCGAATTTCTTTATCGTTCATAACACCACCTCCAGTTGGCCTGCCAGGGCCAGGCGAAATGCTTCCCTGGCCCGTGAAAGCACCGACTCCGTGGCCTTATAGCTCTTGCCCAGCAACTGGGCCACGTTGTCCACGCTTTGGCCGTCGGCATAACGCGCTACCAAGGCTGTACGATAGTCCAACGGCAATTGCCCCAGGACCTCGACGACACGCAAACACGTGGCTTGTTGCCGGACGATTTCGTCGGGCAATGGACCGTTATCCATGAGATTGATCAGGTCCTCCGGCGGGACCAAGGAAAGGTTCAGCGTGGTGCGGCTCTGGCGTCGGCAGTGATCTGCGATCTTGTGCCGGGCGATGCTGCAGAGCCACGTAAAGAAGCGACTCTGACCGCGGTACGTGGGCAGGGATCGGAGGCCCGCCGAGAGCGTATCTTGCCAAACTTCTTCCGTCTCCTCGGGTCGCGCTCCCTCCAAGCGATGGTAAATAAAGGCAAACAATGGGTCAGCGTAACGTTCGTAGAGCGCATTCAACGCGTCCTCGTCTCCGCTGGTCACGCACCGTGCCAAGGCCAGTTCATCCGCTGTTTCCGAGGTCATTCTTTGTGTTTCCCAGTTTTGGATAACGGCAGTCATGTTCTCATTAAGGTTAGTCGTTGAAAAGGATGAGAATCCTTCGCGAGGTCCGGGCTGTTGTTGAATCCAGCAACCAATCAAAGTCAGATCACCATGTGCTTTGGCCAGTGATTCATACGCGGAGACGGATACTTCAATTCGGCGGGACGCCGAATTGTCGCAGCGCGCGTACGTTGGCCGGAGATCAGATGAGTGACAACAATCTGTGTTTGCAAACAGTTTCGGGCGTGACGCCCGAAACAACCCACGGGACGCGGGTGCTACCGTATTATTCCTGCGTTGCAATACTTCTGGGCTTCAAGCTTTTTCCGCTGACGCGCAATCTCGTAGAGAAAAACCGCCGCCGCCGCGCCCACATTGAGCGAGTCCACCGTGGGTGGCATGGGAATGGCCACCGCTTCATCGCACGCTTCCAGCACGGGTGCAGAAATGCCATCGCCCTCGCTGCCGAAGACGATGCAGCAATCGCCGGAGAAATCCGCCTGCGAAAGCGTTTTGCCATTGGCGTGCGGATGCGCCGCAACGCAACGGACACCGCGGGCGCGAAGGTCCTTCAGGCATTCAACGAGCGTTTGGGCCGTGGTGTGCGGCTTGGTGGTGAACAGGTGCCGCTGGCCGAGTTTCGCCAGTTCGACGACCGGCAGTTGCAAAATTGTGCCCATGGAATTGCGCACGGCGCGGCGCAGGAACGGGCTGCTGGAAGTTTCGCCAACGATCAGCGCCTGGACGCCGAAGGCGACGCAGTTGCGCACCAGCGCGCCAAGATTTTCTGCGCTCGTCAGCGCATCCACGGCGACCAGCAACAGCGGTTTGGGATTCTTCGACAAAATGTCGTCGAGCGAAGCGGGCGGGGGAATCTTCCCGACGGCAAGCTGGCCTTGATACATGGAAAAGCCGATGAGGGATTCCAGCAGCTTTTTGTCTGCGAGATAAACGGTGAGTTTTTCGGGGCGCGCTTCGAGCAACGGACGAAACGCCTCCAGGTGTTTTTCGGGCAGGAGGACGGAGACGACTTCAAAACGGCTTTCGAGCAGGCGGCGGACGACCTTTTCGCCTTCGGCCACGAAGATGCCCTGCCGTTCATGCTCCAGCGGCCGGCGCATCGTGCGATACGGCGCGAGTTCGGGCAGGTCGAGCGCGGTGATTTTTTGGACGTGGAACATGTTGGTAGGGCGGGCAGTCCTCTGCCCGTTGCACGCTCAAATGTGAATCGCGGCGCGCACGGAATGACGCGAGGATTTTGGAATGCGGTGGCAGAGCGTAGCGGCGACACCGCTTTGTGGCGCTGCTAAACGCTGCAAAAGCGGCGTGGCGCTCCGCTTCCCGCCGCAGTCCAAAACAGTTTGGTTGCGGTTGTACAGAACTGTGCGGCCGCCTGGTCGGCGTTGGGGCAAGTACTTGAAATTCAATCCCCTCTTCAAGATTCCAATTTTGAATCTTGAAGCCTCAACATCATCTGCCCCGTGAAGCATCCGGTGGCAATTGTCATGGCGTTTTGCGGTTTTCATTTCAAAGTTCCAAAGTCTTGCACGGCACATCCTGCGCGGCGAGCTGGAGGTGGACGTGGGTGGCGCCGATCTGGTGGAGACGTTCGTTCATGACGTAATGCGCCAGTTCGGGTTTGTTACATTCGCGGCTGAGGTGCGCGAGGTAAAGATGGCGCAGGCCGGCGGACATGATTTCCACGGCGGCTTCGGCGGCGGCTTCGTTCGAAAGATGGCCGTGACGGCCAAGAATGCGCTGCTTGAGGCTCCATGGCCGGCGCGGACAATTCTGCAACATCTTCACGTCGTGATTTGATTCGAGCACGAGCACGTTCGCCGGGCGGATGCGTTCGAGCACCAGTTTCGTCATGTGGCCGAGGTCGGTAACGAAGGCAATGTTCCCGGCGGGCGTGCGCAGCAGATAACCGACGGGGTCTTGGGCGTCGTGCGGGATGGTAAAAGTTTCCACCAGCAGGTCGCCGATATCAAAGCTCGCGCCGGTGTTGAAGAGGTGGCAGTTAAATTTGGTCTCC
Source organism: Limisphaerales bacterium (assembly GCA_003134375.1). GTDB lineage: Bacteria > Verrucomicrobiota > Verrucomicrobiia > Limisphaerales > UBA11358 > UBA11358. The sequence continues at coordinate 12,883 of PLAY01000169.1, read as the reverse complement.
AATTGAAATTCAAACGCTTCCTTCGTGGCGCGATTGCAATAAATCGGGATGTTCAGTTTGGCGGCGATGCCGATTAATCCCTGGACGTGGTCGGAATGTTCGTGCGTGATCAGAATGCCGGTGAGATTTTCCGGCACCCGGCTGATGGTGGCAAGGCGCTGGCGGATCTGGCGCGGGCTGAACCCGGCATCCACGAGGATACGGGCTTCATCGGTTTCGATGTAGGCGCAATTGCCGCCGGAACCGCTGCCCAGAATGGTAAATTTGACGGACACGAATGGACGTTAGTGGCACGGGAGCAACGGGGCAAACTTTTTTCAACCACGAAGGCAGGGAGCAAGATTCAACCCCGTGTTCCTTGTGACTGTGGCAAACTCTTAACCGGACGGTAATTTGACTTTTGGGGCAGTCGGCGTGTAGGTTGCGCCGTGAATCCAAGCCAGCTTTGACTAATTGTGGAATGAGATGTGCTTTTTCACCAACTTGTGCGAACCGAATATCCGGCATTTTGGCGATTTTTTGCGTTCCACACGTTTTCTTAATCATAGCTTAATCCAAAAAGGTAATAATTGCGCTTTATGTTGAATTCTCGGCGAGTGTGGCTGGTAACCGGGCTTGGTTTGGCGTTGCTTTTCGGACCCATCCGTTCAAGCCTCGCTGCCGACCGGCAGTTTCTGCACGGCCACGTTCCTCCGGTGGTGGCGCGGTTGCAACCGCTGGGCCGTCTGCCGGGCACCAATTGTCTGAACCTGGCCATCGGCCTGCCGCTGCGGAATCAGGCGGAATTGGACGAACTGTTGCGGCAGCTTTATGACCCGGCCAGCACGAACTACCACAAATTTCTCACGCCGGCGGAATCCGCCGCGCGGTTCGGCCCGACGGAAGAAGATTATCAGGCGGTAGAGGATTTCGTCCGTGGCAACGGGCTGGTGGTGACCGGCACTTACAGCAATCGCGTGGTGCTGGACATCCAGGGCCGCGTGGTGGACGTGGAACGGGCATTCAGAGTGACGTTGCGGACCTACCGGCATCCGACCGAGGCGTGCAATTTTTTTGCGCCGGACACCGAGCCGTCGCTGCCGGCAAATCTGCGGGTGACGAGCATTGAAGGGTTGAGCGATTACAGCCTGCCGCGGCGGGCCACCAAGCGGGTGAAGGCGGCGAAAGTCCGGCCGTTGAGTTTCAATGGGAGCGGACCGGGTCAGGAATATGCGGGCAGCGATTTTCGCAATGCCTACGTTCCCGGCACTGCGCTGACCGGCGCCGGCCAGACGGTGGCGCTGCTGGAGTATTCGGATTACTACAAGGTGGATATCACCAATTACGAAAACATCGTCGGCGCGGTTGTCGGAACCACCAATTATGTTTCTTTGACTAACGTGGTGGTGGGCGGTTCCACTCCGAGCACTGGCAAGAATGACGAGGTGGCTTTGGATATTGAGATGGCCATCGCCATGGCGCCGAAGCTGGCGCGGGTGATTGTCTATGAAGAAAGCGCGACTTCCTCCTCCTTGTTGAACCGGATTGCCACGGACAATCTGGCCAAACAAGTGAGCAGTTCCTGGCTCGTGGGTGATTGGAGCAGTTCACTCGCCACCACGTATGATGGCATCCTCGAGCTCATGGCGACGCATGGCCAGTCGTATTTTCAATCCTCCGGCGACGCCGACGCCTACACCGGCGCCCAGCCTTTGGACAGTGGAACCACCGTGCCGGCGGACAGCCCTTACGCCACCATTGTGGGGGGGACAACCTTGACGATGAATGGTTACGGCGTGTCATGGTCTTCGGAGACGGTCTGGAATTACAATCTCAACGGGATACCCAACGAAGGTTCCGGCGGCGGCATCAGCACTTATTACCACATTCCTTACTGGCAGACGAATGTCAGCATGGCGAGCAACGGCGGTTCGACCACCAAACGCAACATTCCCGACGTGGCGCTGACGGCGGACAACATTTTTGTATGCTACGACAACGGTGATACCAGCGGCACGTATTATTACATGGGCACCAGTTGCGCGGCGCCGCTCTGGGCGGGTTTTTGTGCCCTCGTCAACCAGCAGTCCGCCGCCGCCAACCCCACCAACTTCGTCGGGTTTCTGAATCCGGCGCTTTACGCCATCGGCACCAATGCCAGTTACAGCAGTTGTTTTAATGACATCACCACCGGCAACAACATTGGCACGCACACGGCCGGCCTGTATTATGCGACCAGCGGCTACGACCTGTGCACCGGTTTGGGCACGCCGGCGGGGACCAACTTGATCAACCAGTTGGCCCCGCAGCCTTACTGCCTGACCCAGCCGGCCAACCAGACGGTGACCGCCACCGGCAACGTCATGTTCAGCGTCACCGTCGGTGGGTTGCCTCCGTTCAGTTACCGCTGGCTGTTCAACGGGACGAACCTGCCCGCCGGCGCAAATGTTTCCGGCGTTGCCAGCAATGTGCTGACGCTCACCGCCGTGTCCACGAACAATGCCGGCAGTTACAGCGTTGTCATCACCAACACCTCCGGCTCCGTCACGAGCAGTGTTGCCACGTTGACGGTCAATTTGCTGGCTTCAACCATAGCCCTGACGTCGTCGGCAAATCCGTCCGGCTACAAGGATAGTTTGAATTTCACCGCCAGTCTTGGTTCGTCCAGTGCCACCGGCACCGTGCAGTTTTTGACCAACGGTGTTCTCTTCAACGCGCAGACGCTCGCCGCCGGCGCCGCCACCAGCGCGCCCATCGCGACGCTGCCGCGCGGCACCAATCTCATCGCCGCCCAATATTCCGGCGACGCCAATTACCTGCCCGCCACCAACACCCTCTCGCAAATTGTCACCAACCATCCGCCGGTGACGGCGGCGTTTTACACGAACCGGTACGCCGGACTGTCGTTGAAAATTCCGGTTGCCGTTCTCGCGAACTACTGGTCCGACGCCGATGGCGATGCGCTGTCGCTGGCCGGAATCAGCGTCAGCACGAACGGTGTGGTCGTGACCAACAGCGCCGGCACACTCGTTTATTACAATTCCAACAATGTCGCCGATTTGTTCGTTTGTGCTGTCAGCGACGGCTGGGGCGGCACGAATTTTCAAAACGTCTATATTTCCGTCGTGGCCCTGCCGACCAACGCCATCCCCGCCATCACCAGCGTGGCACCCGGCGCCAACGGCACCATTTCCATCAACCTCGCCGGCATGGCCGGCCTCACGTACGTTCTTCAGGCCACAACCAATCTGATACCGTCCGGCAACTGGCTGCCGCTTGCCACGAACGTCCCCGACACCAGCGGCATCTGGCTCTTAAGCGAGCCGGCCACGAACCTTCCGCAGCAATTTTACCGCCTCGAGCTCGTGCCCTGATTCGGCCTTTGCCCGCCCGCGCTGTTGCGATAGCCTGAGCGTGTGACTGATTTGCTCAAGCGCATTGAACAAAACATCCAAAATCGCCGGCTGCTCAAACCCGGACAGGCGGTTTTGGTGGCCGTCTCCGGCGGGTTGGATTCCATGACCTTGCTACAGGCGCTCCACCAACTTTCATCCCGCCATCGGTGGCGACTGACCGTCGCGCATTTTAATCACCAGCTCCGGGGACGCAGCAGCAACGCCGACGAAAAACTGGTCCGTCAAACCGCCGCCGCAATGAGACTGCCCTTTGCCGCCGGGCGGGCAAACGTGAGGGAATTTGCGAGAAAAGCAAAATTATCCGTTGAAATGGCCGCGCGAAAATTGCGGCATGATTTTTTTGCGCGCACGGCGAAGGAACGCAAAATCCGCGTCATCGCGCTGGCGCATCATGCCGACGACCAGGTGGAACTGTTCTTTCTGCGCGTCCTGCGCGGCGCGGGCGGCGAAGGCCTGGCCGGAATGAAATGGCATTCGCCGTCGCCGGTGGATTCCAGAATCATGCTCGTTCGTCCGTTGCTCGATGCGACCAAGGCCGAACTGCGCGGGTTCGCGCGCGAAAATATAATCCGCTTCCGCGAAGATGCCACCAACACATCGCTCGATCAGCCGCGCAATCGCGTTCGCAATGAACTGCTGCCGCTGCTGCGACGCCGCTACCAGCCCGCCCTGACGAAAACCATTTTGCGGCTCATGGAGATCGTCGGCGCGGAAGCGGATTTGGCGGGTGAAACCGCGCGACAATGGCTGAAAAAAACTGGTGGGGACGGCCCGCCGGGCCGTCCGCGGACGCCGCGGCGCGGCGTCCCTACCTTTAACGATTTGCCCGTTGCGGTTCAACGGCGGGCTTTGCAATTGCAATTGTCGGAGGCCGGCGTGGCGGCGGATTTTGAGTTGATCGAATCGCTCCGGCAATCGGCCAATGTTCCAGTCAGCCTTGGCCCTCAGCTTTCCGTTTTGCGCGATGCGACTGGCGTGGTCAGCTTGCGCCTGGCCCGGCCTTCTGTTTTCAAGGCCAACGAGACGGTCGTCAAACTCGCGGGCGGGGCAGGGGAGATGATCTTTGCTGGCGTCCGCGTGCGCTGGCGGTTTGACGCGTTGAAACAATTCAAGCGACCCGCCGCCCGGCCGGCCAGTGAATCTTTTGACGCGGACAAGGTTGGTGGCCGGATCACGTTCCGCCATTGGCGTCCGGGCGACCGGTTTCAACCGATTGGTTTGAAGTCACCCGTGAAACTTCAGGATTTGTTTACGAACCGGAAAATTCCGCGCGCCCGGCGGCGGGAGTTGATGGTGGCGGCAGCGGAGAATGACGAAATCTTTTGGGTTGAAGGCCTGCGGATTTCGGAAAATTTCAAGTTGACCCGAAGAACGAAACGATGTCTGGTCTGGCGTTGGCGGCATTTGGATGACTCCAAAAGTTGAGTCGCATCGTTTCGACAGGAACGCCGGATTTATCCGGCAGGACGTTAAATTGCGCGGGCTGCTGCCGCATGAATGCAGCGTTCCACCGCAGTGCCCGAGTGCGCCCGATTGGTTCAGACTGTGTAATCAAGCTTTGACAACAACCTCGGTCACATAACAATAATCAGATTTCTATGGGGCTATACACAGGTCGTTTGTTTCGTCCGGCGCTTTGGTTGGCGCTGCTGAATGTCGTCATGTTTTCCTCAGGTTGCCGAACGACAACCGAGACTTCGCTGTTCACCGCCTCAGGCCCGGGTTGGCACGTGCAGGAAGGCCAGGCGCTTTGGCGTCCCCGGCGCGGCTATCCCGAGCTGGCGGGCGACTTGGTGGCGGTTTCAGATCAGAATGGCCGCTGCCTGCTCCAGTTTTCCAAGACGCCGTTGCTGCTGGCGTCCGCGCAGGTGACCCGCACCAACTGGCTCATTCGGTTCCCGCCGCAGGAGATGTCTTTCGCGGGCCGTGGGAAACCGCCCACGCGCTTTCTCTTGCTGTACCTTCCCGCAGCTCTCGCCGGTGAACCGCTGCCGAAGCGGTTGAAATTCGAAAACAAGCCGGACAAGAGCTGGCGGCTGGAAAATGTTCGCTCCGGCGAATCTTTGGAGGGCTTTCTTTCGCCGTGACTTCCTTTCTGAAACGTTGGTGGTGGGCCCTATTGATTGTGGCGGTTTGCATCGGGGTGTGGCGGCTCCGGTTCGACGTGGACATTCTCAATCTGCTTCCGCCTGACGAGCCGACGGTGCAGGGACTGAAGCTCTACCAGAAATATTTCACCAATGCCCGCGAACTGGTCGTCACGCTTCGCGCGCCGGACGCCGAACGCGCCGAGAAGCTCGCAAGCTCGCTCGCGACACGGTTGCGGCAGCAGACCAACCTGGTTGAAAGCGTTTCCTGGCAACCGCCGTGGATGGAAGACCCGGGCCAGATGGCCGAACTGCTCGGCTGCCTGTGGTTCAATCAACCGCCTGCGGAGTTCGGCGCGCTGACGAACCGGCTCGCTCCCGGGAATCTCAAGTCCATCCTCGCTGACACCAAGGAAGTCCTCACCACTTCGATGTCGCCGATGGACATGGCGCGGCGCGCGTTCGATCCGTTCGATTTGCTGAACATGCCGTCGTTGAACAGGCTCGACGCTTTCTCGATGGGACAAGGCCAGCAGATGTTCGCGTCGCAGGAGGGCAACTTCCGTTTGGTGTTTGTGCAATCGGCGGTGGACTTGGGCAGTTACCGCTCGTGTGCGAGCTGGCTGAAATCCATAGAGTCCATCGTCGCCGGCTTGAAGGCGGAGCAGAAGGAGGAATGGGACGGCGTCGTGGTGCGCTACACGGGCCGGCCGGTGTTCGTGAACGAAATCGCCACGAGCATGCAGAACGACATGAGCCGATCGGTGGTCGGCACCTCGCTGATCATTGCCCTGCTGTTCTGGCTGACACACCGGCGCTGGCTGCCAATGCTCTGGCTGCTCGCGCTGCTGGCGCTGATTTTGTTTGCGACGCTCGCGCTGGGCGGACTCGTTCTGGGGACGATCAGCGTGGTGAGCATGGGGTTCGCCGCAGTGTTGCTGGGGCTGGCCGTGGATTACGCAGTGGTGCATTACCAGGAAGCGCTGTCGCATCCAAACCTGTCGGTGCCTGAGATTCGCCGCGCGATTGCGCCGAGCATCCTGTGGGCGGCGATCACCACGATCAGTGCTTTCCTGGTACTCAACTTCGGCGGGTTGCCCGGCCTCGGACAACTCGGCACACTCGTGGGCATCGGAATCGGGCTCGCGGCGCTGGTGATGGTGATGATCTATTTGCCGCCGCTGTTCCCGAATCGCCGCAAGGCTCCGACGACGCTGGCCGCGGCAAGCTGGTGGAGCTACTTCGTCCCGCCACAGGGAGCGCTGCCTTCGATCTGCGTGGCAGCTCAGGGTTTATATCACCGGACTGTGATGGTGGTGACCGTTTTGATTCTCATCGCCGGTTGCGCGGTGTTGTGCTTTTACCGTCCGACACTCGATAAAAGCGGAGACGCCCTGCGTCCGCAACATGGCGAAGCGGAAACGGCGCTGGCGGAAATCACGGCCGAAATGGGACTCCCGCCCGAGCCGCTCTGGCTCATCGTCGCCGGATCGCAAGAACCTGAAGTATATCGGCGGCTGGTGTTCGCGGAGGAAATGCTGAACGGCGCGGTGTCGAATCGCGTGATCGGACGCTACCTGCTCCCGACCGCGATGTGGCCGCGCGCGGAATTTCAGGCGGCCAACCGGGCGACAGCGGCGGCTCTGGCGGAAAAAGGTCCGCTGTTGCGGGAAGCCGCGCTCAACGAAGGGTTCAACACAAACGCTTTGGTCCTGACTGACGAACTGGTGCGCACTTGGGCCCGCGCCGGCGCGAGCACGAACGTAATCTGGCCGACAAATAACGTGAGCCAATGGCTGCTGAAACGGTTTGTCGCGCACACGCCCGACCAATGGCTCGTGATGGGTCTGATCTATCCGGCAACGAATCAGGTCGAAACCGCTTCGCTGGCGGAGTTGTCCACGCGGCTGGCCCAGGACGAAGCTTACCTCTCCGGCTGGCAACTGCTTGGGGCGATGACGCTCAAGCGGGTGAAATCAAAAATGTGGCAGGTGGTCACACCAATGGTGATCCTCGTGCTGGCTTCGCTCTGGTTCGCTTTTCGGCGGAGCACGGAAATTCTTCTTGGCTCGGCGGTGTTGCTTTTGAGCGGCTTGGTCCTCCTGACGGTGATGGCGTTGGCGGGCTGGTCGTGGAATCTCCTGAACCTGATGGCGGTGCCGCTGATCCTGGGCACGGGCGTGGACTACAGCATCTTCATGCAACTCGCCTTGCGCCGGCACGGCGGAGATCTCGTGCTGGTGCAGCGCTCCATTGGTCGTGCGTTGTTGCTGTGCGGCGGCACGGCGATCGCCGGCTTCAGTTCGCTGGCCTGGTCGAGCAATCCCGGCATGGCCAGCCTCGGCAAAGTCTGCGCCGTGGGCATCGGCGCCAACATGATTATTTCCGTGTTCCTGCTCCCGGCCTGGTGGTCATGGTTAAGTCCAAAGTCCAGAGTCCAAAGTCCAAAGCCCGAAAACGGCGACAGCCCATCACGTGCGGCGTCAGGCTTTGCCCTCAACCCTCAACCCGCAACTCTCAACGCTTCTTCCTTCTACCGCGCCGGGCTGTGGCATTTCGGCCTGGCCGTCGTGCGAATCCTGCCGGTGGGTTTGGTCAAGGGATTTTGCCTGATCGTCGCGGAGATCTATTACCGCCTCCAGCGCGAACGCCGGGAAATGGTGGTGGATAATTTCCTGCCCGTGCTTGGCGGTGATCGTGAGGCAGCCGGGAAAGCCGCGCACCGGCTGTTCCGGAAATTCTCCACGAAACTCGTGGATCTCTGGCGGGTGGAAAGCGGCGTGCCGGTCACCGAATGGCTGACCCATTCCCCCGAACTGGAAATCATTCGCGCCGCCCGCGCCCGCAGACGCGGCGTGTTGTTCATCACGCTCCACCTCGGCAACTGGGAACACGGCGGCCTGCTCCTGAACCAGCTGGGGATTCAGTTGACGGTGCTCACCCTGGCCGAACCTGACGATGGCCTGACCAACCTTCGCATCACGCTGCGCCGGCGTTGCGGGGTCGAAACCTTGATCATCGGCCAGGACAGTTTTGCTTTCGTGGAAGTGATCAAACGTCTTCAAGCCGGCGAGGCGCTGGCTATTTCGCTCGATCGTCCGGTCGCCCGCGGCGGCGTCCCGATCGAGTTCTTCGGCAGAACGTTTGACGCGCCAGTGGCCGCGGCGGAACTGGCGCGGGCCTCGGGTTGCGCGCTCGTTGGCGTGACGCTGGTCCGGCGTCCCAACGGTTACGCGGTGAAGGTGCTGCCGGAGTTCACGTATGACCGCCGTGAACTGGGCAGCCGCGAGGCCCGGCAGGCGCTCACGCAAAAAATCCTGCGTGCATTCGAGCCGGAGATTCGCAAGGATATTGACCAATGGTATCAATTCGTTCCCATCTGGCCTGCTAAAAACCTTAAGCCCTAAATCCTAATGACTAAAGAATGCTCAAATGAACAAATGATCCCGCCATGCGGGATGTGGCCTTGGTTGCCCATTCGTGCTTCGTCATTCTTTCGTCATTATGGTTTAGTCATTCGTCATTCCGCAAAGCGGCGTGGTTCAGCAGTCTCGCTGAGGTCGGCTTCCATTCTCCATCTCTTGGCGCGGCGAAGCGCAGCAAAGACGGCTCCATCTTCCATCCTCGCCGTTTGCAGCATCGCTGCGTTGTGCCTGTCGGCGATGGTTGCCCGCGCCGCGGATACCGACCTCAATCCGATGTTCGACCGCTGGTTCGCCACGCAGACGAACATCCAGAGCTGGTCGGCCGATTTCACACAGACGCGAATCTTCAAGACCCTCGCCCAACCGCTGGTCTCCACCGGCAAGGTCTGGGTGGCGACGCCGGGCCGTTTCCGTTGGGAGTTGGGCCGGCCCGCGCAAACCATCGCCTTGCGCCAGCCGGACCAGATGCTGATCATTTATCCGCGGCTCAAGCGGGCCGAGAAATACGCGCTGGGCGACGTGCCGCCCGGTCCTTTGAAGGACGCGCTCTCGCTGCTCGATGTCAGTTTCCCGCGCGACCGGGAAGGAATGGAAGCGCGGTTCAAATTGCTCTCGGCAATGGAGACGAATTCCATTCTCCAAATGACGCTTCAGCCCAGGAGCGCTTCCGCCCGCAAGTTCATTGGCGAAATCGTGATCGGTTTCCGAACCAATGATTTCTCGATCGCGGTCACCGAGATGAGATTTGCCGATGGCTCGAGCATGCGCAACGATTTCACCAACGTCGTGCTCAATCAGTCAATCCCGCTCGAAGTGTTCGAGGAGAAGCTGCCGGCGGACATGTCCATCGTGGAACCCCTGCGCAAATGACAGCCCCAACCGATCTCCTGCAACTGGCCCTCAGGTCGCTGCCGCACGGACCGGAATTCCGTTTCGTGGACCGCCTGACCAGCCTGGAGCCGGGCAAAACCGGTGTCGGCGAATATCTCGTTCGTGGCGATGAGTATTACCTGCGCGGCCATCTGCCCGGCGAACCGATTCTGCCCGGCGTGCTCCTGGTCGAGGCCGGCGCGCAAGTGGCGGGCATGGTCGCCCAAGAGGATCCAGCCAACCCATCCCTGCCGCGACTGAAGCTGACCGCGCTGCGGGGAGTCAAAATCTTTGGTTCCGCCCGGCCCGGGGAAACGCTCACCATCGAGGCCACCATCACCGGCCGTTTGGGCCTGATGGTCCAGGCCAAAGTTTCCGCCTCCATCTCAGGCGTCAAAGTGATGACTGCGGAACTCACCCTGAGCGGCACAGCCGCCGCTGGCCCCGCGGAAGGGAACTCGGTTTCCTGAATTCATTTTGGGATGGACGATTGGGTTGGATGGAATTTGTGTTTGACGCTCGCCCTCAACCTGATCCCGCTTTGCGGGAAGAAGGAACAGCTTTTGCACGTTTCTGGTTGTGCGGATGACCGTCCGGCAAATCCAGTCGCGCGAATTTTCAAAGAGACGGCGGACGATTCTCCTTCTCAATCCCTCGCCCATCGGATGGGAGAGGGTGGCCGCAGGCCGGGTGAGGGAATGATTTGGCCGGGATGAGGAAGGTCGTGAAATAAAAGCGGACTTGTCGCGCCGTAGCGCAGCGAAGGCGGACGGGGCGCACCCGCAAACGGGACGGACTGGCTTGTCACGCCAAAGTGACCTGTCTCGCCGAAGTACGACGAAGGTGGAAACGGCGGCGGATCAGCGCACTCCGCACTCCGCATTCCGAATCCCGCATTGGCAACGGACTCATTTCCTGAATTCATTTTGGGATGGACGATTGCGGCAAGTGGCGTTTGAATGTCCCGGCTGCGTGAAGGTGAAAATATGAATCAACCAGACGCCCAGACAGCACCGAATTATGTGACCTGCCCATGCCAGTATTGCAGCGGCAAAATCGAATTTGACGCCAACCAGCTTGACCCTACTGGCAGCGCCAGGGGAATGGTCACTGGACAGACAGTGTCGTGCCCGCATTGTGGATTGGAAACAATTAGCTATATGTTATTCACGAAAGTCGCGAAGCGTCTGGACTGCGGCGCGTTCATCGCCGCTTTCATTCGAGGTTGGACGCTGGACGTAAAGCAGTCATAGAGCACCAAGAAAAGCTTGCCACCCGCCGGGGAGGGTTATACAAAGCGGAAAAAACCAATATGAAAACAACCCGGATGTTTCAAGGATGGATAAAAAACACGGTGCGACTGGGCTTGGTGGGCGGCTTGAGCCTGTTGATGGGCTTCGCCTCCAGCTCTCTGGCGCAAACAAACCAAACGGCGCAACCGAAGCAAAAAGAAAAGCCGGCAAATGTGCCGCCGTTGCCGGCGGGCGTCAAATTGCACAAGGACCAGAACATCCAGGGCGTCTGGCTGGCCGACGGCTTCAACTTCAAGGGCTATCAAACGCTTTACCTCACGCCCATTGTGTTCGCCGGCATCGAACGCACCAACGAGGTTGACGCGCGCACCATGGCCATGCAGGAACTGCCCGAGCAGCTCGTGGATAATCTCCGCGACACGAAACTCTTTGCCACGGTGACTACCAGGAGCGAGGATGTGAAGTCCGGCGCCAAAACTCTCAAACTGGACAATACCATCATCGAATACTCCAAGGGCGGCGGCGCCGCGCGGTATTTTGCCGGCCATTTTGGCGGCGGGCAGCCCGTGATCAAGGTGCGCGGCCAGATTTTCGACGGGGACAAACTCGTGTGCGTTTATGAAATCAAGCGCAGCGGCGTGCTTCACGCCGGCCGAATCATGGGCGCGGCGATGAGCGATGAGGACCTCCAGCGCGCAGACATCCATGCCCTCGCCCGGGACCTGGCCTATTTCTTCGAGCGAACCGCCGGCGTGCTACAGTAGTCTCCCGCCCGGCATAATGGGTTCGCAACCAGACCACTCCGTCCGCTCCTTCCAATTCGAGCGCGACACGTTCGCCTTCCCGCACGAACTGGTGTGGCGATACCGTTTCGATCCGGTGACCGGCGCGATGACGGTTTTCAAGGCTGATCCGCCGCCGACGTATTACCATCGCTGCTTCGTTCTCGTGCGGTCGGTGCGGCAGTTCTTTCAACACGCGCGCTTCGAGCCGGCATTGCCCGCCGTGGAAGCGCCGGTTTACCGGAAGCTCATCCGCGAGATCGTCCATCGCAATCCCCGCCGCGGCTGCGCGGAATCGGAGCGGCTGGTGATTCCGGGCTTCGACGGCCTGCGCTCGTTCAGCAAGGCGCACGAGCCGCTGCTTAAGGCGGAACTTGGCGGGCAATGGCAATCGTATTTTTTGCGCAGCCACTGGCGGATTGTCTTTCTGACCCCGAAGCGGCATCAGGAACAGATCGCGCAAAGGCTGGTGCGGTCGTTGCGGGAAGGCGGTGTGCCGCTCGTGCATCTGTTCCGTTTCCCGCGCATCACGATCAACCACGGACTCGTGGTGTATGCGATGACGGAGTCCGAACGGGAGATTTCGTTTGAGGCTTACGATCCGAACATTCCGGAGCATCCGGCGAAACTCATCTTCGACCGAATCAAACGGACGTTTAACTTTCCACCAGCCTGTTACTGGCCGGGAGGGCCGTTGAGCGTAATCGAGATTTATCGAGGCGGGCTTTATTGAACTGGGGTGATGGAGTGGTGGAGTAATGGAGAGTTGGAGTGCTGGGATGTTGGAAGCCCCAATACTCCCAAACTGCTTTCTCGACGTTTTTAGTGGAATGGAAGTTTACGCTCGCCCTCACCCCGGCCCTCTCCCCCGGTGAGAGGGAGAGCACCGTCCTGTCACCGGATAATTTCTCGATCCTTATTGCCATCACCGATTCCGTGTATTTACAGCAAGACACACGACAACCCGTCATATCACACTGCTCAAAATGCGGTGAACGATTCCCCCTCTCCTGGGGGAGAGGGCCGGGGTGAGGGCGGACGTCATTTCTGATTTAGAGCTTATCCGTAAAT
>PLAY01000049.1 GCA_003134375.1 Limisphaerales bacterium | reverse complement strand
TGTTTTGAAAACTACGCGACACGTGGCTTGAACTTTTTTGCTTGTCGCCGGAAACTCTGCCATTGCCCCGCCGCGCCACTTTCCGCAAAATCCAGTTTCTATGTCGAGCAGTCGCAGACAATATCCGTTTCATTTGATTGAGCCAAAATGGCAGCAATTCTGGGACGAACAGCAGACCTTTCGCGCCTTTAACCCGGGTGAAGCCCTTCCGGACGGGCACCCGTTTGCCCGGCGCCATAATCTTTCCGGCAAGGTGGCCGCCACGCAGTTGCCACCGAAATTTTACATCCTCGACATGTTTCCGTATCCGTCCGGCGCGGGCCTGCACGTCGGCCATCCGGAGGGTTACACCGCCACGGATATTCTCGCGCGCTACAAACGCGCCCAGGGTTTGCACGTGCTGCATCCGATGGGCTGGGACGCCTTCGGCCTGCCCGCCGAGCAATACGCCGTGAAGACCGGCCAGCATCCGCGCAATACCACCGAGGCGAACATCGCCACGTTCAAGCGGCAGATTCAGTCGCTCGGCTTCAGCTACGACTGGTCGCGCGAACTCGCCACCACCGACCCCGATTATTTCAGGTGGACGCAATGGATTTTCCTCAAGCTCTACAACTCGTGGTTCAATCCGGAAAAGAACAAGGCCGAGCCGATTGAGACGCTGAAGTATCCGGCGGAACTCGAAAACGTAGGACAGGCTTCCAGCCTGTCTCAAACTTCAAAGAAAAATGGAGACAGGCAAGATGCCTGTCCTACAAACGAACTCGAATCCAGACGCCGCGCTTACCGTGACTCAAAGCGGCTCGCCTATGTCAGTGAACAACCGGTCTGGTGGTGCGAACAACTCGGCACCGTGCTCGCCAACGAAGAAGTCGTGGATGGCAAAAGTGAAGTTGGTGGATTTCCGGTAGTTCGCAAACCGATGCGCCAATGGATGCTCCGCATCACCGCCTACGCCGAGAAACTCCTCGCCGATCTCGACACGATTGACTGGACCGATTCGCTCAAGGAAATGCAACGGAACTGGATTGGACGTAGCGAAGGCGCGGAAGTGAAATTTCAAATTTCAAATTCCGAATCTCAAATCACCGTCTTCACCACACGCCCCGACACGCTTTTCGGCGCGACTTACATGGTATTGTCGCCGGAACATAAGCTGGTTGACGAGTGGCTCAAAGATGATGGTATTCCGTCGGAATGGCCTACTGGCACGCCAGAAGAATGGAAGGGCGGAAAAGACACTCCATACGATGCAATTTGGGCTTACGGTTTATGCGCGGCTGCAAAAAGCGATCTTGATCGCACTGCTTTGGCGAAAGAAAAGACCGGCGTTTGGACTGGTGTTTACGCCATCAATCCTGTTAACGGCGAAAAAATTCCGATCTGGATTGCTGATTACGTTCTCGCCAGTTACGGCACCGGTGCCATCATGGCCGTGCCGGCGCACGACGAGCGCGATTTTGAATTTGCGAAGAAATTTGGTTTGGGTATTCCTCGGGTTGTTATTCCTGCTGAAGAAGAAATTTATGCCATTGCTGAAAAGAGTTACCGCAATCAAGGCTTGTCGCAGCAGGAAAAACAGCTTTGGGAAGCGCATGTTGAATTAAACAATCGGCAAAATGCTGTTGATGTAATCGAGCCTTTTTGTTTGCCCGGTATTTCATGCAATTCGTCAAATGAAGAGGTTTCACTGAATGGACTCTATTCGAGTGATGCAAAGCAGAAAATCACCGCTTGGCTCGAAGGAAAAAATCTCGGCAAGCGCACCATCAATTACAAATTGCGCGACTGGCTGTTCAGTCGTCAGCGTTACTGGGGCGAGCCGTTCCCGATCATTTGGAAACGAGATGCCGGTGGGAATTTGTATCACGAAGCGCTGCCGGAAAGTTCGTTGCCGTTGCTGCCGCCGACGCTGGAAGATTACAAGCCCACGTCTGATGGCCAGCCGCCGCTCGCCCGCGCGAAGGAGTGGCTCAATTTGCCCGACGGCTCCGTGCGTGAGACCAATACCATGCCGCAATGGGCCGGCAGTTGCTGGTATTACCTGCGTTATCTCGATGCGAAGAATTCAAACGCGTTCGTCAGCAAGGAAGCAGAGAGCTACTGGATGGGCACGGCTGGTCGAGAGTCGAGAGTCGAGAGTCGAGAGCCCGACTCCGGCCTGCCCTCGTCCCTCGTCCCTCGACCCTCGACTCCAGGTGTGGATTTATACGTCGGCGGCACGGAGCACGCCGTTCTCCACCTGCTTTACGCCCGGTTCTGGCACAAGGTTCTCTTCGATCTCGGCCATGTCTCGACGCCGGAACCGTTCTTCAAGCTCGTCAACCAAGGCCTGATTCTCGGCGAAGACGGACAGAAGATGTCCAAGTCGCGCGGCAACGTGGTAAACCCGGACGACATCCTCAAAGAGTTCGGCGCGGATGCGTTCCGCCTTTACGAGATGTTCCTGGGTCCGCTCGAAATGGTGAAACCGTGGAACACCAAAGGCGTCGAGGGCGTTTACCGTTTTCTCGGCCGCGTCTGGCGGTTGTTCGTGGATGAGGCGAGCGAAACGGAATTTGAGCAGGCGCAGACAACAGCGAAGGAACAAGGCAGCAAACAGTTGTTGAACCTGATCAAATTGAACTCCGCGATCAAAGATGTTCCGGCCACCCCCGCACAACTCAAGACGCTGCACGCCTGCATCAAGAAGGTGACGGAAGATTTGGAAGGCTTGCGCTTCAACACGGCGATTTCGGCGATGATGGTTTTTGTCAACGACGCGATAACGTGGGAGACGAAGCCGGTTTCCGTTTTGCGCGAATTTTTGGTTTTGCTTGCTCCCTTCGCGCCGCACATCGCGGAGGAGCTCTGGGAAAAACTGTCCACAGGCCATAGTCCGCAGTCCACAGTCCACAGTCCACAGCCGGCCCGGACTGGAGACAGTGGGCTCAGGACTGGAGACTCGTTGTCTTACGCGCGGTGGCCCAAGTTCGATCCCGCCCTGCTGGTGGAGTCCGAAATCGAAATCCCGGTGCAGGTCAACGGCAAGCTGCGCGTCGTGATCAAGGTTCCCGCGAACGCCACGCAAGCCGATTTGGAAACGGCCGCAAAAAATTCCATCGAAGTAAAACCATTCATTGACGGTA
Source organism: Limisphaerales bacterium (assembly GCA_003134375.1). Classification (GTDB taxonomy): domain Bacteria; phylum Verrucomicrobiota; class Verrucomicrobiia; order Limisphaerales; family UBA11358; genus UBA11358. Next base: position 25,666 of record PLAY01000049.1, on the reverse strand, counting down.
AGACGATCAAGAAAATCATCGTCGTGCCGAAGAAGCTGGTAAACATCGTGGCGGTGTAGTGCAGACATTCTTGTCTGCGGGTTTGCGGGACATTCTTGTCCCGTGTTTCATCCTCACGAAAGAGGCGACTGGAAAGTCGCCTGAATCCCGCAATGCGGGACTGGAAAGCCTGCGCTACGTNNGTTCTGGCGACTTTCCAGTCGCCATTTTTGATGCGAAGCGGCTGTGCTGGTTCTTAAAACACGCGACAGGAATGTCGCGTGAACCCGCAGGCTGGAAAGCCTGCGCTACCCGGCTAGTTTTTCGCCACTCGCCAGGATCGTCTGGAAGTGCGGCGGCTGTTCCTCGCGCGCCACGACGCTGATTTCAATCTTCTTGAAGCCGGCTTCGTCCAGCCAGCGATGCAAATCGCTCTCGGCAAAACCCGGCCAGCGGTCGCCGTAGAGCTGCTGCGCCTTGTCGAAATTATGCTTGAGCAAATCGAGAATCAAAATCTGCCCGCCATTCTTCAAGATTTTATGCGCGCTGCAAATGGCCCGGTCCGGCTCGTCCGCGTGATGCAACGCCTGGCTCAAAATCACCAGGTCAACACTGCCGGCATCAATCGGCGGGTTCTGCAAATCGCCCTGCCGGAATTCCAGATTTTTCTGCCCGTTCTTCTTCGCCTTGGCCGCGCCGAACGCGACAATCTTTTCCGAATTGTCCACGGCGATGACCTTTTTGCAGCGGCGCGCCAGCAGTTCGCTCAACAAACCTTCGCCCGCGCCAAGGTCGGCCACGACCAGCGGCGGCAGGATCCGCAGCAGCAAATGCCCGAACGCCTGCCAGGAACGGCCCGGCCCATAGACGCGGTCGAAGCGTCCGGCGACCTGGTTGAAATAAACCTGCGCCTGTTCGCGGCGGCGATTCACCACACGCTTGAGATTGATCTGGTCCCCGCCGTGCTCGGGCAGTTCCTTCGCACCCCGAATGGCGAGCTGGATGAATTCGCCCGCCGTGCCGTCCGTCTGCGGGTTCAGCTTGTAGAACGTCCGCTTGCCCTCACGCCGCGACTGAACCAGCGCGCAATCCGCGAGCAGGCCGAGATGCGTTGAGATGCGCGACTGGCCGAGCCGGGTGATTTCTTGAAGCTCGTTCACGGACAATTCATCACGCTCCAGCAACGCCACGATGCGCAGGCGCGTCGAGTCGGACAGGGCTCGTAGTGATTTCAAAGTGGCTGACATTTTTGTGTCGTTAAATTATTTGTTCCATCTGCTGCTCTCATTAACACCGGGCTTCAGCCCGGTGAACACGCGATGCTGAAACTAAAAACCGTTTCAACGGTTTTTCGCCCGCACGAAGCCGTTAAAACGGCTTGAATATCCTGCTCCGCCCACACCGGGCTGAAGCCCGGTGCTAATGAGATGAAACTGCGGGTTGGCGTTTCAAACATCGGTCCAACTTTTTCTCAGAAAGCATTTGACGCGCTTTAAAAAAGATATATCATCTTATCTTGATACGTCAATATGACATTTTAACCAAATAATTCATGAGCAAAAATTACATCTTCTCCTCGGAGTCCGTCGGCGAAGGCCATCCGGACAAGGTTTGCGACACCATTTCCGACGCCGTGCTGGATGCCTGCCTCGCGCAGGACAAGTTCAGCCGCGTCGCCTGCGAATGCTACGCCAAATCCAACATCGTCATCGTCGGCGGCGAAATCACAATACCAAAGATTGGATTCAAAAATCCCAGTGAAGTAATTGATTTCGTCCAAATTGCGCGCGATACAATCAGGGAAATCGGTTACGTCAATGACGACGACGTCTTCCATGCGGACAGGGTCTTCGTGAACGTAATTATTACGGGCCAGTCGCCCGACATCGCGCAGGGCGTGGACGCCCGCAAGGCCAAGGGCAAGAAAACCGCCAAGCAGGGCGCCGGCGACCAGGGGCTCATGTTCGGTTATGCCTGCAACGAAACGCCCGAACTCATGCCCGCGCCCATCATGTTCGCGCATCGTCTTGGACGCGAACTCACCCGCATCCGCAAGACCGGCCGCGTGCCGTGGCTGCGCCCCGACGCGAAGTCGCAGGTTTCCGTGGTTTACCGGGACGACAAACCCGTCGCCATTTCCAACGTCGTCATTTCTACGCAACACAGCGCGGATGTGGAGCATCGCGAGATCGAAAAGTTTTGCATTGAAAATGTCATCAAAAAGGTCCTGCCGAAGCGCCTCCTGAATTCACGGACCGAGTATCTCATCAATCCGACCGGACGTTTCGTCGTCGGCGGGCCGCAGGGCGACACCGGTTTGACGGGGCGCAAAATCATTTGCGACAGCTACGGCGGCATGGGCCGTCACGGCGGCGGCGCATTCTCCGGCAAGGACCCGACGAAGGTGGACCGCAGTGCGGCTTACATGGGCCGTTGGGTGGCCAAGAACATTGTGGCCGCGAAACTCGCCGCGAAGTGCGAGATTCAGTTCGCCTACGCCATCGGTTATCCCGATCCCGTCAGCGTCAGCGTGGACACCTTCGGCACGGCAACCGTTCCGGAGAGCAAAATCATCCGCGCCGTCAACCGCGTGTTCAGCTTCCTGCCCTCGGACATCATTGACCAGCTCAACCTGCGCCGGCCGATTTATTTGAAGACCACCAACTACGGCCACTTTGGCAAGAACGACCCCGATTTGACCTGGGAAAAAACCGATAAAGTCAAAGCGCTCCAAAACGCATTGAAATAACTCTCAACGCTCAACTTTCAACTCTCAACCGAATATGCCCGCCATCAAACTTTCACCCCCACGCGCCAAGATTGCCAAAACCAACGGCAACGGCAAGGCCGCGCCGGATTACCAAGTCCGCGACCTCTCGCTCGCCGAGTGGGGACGCAAGACCATCCAGGTTTCCGAGCACGAAATGCCCGGACTCATGGCCATCCGCAAAAAATACGGTCCTTTGAAACCGCTCAAGGGCGTGCGCATCACCGGCTCATTGCACATGACCATCGAGACGGCCATCCTCATTGAGACCTTGGTCGAACTCGGCGCGTCCGTGCGCTGGGCGAGTTGCAACATTTTCTCGACGCAAGACCACGCCGCCGCAGCTATCGCCAGGGCCGGCATCCCGGTCTTCGCGCACAAGGGCGAATCGCTCGAGGAATACTGGCAGTTCACGCTTAACGCCCTCACGCATCCGGGCAACAAAGGTCCGCAACTCATCGTCGATGACGGCGGCGACGCTACCCTGCTCATCCACAAGGGTTACGAACTCGAAAACGGCGACAACTGGGTCAACACGCCCAGCGACAACCACGAAGTGGCAGTCATCAAGGCGCTGCTCAAGCGCATCGCGAAGGAGCGTCCCGGTTTCTGGCACGCCGTCGTGAAGGATTGGAAAGGTGTTTCCGAGGAAACGACCACCGGCGTCCATCGCCTGTACCAGATGCTCGAACAGGGCAAGCTGCTCGTGCCCGCCATCAACGTCAACGACTCCGTCACCAAGTCCAAATTCGACAACCTCTACGGCTGCCGCGAATCGCTCGCCGACGGCATCAAGCGCGCGACCGACGTGATGGTCGCCGGCAAGGTCGCCTGCGTTTGCGGTTACGGCGACGTCGGCAAGGGCTGCTCGCATTCGTTGCGCGGGTTTGGCGCGCGCGTTATCGTCACCGAGGTTGACCCCATCAACGCCCTACAGGCGGGGATGGAGGGTTTTGAAGTCAAGACCGTCGAGGACACGCTCGGCGAGGCGGACATCTACGTCACCACCACCGGCAACTGCGACATCATCACGCTCGAACACATGGCGAAGATGAAAGACCAGGCCATCGTCTGCAACANNCACTTCGACAACGAGATCCAGGTGGACCGCCTGAACAACGCCAAAGGTGTCACCAAGCTCAACATCAAGCCGCAGGTGGACAAATACACCTTTGCCGGCGGCAACAGCATTTATCTGCTCGCCGAAGGCCGGCTGGTGAACCTCGGCTGCGCCACCGGCCATCCGAGCTTCGTGATGAGCAACAGCTTCACCAACCAGTGCCTGGCGCAACTGGATTTGTGGAAGAACAAGGACACCGCCAAGATCGGCGTCTATCGTCTGCCCAAGAAACTGGACGAGGAAGTTGCCCGGCTGCACCTGGAAAAAATCGGCGTGAAGCTGACCAAGCTCACCAAGAAACAGGCCGATTACCTCGGCGTGCCGGTCGAAGGCCCATACAAGCCGGAGCATTACCGGTATTAAAAAAGTTTGCCGCGCTCTTACGAGACGCAGCTACGGAACGCGAAAGGCGAACGGAAAACCGTTCGCCTTTTTCGCAATTTGATTCCGGAGGTGATAACTTGGGGAGTTAGGGTTATACCCCATAGGCAAATCCGGCCCGTCGGGTAAACTTTTACCGAATGCAGAGGCAGGATTCATTTGCTGAAATTGCCCCAGGAAAAAAACAAACATGAAATTGTCCTTAAAACCGCATCACCTCAAACGCTACAAGGATATCGCGTTGCTGTTTTGGAAATACGGCTCCACCGATTTGGCCAAGGAATTTGACCAGGAAGCCGCGGGCGATGAAAAAACACCTTTGGCCGCCAAACCCGGCCAGCCCGCGCCGGAAGAATTGGCCGACGATTTGGAAAAAATGGGGCCGACCTTCATCAAATTCGGCCAGTTGCTTTCCAGCCGCGCCGACCTTTTGCCGGAACGATATTTGAAGGCGCTTGCGCGTTTGCAGGACAAGATCAAACCGTTTCCTTACGCTGAAGTGGAACAAATTGTCGCGAGCGAACTCGGCGTCCGCATCTCAAAGGCATTTTCATTTTTTGAGGAAAAGCATCTTGCCGCCGCGTCGCTCGGACAGGTGCATCGCGCGGCCTTGCGCGACGGGCGTCCCGTGGTCGTGAAAGTGCAACGCCCGGAAATCCGCAAACAAATCGCGGACGATTTTGAAGTGCTCGAGGAAATCGCGGACTTTTTTGACGAACATACGGACATCGGCCGCCGTTATCGTTTCGGAAAAATTCTCGCGGAATTCAAAAGTTCCATTTTGCAGGAACTGGATTATCAACGGGAAGCGTCCAATCTGACCACGCTGGCAGCCAATCTGAAGGAATTTCCGCACATTCTCGTTCCGCTGCCCGTGCTCGATTACAGCTCGCGCAGCGTATTGACGATGGATTATGTCAGCGGAACAAAAATCACCGCGCTGAGTCCCATCGCGCAATTGGACATGAACGGCGATGTTCTGGCCGAGGAACTTTTCAAGGCGTATCTGAAACAGGTGTTGATTGACGGCTTTTTTCATGCCGATCCGCATCCAGGCAACATTTTTCTTACAGACGACGGGCGCGTGGCGTTGCTGGATTTGGGCATGACCGGGCGGGTGAGTTCAGGCATGCAGGAAAATTTGTTGCGGTTGTTGCTGGCCATCAGCGAAGGCAACGGCGATGAAGCGGTGAAAATTGTCCTGCGCATCAGCGAAACCGCGGATGACTTCGACGAGGCGGAGTTCACCAGAAAAGCGACGGAATTTGTTTCCGAACAGCGGAACCAGACCTTGAACCGCCAGGATGTGGGCAAAGCCTTGATGGACGTGTCCAGAACGGCGGCCGAAACCGGACTTTATGTTCCAACCGAATTGACCCTGCTGGGGAAAACCCTGCTGCAACTGGAGGGGATCGGGAAAATTTTATGTCCGAATTTCAATACCAACGCTTCGGTGCGCCGGAATGTCGCCGAAATCATGACGACCCGGATGCGCAAAGCAGTTTCGCCGGGGCAGTTAATGGGATCGTTTCTCGAAATGAAGGATTTTGTGGGCGGCCTGCCGGGGCGCGTAAACAAGATTTTGGACGCCGTCGGCAATTCGGAATTGGAAGTAAACGTCAACACTCCCGACGCGCGTTATTTGCTCAACGGCTTCGAAAAAATCGCCAATCGGGTCACCACCGGCATTATTCTCGCGGCGCTGATTGTCGGGGCGGCGCTGATGATGCGAATCGACTCCACGTTCCAGATTTTTGGCTACCCCGGCATCGCCATGATTTGTTTGTTGATTGCACTTGGCGGGAGTGGCTGGCTGGTTCTGGGCATTCTTTGGAAAGATTACCAGGACAAGCGCAAGCGGAAGGAGTGAATATGCAGAAGCCAGAGCATTGCCGGTATTGAAAGGTGGGGCTGGCTCTTCCACCCTCCGTCCCGCATTGCGGGACTACGGAGGACGGGCCGAGCCGGCCGCGGGGGGGGGGGGGACCGCGCCCTACCGAAGAATTCAAAGGCGAACGGGAAACCGTCCGCTTTTTTGTTTTGCCACTGACGGCTGCGACAGCGTTTAGACTGCGTGCGCTTGAGCGCCGCTTTTTTTCTGCGTATCGTGGGCGTTCGCTGGATCAAAAGCGCCGATAAATCGGACGCACTCCAAACGCTTCGCGCGGTTCGTTACGCAAACCTTCTCGTACATCCTGGCCCTGCCAGACGGCCCTTTGCCGGCCATGACCTTTGACCTATTCAAATCGTGACTTCAGGGTCTGTTCGCGGGCCGGTGTAAAAGAGCAGAATGGCGGCAGTTATTGGGGCGACCGTGTGGTTGATATCCCAACGCGAACACAAAAACAAATATGCTGCTTCGGCGGCAATGAATGAAAGAAAAGTTATGAAAAAACTCATGTACATAATCCTCGGCGTCGCCGTGATCGGCGGTGGAATCGTATTTTCTGCCAGCCGGCAGAAGAACCCGGTTGTTCCTCCGGCCCAAGCCCGGACGGAATCGTCTCCCAATCCGGCGACGGAAAACAATCCACCGGCGCAACCGCCGGTTGCAACACCCGTGCCGGCCCAACCGGTTCCGGCGGACACCGGCGATTCCAAGCCGGCGGTGATTGCGTCCGCGACTGAAACGAGCGCCAAAGTAGTTGATCCCGCCATCAAGCAGGCTATCGAAAGCCTGCTATCCACACGATTGACCCACGAGCAGAGGCGGGACATTTTGAAAAAACTGAACGAGTCTGGCAAACTCGGTCAGGCGATTGCTGAACTCGAGCAGCAGGCGGCCAGTGACCCGAGCAACGCCGCATATCCAACCGCGTTGGGCCAGGCGTATCTCGAACAGGCCGCAACCACGCAGGATGTCCCGGACAAGGCCATCCTGGCCATGCAGGCGGTTAAAAGCTTCGACGCGGCATTGAGCCTCGATCCCTCAAACTGGGAGGCGGCTTTCACCAAAGCTGCCCTCATGTCACACTACCCGGCGGAATTGAACCAGGGTCAGGCAGTCATCGACCAGTTCACGCAATTGATCAATCAACAGGAAGCGCAGCCGTCGCAGCCCCAATTCGCGCAAACCTACGTGTTGCTGGGCGACCAATACCAGAAGCTCGGTCGCAACGATTATGCCCTGGCAACCTGGCAGTCCGGCGCCGCCCTGTTTCCGGGCAATTCAACGCTCCAGAAAAGATTGGCCCAATCGGCCGGTCAATGACGGACCGTAAATCAACGTGACACCTATAAAACCCGATCGCCGTGCGCCGGATAAAAACCGTTGGTGCCCATGCCCGGTTTAATCATACTGACGGCGTCATCATTGAAAATGACATGAACTCAAAATCCGCATCATCGCCCGCCGATTTTAGGGCAGCCCTCCCGGGCGGCCAATATCGGGGACTCTACCTGCTCGCTTACGTGATAATCCTCCTGGCACTGGGGTTAACACTGTACTCGCACTGGGGTCATGCCACAGGAATGCACGGATGGGCCGATGCCGCCCTCATCGGCCTGGTGGTGATCCAGGCTCTGCTCTACTTGTTTTTTACCGTCCTTCCCACTCTCACCCGCTGGCCGGCCTGGCCATGGTTTGGAGACCTTCGCGGAGGTCTCGTTGACCCTGGGCCATCCCGGCGATGGTGGTGGATGTACATCGTGGCGAGCGTGGCGATAGTGCTCGCGGAGTCTCGCATTGACCGTGCTTTTCAGTGGTTTCTGTTTCCTTACATCTGCCATATCTTTGCGCGGCCATTTCGGATCTCGGTGCCCGCAATCCTTGTGGTCCTAGCCGCCTTTCTCCTGAACTTGATCGGCTGGAGCAAGCCCGCCACGTGGGATGCGAGGGACTGGTTTTCTGTGTCGTTCACAACGGCGGCCTGGCTCTTTCTCGCGTTCTTCGTCGCCCGGATGGTCGTCACCAGTGCTGAGCGCGGGCGGCTGATTCTCGAACTGCAGGCGGCCAAACGCGAACTCGAACTGGCCCGGGAGCGCGAAGTCGAACTCGCCGCGCTCCGCGAGCGCGAGCGCCTGGCGCGGGACCTGCACGACACGCTTGGTCATGCGCTGGTCACCTTGACCGTGCAACTGGAGGCCGCGCAGCGGTTGCAGGCGGCCGATCCGGCCCGGGTGGCGACGCTGCTGGCGGAAATGCAGAAGCTCACCCGCTCCAGCATGGAGGATCTGCGCCGGTCACTGGCCAACCTGCGCACCTCGGGTCTCGGCGACCGCCCGCTCACCGAGTCGCTGCGAACCTTGTGCGCGGAAGCCGGCCGGCGTTTCGGCGCGGCCATTGACTGCCGGGTTGCGGAGGGTGCCGACGCTTTGCCTCCAGCCGTGGCGGAAGTTTTATGGCGCGTCGCGCAGGAAGGATTGACGAACATCGAAAAACACGCCCATGCTAATCACGTTCAAGTGAACCTGACTCTGCATCCAAAAGAAGTCGTCCTGCGCGTAAGCGATGACGGCGCCGGCCTCCCGCGCGAGGCGGAGAACAAACCGGGCCACTACGGTTTGCGCGGCTTGCGTGAGCGCGTGGAAGGTCTCGGTGGGACGTTCACCGTCGCGATGGCGGGAACCAACGGCACTCTCATCGAAGCGCAAATTCCTGTAATTGCCTGATGAAACCCATCCGGATTTTGCTGGCCGAAGACCAGACGCTCATGCGTCAGGGATTGAAAACCATTCTCGAACTGGAGAGCGGTTTCGAAGTGGCCGGCGAAGCGGAAGACGGCAGGGCCGCCGTGAAACTCGCCCTGCAATTGCGTCCGGACATCATCCTCATGGACGTCCAGATGCCGCAACTGAACGGCGTAGAAGCCACCGCCGCCATCTGCCGGTCCTGGCCCGAAGCGCGGGTCATCATCCTGACGACGTTCGACCGTGACGACTACGTTTTCCAGGGAGTGCGCGCCGGTGCGGTGGGTTATTTGCTCAAGGATTTGCCGTCGCAGAAACTCGTCGAAACCATCCGGCGCGTGCATGACGGCAAAATATTCATCCAGCCCGAGATTGCCTCGCGCACCCTGCGCGCCGCGCTGCATTCCCCCGGCGACCTGATTGAGCCGTTGTCCGAACGCGAGCGCGAGGTGCTGGTGATGCTGGCCCAGGGAATTCCCAACAAGGAAATCGCGGACAAGCTGCATCTGGCCGAAGGCACGGTCAAAAACCACGTCTCCAACATCCTCGGCAAATTGCAGGTTCAGAACCGCACCGAAGCCGCCGACATCGCGCGGAAGCGGGGACTGATCTGAACCAGCCCGAGCACTGCCGGGATTGAATACTGAATCATTTCTCGCGCTGGAGATGTAACTGCCTAAATTGAAAGGAGCTTGGCCGCCTCACTCATTGTCTTACAAGTGACCGCCCGCGGGTGGTGCGGGTAATGGAATATGGAAAGCAGGTTAAACCCGATGTCTTTCGCCGGGTCGGGAATGACGCGGATCACCAGTCCCACGCCGTGCTGGTCGCACAAGTCCATCACCTTGCCGATTTGTGTCGTGCAAGCGGGGTCCATGGATTCCAGCCGGCCCAGGTCCACCAGCAAGTGGAAGCCGGGCGGCAAATCGGCCAGCAGCGCCGGCAGCTCTTCCAGTCCGCGCTGGAGGTCCTTGGTCCGCACCTGTTGGATGTAACCAAAGTAGAGCAACCGTTTCGCTTTGTTTGTCATGGCCAGAAACATGGCCACAACCTAACCCCTCGCGGGCCGGATTTCGACGAAAAATACGACCTTGAAAAATCGCGCTCAGATATGCATTGCGCTGTCCAGCGCCACTGCCCATCGGACAGCGAGCAAGAATTGTGTAAATTCATTTATGCGCATTGAAAGAACCTCCGGTGCTGTTATCATTACGTCCAGAGCAAATGACAACTGCCGTCGTCCATATCCCTCTCAATTTGGTGTTGTTCCTTCTGATGGGAAACCACCACAATCAATAAATCCCTAAATTCTTTGGGCAACATGAAGGTGTTTGTATCACGTTATTGAATTGACCGCAATCGCCACTGGGAAGGGATTTAAAGACTGTTTAAACCGTGGTGGTGGGGTCAATCATCTTGCGTTCAGGCCCCTTGTGGCGCAATCTGGCCCCAATAAAATCAAGGGTTTATCCATTTTATGTCAAAATACCGAATCGGCATAGACCTCGGTGGCACCAAGATTGAAGGCATTGTTCTGGATGAAGAGGCGATCCGTCTTCGTCCCGAAATGCGGGACTTCGACGCGACAAGTCTTTTCCGCAAGCGCGTGGAGACGCAGCAGGAAAAGGGTTACGCTCACATCCTGAATCGGATCAAAGGGCTGCATGACGAACTGGTTGCCGGCATCCGGGGCGCGCCGCACACGTTCGGCATCGGCACGCCCGGGGCCGTTTCTCCGCGCACCGGCTTGCTGAAAAATTCCAACACGCTCTGCATGAACGGCCAGCCGTTGAAAGCGGACCTCGAACGGATTCTCGGCCGGAAAATTGAAATCCAAAACGACGCCAACTGCTTCGCCATGGCCGAGGCGCTGCACGGGGCGGCCCGGGGAAAGAAACTGGTCTTCGGCGTCATCATGGGCACAGGCTGCGGCGGCGGCATCGTCCACCAGGGCGAGGTCATCACCGGCCCGCAAGCCATCGCCGGTGAATGGGGCCACATGTCCATTGATCCCAATGGGCCGAAATGTTACTGCGGCCAGCGCGGTTGCGTGGAGACGTTCATCAGCGGCGGCGGATTGGAGTCGCGTTACGCCGAACAGTTCGGGAGGAAAAGGCCGTTCAAGAAAATCGTGCAGGATTATTTCGCCGGCGACGCGAAGGTGGTGGAGTTCATGGAAGTTTTCTTCCGCCACTTCGGCCGTTCGCTGGCCAACCTCATTGACGTGCTGGACCCGGACGTGATCGTCCTTGGCGGCGGCGTTTCAAATTTCGACGCGCTCTACACGGAAGGCGTCGCGGCAGTGGCGAAATATGTTTTCAGCGATTGCCTCGAAACGCCCATCGTCAAACATCAGCTCGGCGATTCCGCCGGCGTCATCGGTGCAGCTCTGATCGGGGTTTGAAAAGTAGAGCAGGCATTCCTGCCTGCTGGTTGGGCGACATTCTTGTCGCCCAATTCACACGGGACAGGAATGTCCCGTGAACCCGCAGACAAGAATGTCTGCGCTACCGGACAAAAGGCGACCAGCAACCCCATTCGCTTTTTTCAATGTTCACAATATTTTTTTCAATTCGTTTTATAATACCAATTTTGTGATTATTGAATGGTATGAACCAAACCATTCAGCGCTCCAAACCAACGCTTCGCAGACGCTTTGGACGCCTGCTGTTGTTTTGCGTTGGACTTTACCTGCTGATCTGTACTGGCTGCGTTGCATTCCAACGTCGGCTGATTTATTTCCCTCCGATCTTCCATCCCGAGCAGGTGGATCAATTGGCCCAATCGGCAAAACTTGAACGCTGGAAGACTCCCACCGGTCAAGCCATCGGGATGAAACGCCTGTCGCCCGGACAACCGGCCGAGGGCCGGGTGTTGATCGTCTATGGCAATGGCAGTTGCGCGACCGCCTGTGCCCATTATGCGGACGTTATCCAGGACGTTGCCGCGTTCGACGTGTTCATTCTGGAATATCCCGGTTATGCGGACCGTCCGGGTTCACCGAGCCAGAAGAGTTTATTTCGTGCTGCGGATGAGGCGTTTCAACTGCTTGCCACAAACGGGCCGATTTATCTGGTGGGCGAATCACTCGGCACTGGAGTCGCGGCTTATCTTGCGGGAACGTACCCGGAAAGGGTCGCTGGGGTGGTCTTGCTCGGGGCGTATAATCGGTTGACCGATGTTGCCCAAGCTCACATGCCATTGCTCCCGGTACACTTGCTGCTCGTTGACCGTTTTCCATCTGAGGATTATCTGCGCAACTATCACGGCCCGGTCGGCGTGCTGGTAGCGGGCGAGGATCAGGTCGTGCCGGAGAAATTTGGCTGCCGGCTCTACGATAAATATGCCGGCCCAAAGCGACTCTGGGAATTTCCCCAAGGCAACCACGGTACAGTCATGATGCAGCCGCCGGAAGTCTGGAAACAAATCGTTGTTTTCTGGCAGGCTAATCAACAGGCTCCAAAGCGTGAATAAATCCGACGCGGCCTTGATCGGGGTTTGATAAAACAAGCCGGATGCCGGGATTTGAAAAGTAGAGCAGGCATTCCTGCCTGCTGGTGGGGCGACATTCCTGTCGCCAGTTTAACACGGGACAAGAATGTCTGCGCTACAACGCCAGCACGTACTTGCTTGCGACAAGTGAAGACGACATTCTCTCGTTCGTGAATCCGCGCAGTGTGAAACCTGATCCGCACCCCTTTGCATCTGGCTTTCATTCCCGGGGTGTTCTGCCGCATCTCAAACGCGAAGGCGCTTCTTACTTTGTAACTTTTCGCCTGGCGGGGACGCTGCCCAAAGACGTTTGGTTGTGTTTCAAAGGCGAGCGCGAAGTCATCACAGCACAAGCCTTGGCCGCCAAACGTCCGTTGACGTGGCACGAGCAGGAAGAACTGTTTCGCTGGTATTCTGCACGTGTGGATAAATATCTCGACGCGGGTCACGGCGATTGCTGGTTGGCGCGTCCCGAAATCGCTGATCTGGTTGCGGGAGCAATGAAATTCCACGCCGGGGAACGCTTTGATCTTCATGCGTGGGTGGTGATGCCGAACCATGTGCATGCCGTGCTTCGTCCAAAGCCGGATTGGACATTGAGCAAGGTGCTGAAAATCTGGAAAGGCTTCACTGCCCGCGAAGCCAACCGATTACTAAAGCGCACGGGAACAACTTTTTGGCAGGTGGAATCATTTGACCACCTTGTCCGCGATAACGACGAACTGCGTCGCTGTTGCCATTACACGACAATGAATCCCGTGAACGCAGGTTTGTGCGGACGTCCGGAAGATTGGAAATGGAGCAGTGCATATCGTCCTCCCATGTAGAGCATGCATTCTTGCCTGCTGGTTTTGGCGACTTTCCAATCGCCCGATTTACACGGGACAGGAATGTCCCGTGAACCCGCAGACAAGAATGTCTGCGTTACGGCGCAAATTCGTTATTACAATTCCCGCAATGCGGCTGCGATGGGCAATCGCGCGGCACGGATGGCCGGGAACAGGCCGCCAATCAAACCGATCAGCGCTGACCACACAATGCCGCGCACCAGCAACTCCGGCGTGACTTTGAAGGCGAAGGCGATCTGGCTGAAGCTTTGCCAGTTCATCGTCGAGGTGTGAAAATTATTGAAGGCGAAATACGCCTGCCCGCCGCCAATGACGCCGCCGACCAGCGCCAGCAGCAGCGATTCCAGCATCAACGAAACCACCACGGCGCTGCTGCCGAAACCGAGCGCCCGCAGCGTGGCGATTTCCCGCGTCCGCGCCGCCACCGCGCTGTACATCGTGTTCAGCGCGCCAAACACCGCGCCGATGGCCATCAAAAACGCAATCAGGAAGCCCAGCGTCGTGATCAGCCGCGTGATGGTTTCCGATTGTTCGATGTAATATTCGGATTGCCGGACGACTTTCACGTTGAGCTGTGGGTTCGAAGTCAATGAATCCTTGAACTGCTGGAACGCGCCTGGCGAATTGAGCCTGACGGAGACGGACTGAAACGAGTCGCCACGATTATACGCGTCCTGCAACACCTTCGCGTCGGTCCAGATTTCAGATTCCGCAACCCCGCCGCCGGCCGAAAAGATGCCGGCGACCGGCCATTCATAGCGGCCTACTTTTATTTTCGAGCCGACTTCCAGCCCGGCGAATTCCCGGGCCGCGCCGCGACCGACGATGACTTCATCCTTGCCCCAATCAAACATCCGGCCCTGGATGATTTTCAAATTATCACGCACCAGCAACGCAGCGGGTTCCACACCGCGCAACGGCACGTTCGCGTCCGTGCCGGTCGAGCGTTTGGGCAGGTTGATGATGACAAACAATTCCGCGGACGCGAGCGGGCCTTGTGCGGTGCGCGCCACTCCCGGGGCGTCGGCGATGACGCGCGTCTCGTCGCGCCCGAAGCCACTGACCATTTCGCTGTCGGCGCCGCTGCGCAAAACAATCGCACCGTCGGGCGAGCCGGAAACGGTCATGGCCTGCCGGAAACCCGCCGCGATGGAGAGCACGCCGACGAGCACGGTCACGACCCCGGCGATGCCGATGACTGTGGCCACCACCGCGCCGCGCCGTTGCGGGATGCTCAGCAACCCAAACTTCGTGATGGAGACGATTTGGGAAAACCAGTTGATGGGGCCGGCCATTAGTTGGTTGAGAGTTGCCCGTCCTCCGTAGCACTGCGGAGGATGGAAGGGTTGAGAGTTGAGGGAAAGGCAGGGACGCCGCGCTGCGGCGTCCGGTCGGCGCGGCGCGCCGACCCTGCCACGAATTGAAAATTAATTTGGAAAATCATTTTACATCCTTCTCAAGGCGTCGGCGACGCGCAGGCGCATGGCTTGCAGCGCCGGGAAAATTCCCGTAACCAGACCGAGCACGACACTAAGGCCCAAGCCGATGAGCAGGTCGCGCGTCGGGAAAAAGAACATCGGGAGCAGACCGCTCGTGGGGTCGCCATGGGAAATGACCAGCCACGCCAGTCCAAGACCGACCACGCCCCCAAGCACTGTGAGCAGGCACGACTCGGCGAGCACCAGCCCGACAATCCGTCCGTTGGTAAAGCCGATGGCCTTGAGCACGCCCAGCTCGCCAGTCCGCTCGCGCACCGCCTGCGCCATGGTATTGCCGGTCACCAGCAGGATGGTGAAAAACACCGCGCCCAGGATGGCGGCGACGATCAACACGATGTTGCCGATTGCCCTGGCCCAGCCTTGAATGAAGGCGCCCTCCGGCTCCGTCTTGGTTTCCGCCGGCGAATTTTCAAACTCCACGTCCACCCGCTTGGCCACTTCCGCCGCCTGCGACGGGTCTTTGATGCGGATGGTGTACCAGCCGACCTGTCCTTTGCCCCAGGCTTGCCGCGCTTCATCGAAGTAATCATAGCGGAAGAACATCGGGGTGGTGTCGATCCCCTTGTCTTTCCCATCGTAAATGCCCACGATGTCAAATTCCCAGGTGCGGCTTCCGTCCGGCCTCGTCCAGATGGTTGATTGAATGGGAACCTGGTCACCGATTTTCCAATGGAAATGGTTCGCCGTCCGGCGTCCCACAATCGCGCCCGTCCGCGTTGCCAGCCAGGTTTTCTCCTGTTCCGGCGGCAGGATGATTTCGGGATGCATCTCGAGAAATTTTTCCGGCTCGACGGGGTTTTGCATGAAGAAATTTTTCGGGTCCTGGTAAATGCCGCCGAACCAGGTCTGGTGCGTCGCGAAATCCACGCCGGCAATACGGTCCATCCGCGCTTCGTAACTTATGGGCAGCAACTGGATGATGGACACCTTGTGGCGGACGATCAACCGGTCCGCGCCCGCCATTTCCACGCCGCCCACCAGCGCCTGCTGGATGGCCGACAAAAACCCGAACAGGATGAACGCGACCACAATCGAGAGCAGCGTCAGCGATGTCCGCAGCTTCTTCCGCTTCAGATTGCACCAGATGAGGTGGAAGAATTTCATGACACAATCCACATGCAACCACAGGCGGTAGCGCAGGCTTTCCAGCCTGCGGGTTGAGGCGACTTTCCAGTCGCCGGATTCACGGGACTCGAAAGTCCCGCGAACCCGCAGACAAGAATGTCTGCGTTACATAACGTTCTCATTTCACCGGTTCGTTGCTTAATTGGCCCTTGTCCAGATACACCGTCCGCGTTGCGCGCGCCGAGGCGTGCGGGTCGTGCGTGACCATGATGATGGTTTTGCCATGCTCCCGGTTCAGCGCCTGGAGCAAATCCAGGATTTCGTTGCCGGCCTTGCGATCCAGGTCGCCGGTTGGTTCGTCGCACAGCAGCAACGTCGGGTCGGTGACAATGCCGCGGGCAATGCCCACGCGCTGTTGTTCGCCGCCGGAAAGCGTGCGCGGATAATGTTTCGCGCGGTGCGAAAGCCCGACCACCGCCAGCGCCGCGTCCACGTGTTTCATCCGTTCCGCCTTGGAAAGATGCGTCAGCAGCAGCGGCAGTTCGACGTTCCGTTCCGCCGTCAGCACCGGCATCAGGTTGTAGAGCTGGAAGACAAACCCGACGTGCCGTGCGCGCCACGCGGCCAGCCGGTGGTCGGACAACTGGTCGAGGCGTTCACCCGCGACGGTCACGAGGCCCCTGGTCGGCCGATCAAGGCCGCCGATCAAGTTCAACAGGGTGCTCTTGCCCGAACCTGACGGGCCCATCAACGCGAGGAATTCGCCGGCGGGGACTTGCAGATGCAGGTCCGCCAGCACGTGAATATCCTCCGAGCCGCGGTGGAAGATTTTTTCCACATTCTCAACGCGCACCAACGCGCCATTGTTTGATTGGTTTTCGTTCATAGCTTCCTTGCCCTGACCGGCATTCCATCGTTCAGACCGGCGGGCGGGTCCGCGACCACGCTTTCGCCGGCGGAGACGCCCGCGCTCAACACGGAATCATCACCTTGCGTGTCAATCACCGTGACGGCGCGGCGTTCGGCGTGGGTGTGCTGGATGACGAACACGACATCCCGTCCGTCCCGGCTTTGCACCGCGGTTTTCGGGATGAGCACGGTGTGATTCGCCGTGGTCGGCGCCGTGCCGGTTTCGTGGAACGCCACCTTTACCGCCATTTCCGGCAGGATGCGCGGGTCGAGCTGGTCGAAACCGACGCGCACCTTGACCGTGGACTTTTGCCGGTCGGCCGTTGGGATGATGGCAATGACCTGGCATGGAATTTTCCATTCCGGATACGCGTCCAGCGTGGCCACGACCGGCTGGGCGGGTTCGACGCGGTTGATGTAGCTCTCGTTGACGTCAATTTCAATTTCCAACGAGCCCATGTCCACAACGGTGCCGATGCCCGTACGGGTGAACCCGCCGCCGGCCGACACCGGTGAAATCATCTCGCCCGGTTGGGCGTCCTTGGTCGTCACAATGCCCGCAAACGGCGCGCGGATGATCATGTCATCCATCTGTTGCTGCCACAGGGCCACCGTGCGGTCCGTCACGGTGACATCCACTTCCTGCTGCGCCAGGTGCGCCTGCAACGATTTGGCGTTCGACTCGGCCAGGTCCAGGTCGGATTGGGATGCGATATGTTGTTTGGCCAGTTCGGTAATGCGTTGAAATTCCTGGTTTGCCTGTTTGAGCTGGGCGCGGGTTTCGTCCAGTGCCGCCCTGGCCGATTCCCACTGGGCCTGCGCCACGGCCAGGCTGGTCTTGATGTTCGTATCATCCAGCCGCGCCAGAACCTGGCCCTCCTTCACTTTCATGCCCTCCTCGATAAGCACCTCGATGACTTTGCCGGTGACTTTGGATGAAACCGTCGCCGCCCGCCGTGCCGTGACGTAACCGGAGGCATTCAGCACCGTATGATCCCCGCCGGCGCCGCCAATTTCGCGCGCGACCACCGTCCGCACCTCGATGGCTTTGGGCCGCGTCAGCCACCAAATCACCCCGGTCGCCAGAACCAGAACGACAATGCCAATGGCGACCGGCCGAATTCGTAAATTCGATTCGGGTTTGTCGCTGCGCTTGATGCGCAAGTCATCCAGCGTGGGTTTCTGTGGATCCATAAATCCGACCGGGCACAGGAAACCGTTTTTTTTCGTCAGGGTCAATTACGTTGTCCCCGGCTGAACTGGCCGTTGAATGCCAACAGAGGCAGCTCGACCGGGCAGCGCAGACATTCTTGTCTGCGNNCAGACAAGAATGTCTGCGCTACTTTCAAGGCGAACGGCAAATCCGTCCGTTTTTCCCCCTTCCTCCAATCGCGACGCGTTACATGCCCAAGCTTTTAATGTAAAGACACTTACGGATCAAATATAAAGCCGGTGAAACTTCCGGCGACAACAAATGATTTGATTTCGCGCAATTTGTGATAAGTTACAGTAAATATAAAAATTATGTTGTTTAACTTATGACTCATCGCGACCGGCCAGCCATGATCCCGAATGGGGATGCCGTTTTAGCCCTGACGGCGCCGGTCGCGGTTTATTCCGCATTGAAAGCCATTGAACGATGAAAGCCCCGCTACCAACCAATGAAGCTGAACGACTCGCGGCCCTGAAGGAGTATCACATTCTCGATACCGGGGCCGAGCAGTCCTACGACGACATCACCACCTTGGCCGCGCATATTTGCGAGGTTCCCATTGCCTTGATTTCCATCGTGGACGAAGCCCGGCAGTGGTTCAAATCGAAGGTCGGGTTGGAGCAGCAACAAACATCCCGCGACGTCGCGTTCTGTGCGCATGCGATTCTCCAGAACGAACCCTTCGTCGTCAGAGACGCAACGAAGGACCGGCGGTTTGCCGACAATGCGCTGGTCACGGGCGAACCCCATGTCCGGTTTTACGCGGGCATTCCCCTGATCAACCCGGAAGGACTGGCCTTGGGAACGCTCTGTGTTGTTGACCATCAACCACGCCAGCTTTCTGCCAAACAGCAGGAGGCGCTGCAAGCCCTGTCGCGGCAGGTCATGGCGCTGCTGGAGTTAAGGCGGGTTTCAGCCCGCCTGGCGGATGCGCTCGAACACGTCAAAACTTTGGAGGGGTTGCTGCCCATCTGCGCCTGGTGCAAGCGCATCCGGGATGACAAGGGATACTGGGATCAGATTGAAGCTTACTTCCATAAACATACGGGTGCTGATTTTACCCACGGCATTTGTCCGGAGTGTCTGGAAAAGGCGCATGCCAAATGGGAGCACAAACGGTCAGCAACCGAAGCTGCACCCGCGGGGAACTGATCTACGCCGCGCGCCTCTGCGCGCCGGGTGGCGGAACTTGCCGGTCACGGTGGGTGTTGGCAAAAAGCGTTTCTCTTTGGGCCGGTTGTGGTAAGGTCGGTGCAGAAATCAATCGCTTGAATTATGAGCAATCCCCCGCTGCCCAAGGCCGACTCCGAACTGGATGCCATGATCCTCAATGAAATTCAGGTGCTCCTGTCGGAAAAGCGCACCTCGCTTTCCACCATGCGCACCGGCATCGCCGTCTTTGCGTTCCCACTGTCGGTGTTGAGCATTTTAACCGCCACGTCGCGCATGTATCAACTGCACGAGGTGGCGCAATGGCTGGTGCCATTGCTGCTGCTGAATCTGGGCCTCACCGGACTGGGGGTTTACCTGATCGCGCACGCCTTCCAGCGGATTCATCACTATGACCGGCTGATTGAAGGATTCAAACGCAAGCACAGCAAGCTGGCCGAGTTGCTGGAATGAGGATGGGGTCGAGGGCAAACCCGGCCGGCCCCGCCGCGGGATTTTCCAACGAAGCTGATGAGTTGCGCGCAACCGTCTGACTGCTATCGTTTCCGCGTGACGACCATCGTGATTGCCACTCGCAACGCCCACAAGGTGGGCGAAATCCGCGCCATCCTTGGCGGCGCGTTCCAAATCCTCACACTCAACGATTTTCCCGACCCGCCCAAAGTCGTGGAGGACGCCGACACTTTCGCCGGCAACGCGACGAAGAAAGCCGTTGAACTGGCGCGCTGGCTTGCCGTCAATTTTCCTCCCACCCGCCGCTCGTCACCGCTTTTCGTGCTGGCCGACGATTCGGGGCTGGAGGTGGACGCGCTGGACGGCGCGCCGGGCGTGCATTCGGCGCGATTCGCCGCCCTGGATTCGGCGAAGTCCGGCAACACGCCCGACGCGGACAACAACGCCAAGTTATTGCAGATGCTCAAGGACGTTCCGTTCGAAAAGCGCCGGGCGCGATTTCACTGTGTCATCGCGTTGGTGGCGATTGATTCGCAATCCGCCATTCGCAATCCACAATTGTTTGATGGCGCCTGCGAAGGACGGATTGGTTTCGCGCCGCAGGGGAAAAATGGCTTTGGCTACGATCCACTGTTTATGCCGGTGGGATTCGAGCAATCGTTCGCCGAACTGGGCGAGGACGTGAAAAACAAATTGAGCCACCGCGCCAAGGCGCTGGAAGAGCTAAAGGCGTTTTTTACAACCAAGTAACGAAGGCACAAAGCCGATTCCAATTGTCTGTAGCAGCCGAGGTGACGAGGCTCGAATTTCTTCTGGAAATGTCGGTTTTCAGGGAGAATGAGCCTCCTTACATCGGCTGCTACAATCTTTCAGATGCGTCCCCGCCGAATTGCCGAAAATCATTTCCGCCCCCCGCCCTTTTACTTTTTCAGCCGGAAGAAAATGGCGCTGTTGGTCGTGCTGTTGGTGATCACGCTGTCATAGCCGGTTAGCACGGAGAAATTGGTGACCGCCAGCCAGTTCGGCCCGGCGATATTGGTGGCGGATTGAAGCTGGTAATCGGTCGCCCAGGCCGGCCAGCTCACCACGTTGTTCGTGCCGATCCTCATCAGGCTCACGACCGGCGGAACACTGCCGGTACATACGACCGTCGCGCTCGCGCCGTATATGCTCTGGAGGGTGAGGTAAACTGGATAATTTCCTGCGTTGGTGTAGGTGTGTGAGCCGCGCACCTCTTTCCACCCGGCGAGATTGGTTACGATCAACCCGCCATTGGTTGAGTTGTCGCCCCAGTTGATGAACGCGGTAAAGTTGTTGGTTGCGCTGTTCGGCACGCCGTTGGTGAACGTGGCCAGCAGCAGGTTGGTGAATGGCATGAGCGCCGTCGCGGTGAAATTGGTCGGGACCGCGGAAATCACCGTGTCGCCAAAGGCAAAGGTGTAAAGCTGCAAGTCATAAGGCGGCAAACTCAAGCCGTAGTAATAATACAAATTCCATTGTGAATTGGTGCTGACCACAATGTAGTGGCCGGTATTTCCAATAAAATTTGTGTTTGGTTTGACCAGCAACTGACCGGAGGTTGATGAGATGGTTGAGTTTGTAGAATTCAAGTCTTGCCAGTAATCAAACCAATAAACCTGGCTGCCCTGCAAATTGGTCGCCGCGACGTAGTTTGTCAGCGGAACATTCACCGGCGCGACCAGATTGGTGACAGTTTGTGGATAAATAAATGCCTGGTCAAAATTTCCATCCGCGACCGTTGTCGCCGTAAAGGAATTGGTCGCGTACCCACCCGCGCCGTCGTCGGCGACGACGCTGATCGTTCCCACGACTCCGACGGCGTTGGTGCCGGTGAGAGTGAGGACGGTGTCAAAGTTATCAGGCACGAAGGAAGCCCGGGTGATGATTACATCGGCGAGTGGGCGACTGTTGGCGTCGGTTGCCGTGTTGTTGATGTTCGAAAGCACGTTGAACCCGTGCAGGAGCTGGCCGAACAAGGTGTAACCAAAATCGCCATACCGGTACGGCGCAACGGTGACAAAAAATTGCGAGCCATCCGTGTCCTTCCCGGAGTTGGCCATCGCCAGTTGCCCGTTGCCGCTGAAAATCGTCTGGGGATTGAATTCATCGTCAAAACGGAACACCGGCCCGCCTGTGCCGTTCGTGTTCGGGTCGCCGCCCTGGTTCATGAAACCGGCAATGGCGCGATGAAAAATGGTGTTGCTGGTATAGAGACCACCCGCCGTCAACCCTTGGATCACATCCACCGTGTGCGGGGTGAGATCGCGAAATAGCATGAACGTCAGGTCGCCGATGTTCGTCACGGTGACCACGCCGCCGCGGAACGGCGTTTGATACGCGCCCGGCGCACTCCCCGCCGCCGCCTGCACCACGGACATTTTCCAGAACGGATTGTTCGTGTGGATTTCGATGGTGATGCGATTGGTGCTGCTGCTGGCCGTGAAGGTCAACGGCTGGCCATTGGTTGAACTCGCCGTGACCGGCAGGATCAGGGTCTTGCCGGCGGGTATGCTGGCGTTGGGAATGGGATCAATCACCGGCGCGGCAAAAGTTGAAAACACCAAGGCTCCGAAAAACAAAAAGGCACTGAAGGTACGTCGGTGATTCATGACAAAATACGAAACACATTATATCACACCCTGAAATGGTGCGCAATTGGCCTGTTTATTGGGTAGTGTCCTGACTTGGGTTTGTAGTGTCGGCGCTGTGCGCCAATTCGTTCGAGCCGCAGGCTCGACGCTAACAGCAAATTACACTTTTATTTGAGCAGGCTTCCGACCTGGAGTTTCCGGCGCAGCCGGCCATTGTCGGCGACCATGCGGAATTTCCCGCCCGGCGCGGGCCGCGTGTAAAATTCGCCGCCGGCACATTCCACCAGCAACGCGCCCGCCGCGATGTCCCACAAATTGATCGTCCGCTCGACATAGGCATCCAGCCGCCCGCAAGCCACATAGGCCAGCTCAAGCGCTGCGGAACCCATGATGCGGATTTTCATCGCCCGCCGGGAAAGCCGGTTCACGTGCGGCAGACTTTTCTCCAGGTTCAGCTTGCTCTTGGAAAAGCCCATCGCGATGACGGCCTGGCCGACATCCGTGCAACGGCTGACGCGGACGACACGGCCATTCAACCGTGTCGGCCCGCCGCGCGTGGCCGTCCAAAGCTCGTCCGTGAACGGACCGTAAATCACGCCCAGAATGGTTTGGTGCGAGGATGGAGGATAGAGGATGGAGGATGGCGCGGTTGCCCGACTGTGGACTGTGGACTTTGGACTTCGGACTTGCAGTGCGATGGAAACCGCGGCGTGGGGCATGCCGTGGAAATAATTCACCGTGCCGTCAATCGGGTCCACCACCCAGCGGTATTCGCTGTTCGCATCACCAGAGCAACCCTCCTCGCCGAGCAGTGAAATTTGCGGGAACGCGGCGTGCAGTGTTTTTTCGATGAGTTTCTGGCAGCGCACGTCAAGTTCCAGCTTGATGTCGTGGGCGTAGGCGGAATTGACGCGTTTGGGCGTGTGCCAGTTTGCCAGCATGAGTTTGCCGGCGGCGCGCGCGGCTTGGACGGCGGCTTTTTGTGCTTTAATCAAATTCACGGCAAAGTTCATGCCAGCAGAACGGCTTCCGGTCGAGGTTTTTTGGTTAAATCAATTCGACACCGGTTGAGAGATTGGAACGGAGCGCGGGTGTCCTCACCCGCAGCGGCCCGGATTGCCGAATGAGCCACGAAACATTTTTCTGTAGCGCAGGTTGGCAACCTGCTGTATCCGCCGACTGGCAGTCGGCAGAACGTCAGATTTTCGAACACGGGCGGATTGCCAATCCGCGATACAGCAGACTGCCAGTCTACGCTACTTGGGTTGCGGCCCCGCCGCGCCCATGTATTTCGTGGTGATAAAATCAACCTTGCAGCGCGGCGAGCGCGGATTTCACGTGATCGCCCTTGGCCTGCCAGTCGGCCAGGCGTTGCTTGTGCTCGGCTAGAACGTTCGCCGGGACTTTTTGTGTGAAGTTCGGGTTGGCGAGCTTCTGCTCGACCTTGGCCGCCTCGGCTTCGATTTTCTCCAGCTCCTTTTTCAGCCGCGCCGTCTCGGCTTCCTTGTCAATCAAGCCTTCCAGCGGCAGGAACAAATCGCCCAGCTCGGCGCGCACCGTCATTGTGTTTTTGCCCGGCTGATAATTCGCGCTCACCTCGAACGCCTCGGCATTGAGCAGCAGCTTGAGCACTTCCACGTCGTGCGCCGCCAGTTCGCGGGCCGGTTTGACGATGAACTTGATTTTCTTGCTCGCGGCAATGTTCGCCGTGCGGCGCAGGTTGCGGCCTTGCGTGACCAGTTCGTTCCGCGCCTCGATGTATTTTTCGTCCTGCCCGGTCAGGCCGTAGTGCGATTTGAAATCGTCGTCGAGCGGCTTCGGCCACGGCGCGAACATGATGGTCTGGCCGCCCTGATTTTCCGGCATGTCTTCGGCATAACCCATCCCGTGCCAGAGTTCCTCCGTGATGAACGGCAGAAACGGATGGAACAGCCGAAGCATGTGCGAAAGAACGAAATCAATCACCGCCAGCGTGTTCGCCTTGCGCGCCGCGTCGTTGCCGAAGAACACCGCCTTGCTCGCCTCGACGTACCAGTCGCAATATTCGCTCCAGAAAAAGCGGTAGAGTGTGCCCGTGGCGTCGCTGAACTTGTAGTCGGCAAAGGCCGTGTTCATTTCACGAATCGCCTGGTCCAGCTTCAGCAAAATCCATTTATCATCGCTGGTGAGAAGTTTCGGATCAATCTCAGCCTGCACTTCAAAAGTTTCGGGCGAGACGCCCGAAACCACAGGCGAGACGCCTGTGCCACCCACCATTTGCCGGAAGCGGCAGGCGTTCCAGAGCTTGTTGCAGAAATTGCGGCCCAGCTCGACGTTCTGTTCGTCGAACAGGATGTCCTGGCCGAGCGGCGCGCTGCGCATCGTGCCGAACCGGAGCGCGTCGGCGCCGAACTTGGCGATGAGATCGAGCGGGTCGGGCGAATTGCCGAGGCTCTTGGACATCTTGCGCCCCTGCTTGTCGCGGATGATGCCGGTGAAATAGACGTTCTGGAACGGCAAATCTCCCATGAACTCGTAGCCCGCCATGATCATGCGGGCGACCCAGAAGAAAATGATGTCCGGCCCGGTGACGAGGTCGGTGGTCGGGTAAAACGCCTTCAATGTGGGCGTCTGCTCCGGCCAGCCCATCGTCGCAAACGGCCAGAGCCAGGAACTGAACCACGTGTCGAGCACGTCAGGGTCTTGGGTGAAGCCATGTGACTCAAGCCATCGAACGCGATCCTCGGAAGTAGTAGCCACCTCTTCAATGACTGTATCGCTATCCAAAGCCCAATTCCGCCAAACAGTATCACCGTCAACTTCCTTTTCGAGGCGTGATGCTGGTCCTCTTTGAAGCAAAACTTCGCCGAGATTAGCTGGATCATTGAATCCACCGTGCAAATCGTCAAATCTTCGCCAGACCGGAATCCGATGTCCCCACCAAAGCTGACGGCTGATGCACCAGTCCTGAATGCCGCCCATCCAGTGGTCATAAACCTTTGCCCAACGCTGCGGGTGGAAGCGCATTTTATCGGAGCGCGGAGCATTGCTCCGNNGCAATGCTCCGCGCTCCGGTCCTCCTGCTCCACGCACGCGCGGGATTTTTCCACGCTCGGATATTTCAAAAACCATTGCTCGCTCAGGCGCGGCTCAATCGGCACGTCGGCGCGTTCGCTGAAACCAACGTTGTTGGTGTAAGGCTCTTCCTTCTCCAGTGCGCCCATCTCCGTGAGCAATTCAACTGCGACCTTTCGAGCCTTGAAACGGTCCAAACCGTTTAGTGGCCCCCCCGCCAGTTCGTTCATGTGGCCGTTGGCGCCGATGACTTCAATCTGCGCGAGTTTGTGCCGCTGGCCGATTTCGAAGTCCGCCTTGTCGTGCGCGGNNACCTTGAGCACGCCGGTGCCGAACTCAAAGTCCACGTGCTCGTCGCCAATGATAGGAATCAGCTTCTGCTCACGCGGCAATTCCGCCGGCAACGGACGCACGACATGCTTGCCGATGTATTTCGCGTAACGCGGATCTTTCGGATTCACGGCCACGGCGGTGT
>PLAY01000110.1 GCA_003134375.1 Limisphaerales bacterium | reverse complement strand
TTCAAGCTGAATCGTTCCGGCTCAGGGAAACCTCCCTGCTCCCTGAAGCCGCGGTGTTCCCCCTGGTCGAAGCCCCGACTGGCGACAGCTCGCGCGGTCTGGGCAGCGGACAATGGCAGGCGTTCCTGCCGCTGTGGCTCCAGAAAAGTTTCGGCGACTGGACGATTTACGGCGGCGGTGGCTACGGCATCAATCCAGGCACGGGAAATCAAAACTGGGGCTTTGGCGGCGCGGTGCTCCAGTGCCAGGTCCGGGACAACGTTCTGGTCGGCGGCGAAATTTACCACCGCACCGCCATGCAAACCGGTGGCCGGGACGATACCGCGTTCAATGTGGGAACCGTCATTGATTTCTCCGAACATCAGCATCTGCTCTTCTCTGCCGGCCGTTCGATTGACGGCCCGACTGATTTTCAGGCCTACATCGCCTGGCAATTCACCTTCGGTCCGGATTTTTTTCATTCAATTGCCCGTTCGTTTCGACAGTGAATACGCTCGCCCTCGCCCCGGCCCTCGCCCCCATGGAGAGGGAGAATCGTTCGCCGTCCCTCTTGAGAGACCTGCGATGGGATTTGCCGGACGGTCATTCACAAAACCTGAAACGTGCGATTGCTGTTCCTTCTCCTGGGGGAGAAGGTCAGGTTGAGGGCGGATGTAAAAACCAATCCCACCGCAAACGCTGAAGAACCGGTTTTTCTTTGTTGCTTGGTTTCTTTGTTGTTCAATTGATTTATGAACGCTCCGGCGACAGAAAAACAGACGCCACGCTGGCTCAACCGCACCGTGCTCGGCATCGGGCTGGCGTCGCTGCTCAGCGATTGGTCGCACGAAATCGCCACCACCGTCCTGCCCGCGTTCCTCGCCTCCATGGGTGCGGCGGCGGCGTGGCTCGGCGTGATTGAAGGCGTCGCCGACGGCCTGTCCAGCTTCGCCAAGATGGCGTCCGGTTTTTACACGGACAAATTGCAACGCCGCAAACCCATCGCCGTCGCTGGCTATCTCGTCACCGCGCTCGGTACGGCGTCGTTCGGACTGGCAACAGCGGCGTGGCACATTTTGATTTCGCGGTCATGCGCCTGGCTCGGACGCGGCGTCCGCACGCCCGTGCGCAAGGCTCTGCTCGCCGCCGCCGTCACGAAGGAAACCTACGGCCGCGCCTTTGGTTTCGAGCGGATGATGGACACCGTCGGCGCGATTGTTGGCCCGGCCACAGCCTTGGTGTTGCTTGCCGCTTTGAAGCACAATTACCGTCACGTTTTCCTGCTGACGCTCATTCCCGGCGTTTGCGCCGCCGGAGTGATCGCGTTTTTCGTCCGGGAAAAAGAGCGCCAACCCGTGTCGCACGTCTCGTTCGGCGAACGGCTGCGTTTGCTGCCGCGGCCTTACCGGAAATTTCTCGTCGCCGTCGGAATTTTCGGCGCAGGCGACTTCGCCCCCACGCTGTTGATCCTGCTGGCGACGCAAAAACTCACGCCGGCGCTGGGCGCGCCCATGGCCGCCAGCATCGCGGTTGGGTTTTACGTGTTGCGAAACTTTTATTACGCCGGGTTCGCCTGTGTGGCGGGCTGGCTCGCGGACCGTTTCAAAAAACAATTCGTGCTCGCATCCGGCTACGCGCTGGCGGCGGTGATGGCTGTTTTGATTGTGGCCGCGCCGATGACGATTGGGCTGCTTGCCATTATTTTTATTCTCAGCGGCATGCATGTGGCGATTGGGGAAACGCTGGAAGACTCGTTCTGCGCCGAACTGGTGGGCGAGGAACAGCACGGCATGGCGTTTGGCGTGCTGGCCACCGTGAACGGCGTCGGCGATTTCCTGTCGAGCATCATCGTCGGCGTGTTGTGGACGGCGGCGGGAACGAGAGTGGCGTTTGGCTACAGCGCCGTTTTGTTTTTCCTCGGCGCCCTGCTGGTTTTGCGGACCAGACCGGCAGCCACAGATGGACACGGATAAAATGATACTAAACAACGGGGCTAAATCTTGGAACACACACCACCTTCATGCTACAATGGCAGCATGGTTTTTTACAAATATTTCGGGAAATTAGGGATCAAAGTCATAGAAGATTTAAGACTGAAAATTACTCCTCCCAATGAATTTAACGACCCTTTTGAACTAACCCCGCGTTCAAAATTTACGATTACGGTTGATGATATGGTCAATAGAGCTAAAACAGAACCAGATCATTTCCGGGGAGTTTTTGAGGACATGAAGAAGGACGGATATCCTCACACGTTTGAGCGGTTTATTGCAGAGCTTCCAACAATAATTCCGCTTAAATTCAAAGAGTTTAAAAAGTTGATGTTGCCGGAGTTGGTGAAGCAGGACATGAAGTCAGTGGATGAGGCTAGTGAAAAGCTTGGAATCTTATGCGTTTCGAAAATTCCGAATAGCATTCCAATGTGGTCGCATTATGCAGACCATCATAGGGGCATCGCTATTGGCCTTGACCTGCCAAGGATAGGGAATGCTTCGCGGGGACCTTTTGGAAAAGTCAGATATCATGAATTCCGGCGAGGCGTTGACCCCTGGCTTGCCCCGTCAAATCCTGAATGGTTTAGACAAGTAATGGATACCATTTTCATCAAGAGCCGTGACTGGCTATATGAACAGGAGTTTCGGCAGGTGTTTCGACTGACTGATTTGATCCATTCACCGCCTGACGAAAAAGAGAAGCGTCATTTCTTTTTAGATATCAACGGAAATGATATTCGGGAAATCATCTTTGGCTGTAGGATCAAAAAGGCCTATAAAAATCGGGTAATTGCAGAACTTAATCGTCGTCCTAAAACATTTGGACATGTGAAACTGTTTCAATGCAAACGGCATCACTCGAGATTCGAATTAGAAATCATTTCATCCTGATGCTGTCGAAGGACGATACTCCCTCCCTCAACCCGGCCTTCTCCCCGCGGAGAAGGAGAATCGTCCGCCGTCTCCTTGAAAATTCGCGCGACTGGATTGGCCGGACAATCATCCGCACAACCAGAACCGGCCAGCAGCTATTTCCTCTCCTGAGGGAGAGGATAAAAGGTGAGGGCGGGCGTAAAACACTAAGAGCTTATCCGTAAA
>PLAY01000028.1 GCA_003134375.1 Limisphaerales bacterium | reverse complement strand
AACTGAATCGTTCCGGCTAAGGGCCTGGGCGGAAACAGCTAGGCCGCGCAAGCCAAAAAAGCGCCGTTCCGTGCGATGCGGAACGGCTTTATTTTTCAATGAGTTGCATCAAACCCACGACTTGCGGACCAGCCACGTCTTGATGACCTGCGTCAGGGCGACGTAACACAACAACGTCGCCAGCAGGATCAGCCAGAAAAGCGGCGGCAAAGGAACAAACCCCAGTGGGGCCGCCAGCGGTGAATACGGCAATACCGCGCCGATAACCATGATGAGAATCGTCGTCATCGAAAGCTGCCAGCTTGAGCGCGACTGGATGAATGGAATCAGGTTCGTGCGGATGACGTGGATGATGAGCGTCTGGGTCATCAGGGACTCGACAAACCAGCCGGTGTGGAACAGCGCGGCGGCGTAAGTGTGGTCATTGTCGGGAGCGTTGGCGAAACGCGCGGCCAGTTCCGGCGGCGGCACCAATCCCAACTGGTTGCATTTGAACACAAACCACATCACGGCATAGGTTGTGTAATCAAAAATGGAGCTGATGGGGCCGATGAAAACAATAAACCTGGCGATCTCGCCCACGTTCCAGGGCCGGGGCTTGGCTGTTTGTTGCGGGCCGACATTGTCGGTGGGAATCGGCACCTGCGAGAAATCGTAAAGCAGGTTGTTGGTCAGGATCTGGATGGGAGCCATCGGCACGTAGGGCAGCCAGGCGCTGGCACCGATGACGCTGAACATGTTGCCGAAATTCGAACTGGCGCCCATGCGGATGTATTTGAGGATGTTCACAAACACCTTCCGGCCTTCGAGCACGCCTTCCTCCAGCACCATCAGATTTTTTTCCAGCAGGATCACGTCGGCGGATTCCTTGGCGATGTCCACCGCGTTGTCCACGGAAATGCCCACGTCGGCGGCGCGGAGCGCGGGGGCGTCATTGATGCCGTCGCCCATGAAACCGACCACGTGGCCTTTTTTCTGAAGCGCCTGTACCACGCGCTTCTTGTGCGCCGGTGAAAGGCGCGCAAACACGTCCATGGTTTCCACCGCCTCGGCCAGTTGCGGGTCGGACATCGTCTCGACCTGGCTGCCGATCAGGATTTTTTCCGCGTGAATGCCAACTTCGCTGCAAACCTTGCGCGTGACCAGGTCGTTGTCGCCGGTCAACACCTTGACCGTGACGCCATGCTGCCGCAAAGCCTCGATGGCCTTGGACGCGGTATCCTTGGGGGGATCGAGGAACGCGAGGTACCCGGTCAAAATCAAATCACCCTCATCAGCCTTGGAAAAAGTGGTTTGTTGGCCGAGTTTCTTCGTGGCGACCGCCAGTACGCGAAAACCGTCTTCGCTCAATTCATCAACCTGCTGGACCAGGTCGCCGGCCAGAATCGGCTCCATCGGAAAAATCTCACCCTCGCTCTCAAAATGTGTGCATTTGGCAAACACCGCTTCCGGCGCACCCTTGGTCAGCAGTTGCCGTTCGCCGTCCGGTCCTTCAACAGCCACCGACATCATGCGCCGCGAGAAATCAAACGGGATTTCGTCCACCATTTTGTATCGGTCAATGCCAAGTTCCTTGTGCAATTCCTTGTAACGCAGCACCGCCCGGTCGAGAACGTTTTTCAGCCCGGTCTGGAAGTGGCTGATGAGGTAGGCGTCGCGCAGTACCGCCTCGCTTTCGTTTTTGAAGACGTCGCAATGGATTTCGAGGATGACGTGATCAATCGTCAGCGTGCCGGTCTTGTCGGTGCATAACACGTCCATGGCGCCGAAGTTCTGGATGGAATTCAGCCGCTTGACGATGACCTTCTTCTTCGACATGGCCAGTGCGCCTTTCGACAGGCACACCGAGACGATCATCGGCAGCATTTCCGGCGTCAGGCCGACCGCCACCGCCAGCGAGAAGAAAAACGCCTCTTTCCAATCGTGCTTGGTCAGGCCGTTAATGACGAAGACCAACGGGACCATTACCGCCATGAAACGAATCATCAGCCAGGTGAACTTCTTTATACCGCGCTCAAACGCCGTGTCCACCTGCTGACCGGCCAGGCTGCTGGCCACCTTCCCAAAATACGTCTGCGCGCCGGTGGCAATGATGACGCCGGTGGCCGAACCGCTTTCCACACTCGTGCCGAGAAAGCAAATGTTCGTGTGTTCGATGGAGGAAACGTTCGGGCGTGAATCGGTAACGTCGGTTTTCTCCACCGGCATGGACTCACCAGTCAGCGTGGCCTGGATGATGAACAGGTCTTTGGCGGAAAGGAGGCGGACATCGCCGGGAATCATGTCGCCGGCGGACAATTTCACCACGTCGCCCGGAACGAGTTCCTTGAGCGGAATTTCCCTTGCTTGTCCGTTGCGGACGACAGTGGCGGTGACCTTGATCATCGCCTTGAGTTTGGCCGCCGCATTGTCGGCCTTCGTCTCCTGCACAAAGCGCAGCGACACCCCCAATACCACCATCACCAGCATCACCACGCCGCCGATGTCGTCACTGGATGTTTCCGCCGTGGCAAAGGTCAGAATGGCCAGGATCATCAGCAGGATCACCAGTGGATTGCGCACGGCCACCCAAAGCCGCCACAGCCAGTCGTGTTTCTTTTCCTGGGCGACCTCGTTGGGGCCGAACACTTCCAGTCGCTCCGCCGCTTCTTCTTCGGTCAAGCCGGTCGGCGAGGTGTTAAGTCGTTGGAGGATTTCGGCGGTTTCCTGGGTCGCCGCATCGCGCACCAGATCGGCAGTGCGCTGGCCATTGGAATTTTTCTCGACCGGCATAATTTTTTAGATGGCGTATCTTTCCAAAACCGTGAGCAGTGAGCGCAGGCTGTGGCGGCCTTCGGACGGGGTCGCGGCGCCTTCGATGCACGCGCGCATGTGGGACTCGAGAACTTTTTCGCTGAATGATTTCAGCGCCTGGCGCGCCGAGACAACCTGCATCAGCACATCCGAGCAATCGGTGTCGGCTTCCACCATTTTTTCAATGCCCTCAATCTGGCCTTTGATTTTTCGCAGGCGGACGACCAGTGCCCGTTTTTCCAGTCCGGGACGAACCGATTTCACTTTCATGTTAAAACCTTTAGCATTTTCCGCCCGGTGCGCCACTCCTAAAATAGGCACCTGACGGATATGGGGGGTAGGGGTATATGGCAGCGTGATTTTTGTCAACCACACTTTGTCACTTTTGGGGATTGCCGTTTATCACCGGCCTGGCTTTCAACTCTGACTGACCGCGGATCGGTCTCGCTTTTCGCTGCGCGTTTGCACTGGGAGTTTTGAAACGGCACGGAAAACCAGTTCCGCCGGCTTGACGCTGTGCGCGAACCAGCCTAGCTTTTCATCTATTCGGGGAGCCAACCGGTCCCGCAGTGCGGGACAAAGGCTGAGAGGGCGACGCGGGAGCGCCGCCGACCCAGGAACCTGATCCAGATAATGCTGGCGTAGGAAGCTCCTTGCGGAGGGCCACCGGGGCCACCTTCCTCCAAAGCCTTTCCTGAATCAGCCGGGAGCCGCTCTCAACTCTCAACCAAAGACTATCAACTATTTTATGATTGCAACCAAAGAGTCGTTCGAACCCGCACGGGGAGCACAGGCGTCTCGCCTGTCCGACGGTGCGTCTCGCGCCGTCGAATCCTCCCCTCATAGTTACGAACAACTGCCCGGCAGCAAACGCGTTTACGTTACCGGCAAAATTCACCCGGACGTCCGCGTGCCCATGCGCGAAATCGAACTCACGCCAACGAAGGTTTTGAGTCGAGGGACGAAAGACGAGGGTCGAGGGGAAAAAACCGCCGCTCTCGACACTCGACACTCGACACTCGACACGTTTGAGGCAAACGAGCCGGTCCGCGTCTATGACTGCGCCGGCCCCTGGGGCGATCCGGAATTTAAGGGCACGGTGGAAGAGGGCCTGCCAGCCCTGCGCCGCGACTGGATCTTGAAACGTGGTGACGTCGAGGAATGTGAGGCCAAAAGTCCACAGTCCACAGTCCACAGTCCACAGTCCACAATCGGTCGCAAGCCGCTGCGCGCCAAACCCGGCAAAGTCGTCACCCAGCTTGCCTACGCCCGTGCCGGCATCATCACGCCGGAAATGGAATTCATCGCTATCCGCGAAAACCTGAGGGTAGCACAGGCGTCCCGCCTGTCCGCCGATTCGTCTCGAATCGGCGATCTTTCCGGCGACAGTGTCCGAAACGATTTGGGAAAACAGCACGCCGGTTCGTCATCACTCCATCACTCCACCACTCCATCGGTCTTTTCCCGTTTCCCGCAGAAAATTCCATCCGAGATAACACCAGAGTTCGTCCGAAGCGAGGTGGCGGCGGGCAGGGCCATCATCCCGGCCAACATCAATCATCCCGAACTCGAGCCGATGATCATTGGCCGCAACTTCCTCGTGAAGATCAACGCCAACATTGGCAATTCCGCCGTGGCTTCGAGCATCGAGGAGGAGGTCGAGAAAATGCGCTGGGCCACCAAGTGGGGCGCGGACACCGTCATGGACCTGAGTACCGGCAAGAACATCCACGC
Organism: Limisphaerales bacterium; assembly: GCA_003134375.1. Taxonomy (GTDB): domain Bacteria; phylum Verrucomicrobiota; class Verrucomicrobiia; order Limisphaerales; family UBA11358; genus UBA11358. The sequence goes on along the minus strand of PLAY01000028.1, from coordinate 31,392 downwards.
TACGCGCGAATGGATTCTGCGCAACTCGCCCGTGCCCATCGGCACCGTGCCGATTTATCAGGCGCTGGAAAAAGTCGGCGGCAAGGCCGAGGACCTTACCTGGGAAATTTACCGCGACACCCTCATTGAACAGGCCGAACAGGGCGTGGATTATTTCACCGTCCACGCCGGCGTATTGCTGCGCTTCATCCCCATGACCGCGCGTCGCATGACCGGCATCGTCAGCCGCGGCGGCAGCATTCTGGCCAAGTGGTGTCTCGCGCATCACCAGGAAAATTTCACCTACACGCATTGGGACGAAATCTGCGAAATCATGGCCGCCTACGACGTGAGCTTCAGCATCGGCGACGGCCTGCGGCCCGGCTCGATTGCCGACGCCAACGATGAGGCGCAATTTGCCGAACTCAAGGTGCAGGGCGAACTCACCGAGCGCGCCTGGAAACACGGTGTGCAGGTGATGAACGAAGGCCCGGGCCACATTCCGATGCATCTGATCGAGGAAAACATGCACAAGCAGCTCGAGTGGTGCCACGAAGCGCCATTCTACACCCTCGGGCCGCTCACGACCGACATCGCGCCCGGCTACGATCATTTCACCAGCGGCATCGGCGCGGCGATGATTGGCTGGTACGGCTGCGCGCTGCTCTGCTACGTCACGCCCAAGGAACACCTCGGCCTGCCGGACAAGAAAGACGTGAAAGACGGCGTCATTGCTTACAAAATCGCCGCGCACGCCGCCGATTTGGCCAAGGGCCATCCCGGCGCGCAATACCGCGACAACGCGTTGAGCAAGGCCCGCTTCGAGTTCCGCTGGGAAGATCAATTCAACCTCAGCCTCGACCCCGTGACCGCGCGCGAGTTCCACGACGAAACGCTGCCGCAGGACGGCGCAAAGTCGGCTCATTTTTGTTCAATGTGTGGGCCTCACTTTTGCTCGATGAAAATCACCGAAGATGTCAGGAAGTATGCTGCGGAACAGGGTTTGGCTGAGGAACGGGCGCTGAAAGCCGGGATGGAACAAAAAGCTCGTGAATTTGTGGAAAAGGGCGCAGAAATCTACACGAAAGCGTGATAAATCTCTCAACTCTCAACCAACGACAATCAACCAGCGCGCAGCGCTTTGAGGGCGCGGAGGTTTACGCGAAGGCGTAAGTTGAACGGTTGTCCTGCTTGCCAAATAACAACCTTGCGAAGGTTGGCCTAGCTCAAATAGACTAAACCAGATTATGGCTTTTCAGAGTGACGCAGCTTTCGGCGGGTTCCTTCGCACTACCGCACGCACAGCGGTCGTTGCGGAATCCGCGCCCGCTGTGAATTTCCTGCTTGAAGAGCGGTTGCCTGCGCCTCGTGAGCAAACCTTCCTGACGGAAAAGCCCGGTTCGGCTCCGACGGGATGGGACATTCCGTCGTGGTGGGAGACATTCGGTAACCACTACAGCGAGAAAGTGGCACTTCCACTGCGCCGCGCGCCTGGTGTCTCCACCTTCGCTGCTGAAAATCAGGACAATCATTTAACCATCGAGTCCCATCAGGATGTCGTGAGACTCGAATCAATCGTGGGACTGCACAAATGTTGCCCGGTGGGTTTTGATACTCCGTCCGACCTCGCTGTCGAACTTCGCAATCTCATTCGCTCAAGACAACCCGGCCAAGCCGGCACCTTCAGCGACGACCAGCGCGACCGATTGGCCGAATGGCTGGACGAACTGAATAGACGACGCGACGCCCGCCCGGCATTCGCGGCACCGTTCGACGAAGTAGAGCAATTGCTGGCAGCTTCTAACTGGGCGACGCAATTGCGCAACGTGCTCGGTCTTTCCCACTTCGCTGGTTCAGCTTCGAAGCCTCTGCCGGTGGTTCTTTGCCGCTACAATCTCTCCCGCGTCGAACGTGCGGCGCGGAAAGCCAGAATCGCCGCATGGGCGGCGGTTCCAACCGTGCTTGAAGCCGGTGGAGCTTCCGGCCCCGGTGCTGCCTTCTTCCCATTCCCGAAAGGTGCCGCTTCCAGCAATCCGTTTGGATTCGGCGTCACCGTCAATCTGGCTGCGGATGGCGGCATGGACTTCAAATCGGAACTCCTGCACTTCCGCCTCGACTACACCTTGGACGACTTTGCCATGGTCGGCGAAATCACCGACGAGGTCACCGACACCCAACTCGCGACTTTCCGGCAGCGACATTTCGATTTGCTGGAGCAGGATTTGCAGTATCGTGCTGACGTGCCGTAACCATGAACGAAGCTCTCCAACGCTGGCGCGAGGATTTCGCGCGTGACCCCGGCACGGCCCTCGACCGGCTCGTGCGCGGAGTCGTTCCCTTGGGCGGGGCCAGTCAGCTCTCGCTCGGCGAAATCCTCGATGTTCTTTTCGAACCCAGCGATGCCGCCCTCGACACCACTGCGGCGGGCTGGCTGGAAAAGCACATCCTCGGTCCTGTGCCGGAGAATACTTCACTCCACCGCTGGGTTTCCGTCCTTGAGGAATACTTCCGCGGCATCGCGGCGATGGAACTTCCGAAGACGGGCGAGATTCTTCGTCGCCAGCACAAACGCCTCCGCCTTTGGCTGCATGGCTTCTACGAAGGATCGGACCGCGACCCGGAAGGCGCTTACCTCATCGCACTCGCCCGCGCACAGGACGACCACCGATTCTCATCGCTCTGGCGGCGACTCATCCTCGGCGAGGAGTTGGCCGGGCGGCCGTTTCTTGGCATCGGCATCCTCGGCTTCCGCAAAATGCCAGAGCAAGACAATCGTGAATCTTCAGGTGTCCCGGAGGGACTGCTTCAAGCATTGATAGAACTCGCGGACAAACCGGGAACCGGTCAGGCCAAATGGAAGCAAACCATGCGCAGTCTGTTCGCCACCTACCGGCGGAACGAGAACTACTGGGTCGAACACCTTGCACCGCTGCTGCCGCATTATCAGGAGCAATCAAATGCTCGGGACTGGCTTACGGCTCTGTTGCCGGGAATTCCACGCTGGCGTCCACCGACGGATGAGTCTCACGCTCCTATGCGAAGATCTTCGCCAGTCCCAGTTCAAGTTTCAAAAGACTGGGTGAGACGAGTTCGGAACGACCCAACACTGTGCGATACGCCCGAGTTTGAGGCGTTCCTTGACCAACAACGTGCCTATGCTGAAAGCTCTGGTGACGCAGAACAGATCAACTTAGCTTTCAATAACCTTTCGACGAATCTCATCAAAGCTGACCGCAGCCGTGCGGGATTGGCGGTCGGCCTCATGGAAGAAGCCTTGTATTGGGCTCCGTGGAATCCGCACAATTGGAATTCATACGCTATTGTGCTCTGTGCCGCGCATCGTGAGGGTGATGCGATCAATGCCCTTTGGAAAGCACGACACCGCTTCGCGTGGGATCCATTCATCAGATCCGAACTTGGTCGCATTCTACGCGAGAATGGAGATCTAACTGCTTCCGAGGGAGTGCTCCGGGAAGCCGTCGGCCATTTCCCAAGCAATTCTGTATGCCGAAACGGATTGGCCGAAACGCTGCGAGCTATGGAGCAGTTTGAGGATGCTCGCGAGGTCTATGAGCAAGCCTGCCGGGATTTTCCTGATAGAGTGATGTGCCGAACCGGATTGGCTGAGACGTTGCGGGCATTAGAACGATTTGACGATGCTCGCGAGGTCTATGAGCAAGCCTGCCGGGATTTTCCAAATGATATATTCAACCGAATTGCGTTGGCGGATTTACTGATTGATATGGGCAATGCGAACGAAGCGGAGCGCATTTATCGCAAGGCATTGGAAATCGACGAATGTGACCGGTATGCAAGGGGTGGCTTGGCTCGCGCTTTGTCTATCCGCAGCGCCAGAACTCGCAACGTTGACCTCCGAGACGAAGCCAAACGCATTCTACAGGAGTTGGTTGATGAAGGAAATCAAGACGCGAGAAGTCGTTTGCAGGTTTTTGATGACCAGTGGGAACGGGCGACAACCGATCCGTCTATTACGTTTAGACGAGAGACGGGGGACCGACAGCCGCAAGCCCGCCGAGCACAGCACGGCCGTGCGATAGTGGAAATGAGCGTCGCCGAGCGACTGGGACGGGCGATGATCACTCTCTGGCAAGCCGAGCGCGCCGAAGACGCGACCCAGAGGTCATCGCTTTGTGCCCACGCGACCGCACTGCTCAAAGTGCCCGAAGACAAAATCGACGACGACCTGCTTGCCGCCTTCGTGGAGACACGCGGCCTCGTCTTTCTCGCAAGCGGCGATGCGCAAAGGGCGCTGGTCTATTTTGAAGAGCAAATCCGCCACTACGGACGTGGCGGCTGGATTGGTATTCAACTTGGCGATGAGCGTGCTCGTATCGTTCTCGGTCTGCCAAGGGATACTGGTGAAACAGTCGAAGCCCCCAGTTCTCAAAGCGCCCGCTTCGCGCTCTATGTGGCACGGGTCATTCAGACATTGTCCGCCTCTCCACAGGAATCCGAGATCCGCGATCTCCTCAAGACACTCTATCCCCGCGCCGCCGAGTTAGCCTCCCGCCCCCGACCGGACGCCGAAGGAGAACTACACATCGAGAGCGGCGCGGAAATGCTTGGTGCCTTCCTGCAAACCCGCTGGTTCCGCCCTGCCGGCATTCAATCCGCCGTGGACTTCGACCAACCGGACCGACTGGGGGCAGTCATGAACCTCATCAAGAATACGCGGATAGACACGTTCGATGTGCTTTCGAACTCCACACTGGCGATAGGTGCATAATTGTGTGGTTGGCGGAGTTGTAGACCGTGCCGCGCTACGGCGGCGTGCTGGTCGGGCCGGACCAGTTGCGCCAGGTGTTCAACGACACCGACGCCGAGGTGCTCTGGCTCATCATCGGCGCGCCGGAGGAACTGGAATTCCTGCAAGGCTCAAAATCGCAGATGGACCTCTCGCTCATTTATCCAGTCGATCCCACCCAACTTCCGAAGGAGCTGTCCGGCGTGGAGTGGCCGCCCAAAAGTTGATTTGTGGAAAAAAGCGCGGAGGTTTACGCGAAGGCGTAGTGGCTATGGGCGGTGCGGCAGCGCCGCCCTACCGTGATTAGGTTTTGGTAGGGCAGAGCTGCCGCTCTGCCCAAACTAAAAATCTTTCCTATCCGCCTGCGTTGCATCAGGAAGGAGTTAGTGAAACCGCACGAAAGGATACGAATCACTTCGGAATCATCCCGATCGTCCCCAGCCACGTCTCCACCAACCGGGGCCATTCCGTCACCGGAAACTTCGTGCGCCGCAGCCCAAACCCATGCCCGCCCTGCGCATACAAATGCATCTCCACGGGAACCCCGGCGTTCTTCAGCCCGATGTAATAAACCAGCGACTGTTCGATACCATCCACATGATCATCCTCCGCCTGTATTATAAATGTCGGTGGCGTATTGCTCGTAACCGGAACATTCGGATTCAATTTTAAATCTTCACCGTGGTGCAGATGTCCCGGATAACAAGCTATCGCAAAATCCGGGCGGCAGCTTTCCTTGTCCGCCGCATCCACCGCCGGATACGAACGCTTGTCAAAATGCGTGCTCGTCGCCGCCACCATATGTCCGCCCGCCGAAAACCCGATCACTCCAATCTTGTGCGGATCAATATGCCACCCGGCGGCGTGAAAGCGCACCAGCCCCACCGTCCGCTGCGCATCTTCCAACGCCAGCGGTGATTCCCAATATGGCCCCACTTTCTTGAGTGGCACGCGGTATTTCAAGAGCACAGCCGTGATGCCTCGGGACGTCAGCCAATCACAAATCTCCGTGCCTTCAATATCAATTGCCAGACAATTGTAGCCTCCACCAGGAAACACGACTACCGCAACACCCGTATTCGTTCCCTTTGGCGAATAGACCGTCATCGTAGGCTGCGAGACGTTGCATGCCGCAACCCACGGCACGCCGGTAGTCGGCGGCACGTTCGTAACATACTCCGGCCCCGGGACAGGCTGCGCATCAGGCACCGCCCCCGGCCATATCGGCACTTGCGTGTGTCCCGGCGAAGGCTGCCAGGCATTCGTTTGCGCGTTCAGACCGCCGCACACAAACACAACCCAGAGAGCAAAGATCAAAGGCTTCATTTTAATCTCTATTAACTGCATACAGTAAATCCTATAGCTACCGCTCGAATACTCGCCCGTCTCTTATCCCCGCCGTAACCGAGCGCACACGATGTAGGAGTAAATGACCGGCACGATAGCCATGAAAGCCGCGACGGCCAGCACAACCCAGACGCCGTAGGGTTGTATCGGTGGTGCCAGCAATACTAGAAAACAGAAGCCGCCGCCAATCATCAATCTGCCGCCCAACCGGTGAGTCTTCACCCAGACATCACGCGATTCCATTGTCCAAGGCGTCCGGATGCCGAAGAACCAGTTCGGGCGAAGCTTGGTAAGCAGGTTACCATAGATCATTAAGAGGACGGCTAGTCCGACAACGAGAATAGGGGTGAGCGGAAAAGCCGGATGAAACGACATCAGCAATACCATGACCGCAACGATGGAGAGGAACAAAGTGGTCGTCCGCCGTATGACGGAAAACGTGTGCCAGAGGCTGGCCTTGGTTTCTGCGTCATAGCTCGCGAATCGTGGATCAATGCGCGGCAAAACCATCATCAGCACCGCAATGGCAACATTGGTGCACGGCAGCACCAGCGCAGCCAGCATTTTGGGTTCGTAATACACTGGATGCAAGTTGGCGTCCCACTGCATCGGCATTTGCCCGGGCAACTTATCCCAAAGCAGGGCGACGGCGCAGAACGGGACGGCGAGGATCAACAATTGTAGCCATTCTTTTCTCAGCGTTTTCATGTGATGCTCCCTTCTTTTTTTTTAATTCCAGCAGCCAGGCCAAGCATTCATCCAGCACGCTGGTGTTCAGCGAATAGATGACATACTGCCCGCGCTTTTCCGCCAACACCAAGTCCGCTTGCTTCAGCAGATCCAGATGGTGCGAAATGCTCGGTTTGCTAATGCGGAACCGGTCGGCGATCTCGCCGGCGGCCAAGTCGCCTTTCCGGAGGAGATCCAAGATGCCGCGCCGAGTGGCATCGTCGAGCGCTCTGAACAACTGGTCCATAAGTATATTTAGATAATTGTCTAAATATCTTTTTATGTCAAGAAAATGTTTTGGTGGGAAACTCATTGCCTTGACTGCTTGGAAGTGCTTATTCCGTCTACATTTACACACTGACCGAGGAAGAATGGCCATTCAGCGAGCCATCCGCAGGCAGGTTTTTCTTGGCGGCATCAAAACGAGTCGGCAGAGGCGAGCCTGTTTCGTATGCCATCAGCGGTTCAACTCATCCGGTCCGCAATTTCGAGCAATATCGCGACAGGTTCGGCAAGAGCGCGCGCGACAGCCGAGTCCAGGAGGAGTAGATTGGCGCCGAACTTTAACTCAAAGAAAGGATTCAATTATGCAAAAGCGCAAACTTGGAAACAGCAATCTGGAAGTTTCGGCGGTCGGGCTGGGCTGCATGGGAATGAGCTTTTCCTACGGCCCGCCCAAAGACAAAAAGGAGATGACGTCTCTGCTTCGGGCAGCCGTGGAACGCGGGGTCACGTTCTTTGATACCGCTGAAGTCTATGGCCCATACACAAACGAAGAACTTGTGGGCGAAGCTCTCGCTCCGTTTCGCGGACGAGTGGTGATTGCAACGAAGTTCGGGTTCGACCTCAAAACTGATCCCCGCGGGGTGAAAGGTGCGCCGGGCTTGAACAGCCGGCCCGAGCACATCAAACAGGTCGCCGAGGCCTCGCTCAAGCGGCTCAAGGTGGATGCCATTGATTTGTTTTATCAACACCGCGTTGACGAGAACGTGCCCATCGAAGATGTGGCGGGCGCGGTGAAGGAGCTGATTCAGGCTGGCAAGGTGAAGCACTTCGGCCTTTCGGAAGCCGGAGTGAAGACAATTCGACGCGCGCACAAAGTCCAGCCGCTGACTGCACTTCAAAGCGAATATTCGCTGTGGACAAGAACGCCGGAGAAGGAAGTGATACCGACTCTCGAAGAACTCGGCATCGGCTTCGTTACTTACAGCCCGCTGGGCAAGGGCTTCCTCACGGGCAAAATGGATGCCCAAACGACCTTCGACAACTCCGACTTCCGCAGCACGCTGCCGCGTTTCACGCCGGAGGCGCTCAAGGCGAATCAGGCATTGATTGACCTGCTCGGCAAAATCGGAAAACGGAAGAAGGCAACCGTTGCTCAAATCGCGCTGGCATGGTTGCTGGCCCGGAAGCCGTGGATTGTTCCAATTCCGGGCACCACGAAGCTGCATCGTCTGGACGAGAACATCGAGGCGGTTGCAGTCGAGCTGACGCCGGACGACCTTCGTGACATCGAAAGCGCCGCCGCGAAGATCACGGTGCATGGTGCCCGGTATCCGGAAAAGCTGGAGCAGATGACCGGCCGCTGAGCGATTGGCAAACAACAGCTTTAACCACGGATAGACACGGATGAACACGGATTTGGAATTCCGAAAATAAATGCAAAACTATTTGGTTCACTGAACAAATGAGTGCCAACGGTTTTTCATCCGTGTCCATCTGTGTTCATCCGTGGTTAAAAAAACAGTTAGGAGAAAAGGAATAAAATATGGAAATCAAACGAAGTGGCTCACAGCCTTCCAACAAAGGACCAGCCGACTGGTTTACCGGCACGGTGCGCATTGACTCGCCGTTTAAGGGAAGTGATCCCGCACGTGTTACCGGCGCAATCGTCACGTTCGAGCCCGGTGCCCGGACAGCGTGGCACACCCATCCGCTGGGGCAGACACTGATCGTGACCGCTGGCTGCGGACGCGTGCAGCGCTGGGGCGGCCCGATCGAAGAAATCCGGCCGGGTGACGTAATCTGGTTTCCGCCGGGCGAGAAACATTGGCACCGTGCCGCGCCGAAAACGGCCATGATGCACATCGCCATTCAAGAAGCACTCGACGGCAAGGTGGTTGACTGGATGGAAAAGGTCAGCGACGAACAATACCAAGCTTGATTGCGAGCAGGATTTTTCCTGAGATTTCGTAATTACGGCTTTAAGAGGCCGGCGAAATTTGACCGGTGACGCCAGAGCAGGAACAGCGCGCGGCTGGGGCACAGGCACTGAAAGCCGGGATGGAACAAAAAGCGCGCGAATTTGTGGAAAAGGGGGCAGAGCTTTACGCGATAGCGTGATGCACCGCCCGCAAACAACAACATCATGAACTACACGAAGACCATTGCCGTTTCCGAACTTCCGGAAGGAACGCAAAAGGCCGTGACGGTCGCGGGGCAGAATGTCGCCCTGTTTCATTACGGAGGAAAAATCACCGCGCTCTGCGGCACATGCCCCCACGAGGGCGGCCCGCTGGCCGAAGGAAACGTCGAACGCGGAGCCGACGGGGTGCTGCGCGTCGTGTGTCCATGGCACGGCTGGAAATTCGACATTGCGACCGGTAACATGCCCCTGGAGCTCGGGGTGCGGCAGGCGGTGCATGACGTCAAGATTCAGGATGGCTTTATCTTTGTGTCGGACGCGCCTTCGATTCCAGCGATTCCGCCTCCGAAACATGATGATCTGTAGCAGCCCAAAAAATCTTCCTCTCGTAGCCGCCGACATGAGTCGGCGCAAATTCCCCATGAAAATCGAAGGAAGATTAGCGCCGACTCACGTCGGCGGCTACTTTTTCAACGGACTGTTTGGCCGCAGCGGGTGGAGATAGCGGAGTTTTCGCAAAACTTGCTGCGTCAGTATCTGCGGGAGTGGTGCGGCTGGCACCGTTCGGCAGCTCCGTGAGCAGTTTTTCCAAATCCAGAGGGTGTGTGAACATCGCCAGGCCGCCGTCCGGCGTGCGCGGCCATTGTTCCTTCGGGCGGTCCCGGTAAAGCTCCACGCCGTTGCCGTCCGGGTCGCGCAAATAAATCGCCTCGCTTACACCGTGATCGGCTGCGCCGTCAATCTCGATGCCCGCCGCAAGCAGGCGGCGCAGCGCGTCGGCGAGCAGGGCGCGGGTGGGATAGAGAATCGCCAGATGATACAAGCCGGTCGCGTTAGGCGGTGGAGGCGAACCGCCGCGACTTTCCCAGGTGTTCAGGCCGATGTGATGATGATAGCCGCCGGAGGAAACAAACGCCGCCTGCGTCCCGAAGCGCTGCGTGAGTTCAAAGCCCAGGACGCCACAGTAAAATCCCAGCGCGCGTTCCAGGTCGGCCACTTTGAGATGCACGTGACCGATGCTGACGCCGGGAGCGATGGAGTTGAAGTTTCCGCCGGAGTTCATGGGTGATTCATTTCTTTAGTTGAGGTCGAACAGGAGAACTTGCGACGGTTTGGCTGCCGCCAGTTTAAGGTTGGATTTTCCGCTCACGGCAACGGCATCGCCGCCGGAGAGGGTTTTGCCGTTCAATTTTACTTCGCCTTCGGCAACGTGAATCCATGCGTGCCGGCCGCCCGCCAGCGAATGGGAAACGGTTTGCCCCGCTTCCAGCTTCGCAAGCCAGAGGTCGGCGTCCTGATGAATCGCAATCGAGCCGTCACGGCCCGTCTTGCTGGTCACGAGATGCCACGTGCCGGTGGCGGCGTTCTTGAGCGATTTTTCACCGTAGCGGGGAGTCACGCCCGTGCGGTCGGGCTGAATCCAGATTTGCAGCAAATGCACCGCCTCATCGTTCGCGGGGTTGAATTCGCTGTGCTGCACGCCCGTGCCGGCGGCCATGTATTGCACCTCGCCTGCGCGGATCACTCGGCCGTTGCCCATCGAATCCTTGTGTTCCAGCGCGCCGCTGAGGATGTAGGTGATGATTTCCATGTCGCGGTGCGGATGCGTTCCGAAACCCATGCCCGGCATCACGAGATCGTCGTTGATGACGCGCAGGCTGCGGAAGCCCATCCATTGTGGGTCGTAATAATCCGCGAAGCTGAAGGTGTGGTACGTGTCCAGCCAGCCGTGTTCGGCGTGGCCGCGTTCATTTGCTTTCCGAATTTTCATCATGGAAAGACTGTGCCACACCAGTGGCGGATGTGGGAAAGACCAAGTTTCTTGCCTCAGCATAACCATAGGGCATGGTGCCCATCCAGATTGGTGCTGGCTCCAACCAAAAAATGCCCGCCGGTCAACGATAACACATGGCGCTAACCGGCGGGCGGCCTAGTGGCCGTGCCAAAGGAGATTGGCACGGGCCAATGTCAGCATTCCGGCTGCCAAATTCAGGTGCTGCCGCGTTCACAAATCGCTTGGCGGGGAAACGCCCGCAATGGCGGCATGACTGACCGTGTTTGGACAGAGGCCGATCTTTTAACAGCACCAATCTAGCCATGCACCATGCCAAAGAGTATGCTTGACCGCGCATGGAACTGAGCCATCTCCGTTATTTCGTGGCCGTGGCTGAAGCCGAAAATGTTTCGCGCGCCGCGCTGAAACTGCACGTGTCACAACCGGCGTTGAGCCGGCAGATTCGCGACCTGGAGGATGAACTCGGCTTCCTGCTATTGGAACGCAGCGCCAAATCCGTGCGTCTGACCGAAGCGGGGAAAACCTTTCAAGCCGAAGCGCGCGCCGTTCTCCTGCGGGTTGAGGAAGCGTTGAAAACAGCGCGTGCCGTGGTCACGGGCGGGCGCGGCGAACTCCACGTCGGCTACGCGCCGTCACTCACCGTGCGGATCCTGCCGCCGACCCTGCGCGCCTTTCAGGCCGGGTCGCCCAACGTGCGCGTGCTCCTGCACGATTTGTCCACCGAGGAGATGCTCGCCCGGCTGCGCGACGGCGCGCTGCAGATCGCCTTCCTTGTGCGTCCTACCCGGGCCATGTTGCGCGGGCTGCGTTTCGAGGAACTCCTGCGCGATTCCCTGTGCCTGGCCGTCGCGCCCAAACATCCCCTGGCCCGGCGTCGAACCGTGAAGCTGGCGGAGCTCGCGCGTCAACCGTTGATCGCCTACAGCCGCAAAGAATACCCCGAGTATCACGAATTACTGGCGGAATACTTCGCGACCATCCAAAGCAAACCGCGAGTCGCCGAGGAACACGACGGTATCACCAGCCTGATCGCCGCGGTCGAAGCCGGCGGCGGTGTGGCGCTGGTGTCCGGGTCGGCGGCCTGCCTTGCCGGGCCGCGCCTGAAACTCATTCCCCTTTCACCCGCGCCCGAGTCCCTGGTCATTGGCGCCGCCTGGACCAAAGGCGGACTGGTTCCCGCTGCGGAACGATTTTTGAAATGTGCGAAGGAATCCACGGATTCACGAGCGCGAGCGGAATGGCGATGAGATACAAACCGGTGCGGGGGCGCTGGCGGCGCGATGGTTGGCCAAAAGATATTTCCGAATAACGCTTGCCATTTCCCGGAAAGGTGCGACACTTTGCCCGTCTGTGTTAGATAGCTTAACGATTGCATGGCATGGTAAATCTTCAGGTGAACTTCAGTTCAGTGATGATTTGAAATCCGATTAACGGGAACAGTCTGACAAAAGCAAGGTTAGTCTCACAGTTAAACATCACATGAGTAATAAATTATTTGTAGGGAATCTTTCCTTCGACACCACTGAAAACGACTTGCAGGACGCCTTCGCGGCGCACGGCACGGTCACGGAAACCAACCTGATGATGGACCGAACCACCGGGCGTCCCCGTGGTTTTGGTTTCATCACCATGAGCACGCCTGAGGAGGCACAAAAGGCCATTGCGGCGCTCAACGGCTCGCAACTGGGCGGTCGCGCCCTCACGGTCAACATCGCCAAGCCGCGCGAAGAGCGTCCGGCCGGCGGCGGTGGCGGTCGTCGTGAATACGGCGGCAGCGGTGGCGGTCGCAATCGCTACTAATAGCGCTTGAGATTTCACGCGGGGCCTGGATAAAACCAGGCCCCGCCTTTTTTTGCGAATTATTCCAGTCCCGTGACCTCGGCATCGAAGGTCATCAGCGTTCTTCCGCTCTCAGCGGCAATCTTCGACCCCTCAAACCGGATTTTCCTGGCGTAATAAATCTTCATTCCGGTTTTGGCCGAAATGTTCACATTCGAAAGCGTCACGCTGGTAATGGGCGCTTCCGGCAAGCCCCGGATCGTGCCGGCGGTCGGGCAATTGGTTGCGGTCACGTTGCGGATGATGATGTTCCTGTTGAAGGGCGTCCGGTCGGTGATGGGTTCGGGCTGCTCGGTTGCCGGGTCCTTGGGCGCATTCCGTTCCGGATAATAATCAATGATGTAAATCGGGTTCTTCACGGCCGTCATCTTGAGGTTTTCATACGTGCAATTCTGCAGCAAACCGCCATTCCCGCGCAGCGTCTTGATGCGGATGCCGGCGTCGGTCTGGTCGAAAGTGCAATCACTCACCGTCAAATCCTCAATCCCGTTGGCGGTGCCTGAACCGACCGAACATCCATGCCCGTGCATGAACGTGCAATTTTTGACCGTGTAATTTTTGTTCCCCGGAGTGCGGCTGCCGGTGGGTTTGATGGCAATATTGTCGTCCCCAACGTCAATCGTGCAGTCGGCGATCAGGTAGTTCCATCCGGAAGGGTCAATGCCGTCGGTGTTGGTGGCATCCGCCGGCGACTTGATGGTGATGCCCTGGATGGTCACGTCCATGCAATTCTGCGGCACCAGATGGAACATGGGCGAGTTGCTCAGGGTGACGCCGTGGACGCGCACCCGGGTGCAGTTCAACAGCTTGATCAGGTATGGCCGGCGCGTCGTGGATCGGCTCGCCCGAAAGGCGGTCCACCAGGCATGGCCCTGGCCGTCAATCGTTCCCTCTCCACTGATTTCGAGGTCATGGGCGCCGCTGGCAGTGATGCTGTCCTGATATCTCCCCCCGGTGGCCGGGTAATTCGTCAGTTCATCGCTGATCAAAATAAATGCGTCCTTGGCGAGATGCAGATTGATGCTGCTGGCAAGCGTGAATGGCCTGGTCAGAAATTTCCCGGCCGGAACCAGCACCATGCCTCCTCCGGCGGCGGAAGCCGCATCAATTGTTTTCTGAATGGCGGCGGTGTTCATCGTCTTGCCATCGCCGATCGCGCCGTAGTCGGTGACGTTGAATGTCGCGTTGGGAATCACCGGCAACGGGATGCCTTGCGCCGGGACACCGAAGGCGCACGCGAGGACGAAGCCGGCAACCATTACGGTGACACAAGTTTTGGAAAGACTCGTGTAAGAATTCATTTCGCAAGGGTAACGCCGCCCGGAGAAGGGTCAAGGCTTCAACGCGGTCCGCCATGGCACGCTATGGCCGCGACACAAACGGATTGCCTTTGATGTAAAACCGCAAATGCCGCTTCGCCCAATGCCGGGCGTAATCCACCCCCACGCGCGGGCGCTCCACAATCACCACCGGTCCGGCTTTCGTTGGCGCGGCGATGTAAAAATCGTCACTGAGCAGGTCGTGCGCGTTCAGGCGCCGGTCAATGTGCAGCGCGCGGCAGAGCAGGCCGGGACCGCAGGTCCGGCCCCCGACATTGCGCACCGGCTCGATGGCGCGCAACAAGACGGCGGACGCATGCCCTTCGCGCTCCGTCACCACGTTCATGCAGTGATACATCCCGTAGATGAAATAGACGTAGGCGTGGCCCGGCGGACCGAACATGACCTTGGTCCGCTCCGTCAGCCCCCGGGCCGAATGCGCCGCGAGATCGTGCGGGCCGAGATACGCCTCCACCTCCACAATCCGGCCGACGCGCTCGCCGTGGACCAGATATTTGCCCAGCAATTCCCTCGCGACCGCAATCGTGTCCCGGTCGTAAAATGAGCGCGGCAACTTTCGCATGGCGGCACTATACCAGAAGCAAAGCAAAGAAAAGTCTCATGCTTTGGAGAGACTTTGGGGGGGCGCCCGGTTAAATTCGCGCGCATGAGTTCGCGACGAATCATTGTTGTCGGCGGCGGCGCGGCGGGTTTTTTTGCCGCCATCACCTGTGCTGGGGCCGCGCCCGATGCCGAAGTGACGGTGCTTGAACGCGGACCGCAGTTTCTCTCCAAAGTCCGCATTTCCGGCGGCGGTCGCTGCAATGTCACCCATGCCTGCTTCAACCCGCGCGACTTCGCCACGCGGTATCCGCGCGGGGGAAAGGCGTTGGTTGCGCCGTTCCAGAAATTTTCCGCGCGCGATACCGTGGCGTGGTTCGAATCCCGCGACGTGAAATTGAAGACCGAGGCCGACGGCCGCATGTTCCCCGTCAGTGATTCATCCGGGACCATCGTGGATTGCCTGATGAATGCCGCGCGTGCGGCGGGAGTGAAGTTGCGGTTGAATTGCGGTGTTGAACATGTTGTGAAACGCGCGGGTGGTGGATTTGAAGTGACAATCACAAACAAGACATCATCTCCCTCGCCTCCACTGGAGGAGAGGGGCGGGGCGAGGAGGCCGATTCAAATCAGTGAACAAGCCCCTCGCCCCGGCCCTCTCCCCGCCGTGCGGGGCGAGGGTGAAATAATAGCGTCCGAAGTAGTTTCCTGTGACCGGTTATTGCTGGCCACGGGCGGCTGCCGTGCGGTGGCAGCAGGACAACTGGCCGTGTCGCTCGGGCACACGCTGGAACCGCCCGTGCCGTCGCTGTTCACATTTCGCACCGAATCGCCGTGGCTGCGGCCGCTCGCGGGCATTTCCGTCGGCGCGGTTGAGGTGTCCGTGCCGACGGCGAAACTGCGCGAGCGCGGGCCGTTGCTCGTGACGCACCAGGGCTTGAGCGGTCCGGCGATTCTACGGTTGTCGGCGTGGGGTGCGCGGGCGTTGCACGGATTCAATTACCAGTTTCCGTTGCAGGTCAACTGGCTGCCGCAGCTTCACGCGGAGGCGATTGCCGCCGAACTCAAATTGCGCCAGGCCGCGCAACCCGCGCGGCTCGTCGTCAACGTGCCGGTGACGCCTTTGCCGTTGCGCTTGTGGGAACAGCTCGTCCTGGCCGCCGGCATCGCGCGCGACACGCGTTGGGCTGCGCTCTCGCGGGCCGCGCAACACCGGCTCGTCCAGCAATTGATCCGCACGGAATTCGCGGTAACGGGCAAGAGCCTGAACCAGGACGAATTCGTGACGTGCGGCGGCGTATGCTTGGGCGAGGTGAATTTCAAGACGATGGAGAGCAAGGTTTGCCCGGGACTGTTTTTCGCGGGCGAACTGCTGGACATTGACGGCGTGACCGGCGGTTTCAATTTTCAAGCCGCTTGGACGACCGGCTGGCTGGCCGGGCAGGCAATGGCTGCGAAGTGAACCGATGATTCCACCGGCTGCCATCGCATCCGGTAAAAAGTCAGACGCGGGATTCCGCAGGTGTCGGAAACCGGCGCTCCTTTTTCCACACCCACCACAAAACAATTCCAGCCCCCACCGCGAGTACGAGGATTGCCAGCATAGAAGTGGATTGGCTCAGCCCTGGGCGGCCGCTGCTTGACGGTTTTGGTTGAGCGCTGGAGGTTCCTAACATGCTTGGCTGCCGGTACCACCATCCCATATCCGCCAGGTAGGTCTGGTAAGTGATGCCTTGGCGAGTCAGCAGTCCGAGCGTGGATTCGTCGGCAGGAGCGATGAAGTCGGGAGAGCGAAGGTCGGAGATCCACAGTTTTCTGGAGCCATCATCGTATTCAAATACCTCAAATCGGGCATTTTTGTGTTGAGCGATGATGTCCGGGACCTGGTCCGTGGCGACCCGACGAACCTTCCAGTCGGTGGTCAGACCCAGCAAAACGGCCACGGCGACCATTCCGCAGGCAGCCAATGCGGCAAAGGCTTTGTCCACGCGGCGTTCGTTCCGGGCGGCGGCGATGGGGCGCGGCTCGGATGGCTGGTGGTCGCGTCTGCGCAGCAGGGTAACCGCACCCGCGACAACGATGAAGAAACAGAAGGGAGCGAACCAATGCCGGGTCGCCCCGGTGGAATGGAGAAAGTCCCGGTTCTCAATCTTCGTTTCATAGCTGATACCTTTTTCAGCCAGCAGCGCCATTGTGCTGTTCTCTGCCGGCGCATATAAAATGGATCGCATGCCGTTCTCGTGCAGATCGCCAACGAGAAAGCGGGTCCCGTTTCGATGTTGTATTAGGGAAAATTCGATGTCACGCCCCTTGGAATTGGCGATCAGGTTTTGAACTTCAGCGGTGGACACGTACCGAGGTTTGGGAAAATGAAGGTGGGAGATTACACTGGAGGACCAGAAGAATAATCCAAGGCAAACGAGAGCCCCTGTCATTGCCAGCACCACCCAAAGGGCAATGGATTTTCCAGCCTGACGGGAGATTGGCACGCCGCCAGCCGTCTCAGGACCGATTGGCCGCCGTCGCTGCCAAACCCAAATGACAAGAGACAGGGGTGCCACTCCATAGATGAGGAGAGGAATCAAAAAGTCCGCCCAAATTCCCGCGAGAGGTATGGATCTGGCGTGGGACGGGTGAAAGGTTTTCACGATCAAGGCCAAAAGCAGCGGAGGCAGAAAGACGAAGAGGAGCATGCTGGCTCCGATAACGCGCCAAAAGGTGGCCACGGACCGGCGCGTCCGCTCGCTGTGCTGACGATCGCCTCCCATCTTGTACCCGATGTAACCGCCCAGCGGCAGAACCGGCGCCATCCAGTAAGCGCAGCCCAGAAGGATTTTGGAACTGGCCTCAAGGAATCCGCCCAAGGCCGTTGTCTTGGCGGCCACGCTGCCTTGCTGCGCCAGGGCCGTGCCGACCGTCGCTGCCTTGGCGGTCGTGGCCAGCAGCGGCAGGGCCGCAATCACGCCGAGCGTGAAGGTCTTGCCCGGACTGGTTTGTTTCAGCGCGCCGGCGACGAAGGCGAGGAATTGTTCCTGCAACAGTTTCCGTCCCCGCGACAGCCGTTGCTTTACCGCGTCCTCGCTCAACTCCAGATCCTGCGCCACGGCTTCGATGGATTGGTGCTCGCGATAAAACAGGACCAGCGGTTCGCGATAGATTTCCGGGATGCGTTCGAGCGAACGCCAGAGAATCGCCTTTTCCTCCTCGCTGATGACTTGGTCCGGTGGCAGCGGTTCCGGTGAGACCCATTCATCCGCCTCCAGCGATTCGGCGGCATGAACCGGCTCCCGCCCCTGGCGCCGGAATTCCTTGCTGATGAGAAAACGGGTGATGCTGCACAACCAGGGCCGCAACCTGGCCGGCTCACGCAGGTCTGCCAGTTGTTTCCAGGCGGTTACGAAGGTTTCCTGGGCGAGGTCTTCGCTCTGGCTCACGTTGCCGGTGGCGCAATACGCCAGCGAGGAAATCAAGGTTTGATACCGTTCCACAATCTGGCGGAAGGCATCCCGGTTTCCGGCCAGGCTTTCAGCCACCAACTCGGCATCGTTGAATTCCGCCGTTTGCATTGCTTCAGTTGTCATCATATCACCCGGTAAGCACCCGAAAAGGGCCAATAGGTGACAAAGAAACGCATCGAAAGTGATGTTGCCAGATGGCGGCGAAGCGAACCGAATAGCTGCGGAGCAGCGACCGGGAGCCGCCTTGGGCGCAGTTTCTACGAAACAATTTTCCGGTCGGCCAGAACTTCCTGTTCGGCCGTGATGAGGGAGTTGCGCATGGTTTCGGCGTCGGGCGCCTCGCGGAGCTGGTCGAGCAATTTGGTTTTCTGCGCGAGCAGGCACAAGCGGGCCAGCGTGTGCAAATGCAACTGGTCATTCTGACAGCAAATCAGGAAGAACAGATGGGTCGGCTGGCCGTCGGGCGCGCCGCAATGGATTTCCTGGATCGGCCGCCCCACCACGATGAATGAAGTCACAAACAGGTAAGGTTCATGGGCCCGCGGGTGCGGCAACGCAAATCCGCCCGGCACTGCCGTGGAACACAATTTCTCTCTCGCCTCCAGGCTGGCCAGCAGGGCTTTGGGATCGCAGAGGTTCCCGGTTTTTTCCGCGAGCGCCACCAGATCGCGCAGGACGGACGCCTTGGTTTTGGACGTCATGGCCGAGGCAATGGCTCCCGGCTGGAGCAATTCCGGCAGGATGGTTTCGTGCGGCAGATTTTTTCGCGTTTGGCTCGTGGATTTCTGATGATAAACAGCCAATTGCTGGCCGGACAAACCGAGGATGCGTTGCGAAGCCCAGGCATCAATTTCGCTCTGGCGAAAGACGATCCGGTTGCCGCGCTTTTCAAAAGGAATTTCGCGGTTCTTCACCCGCTGCTCGATGTCCGCAGGCGTGAGGTGCAAATAATTGGCCACCCCATCAAGATTGAGCAATTGGAACGGCATAAAAAAACGCGTGCGTTGTGACGCGCTTTAATTTACCGCCAAACCGGCTAGATGACAATCCGCCTCGCATCGCACAGGGCAAAAACTTCGGACGCGCCCGACGACGGGCGATTCGTTGGGTTCAAGAAAAGTCGCCTACGCTTGGCGGTCGAAGAACGGATTTTTGCCGGTTACGCTCAGTGGAACTCCGAGTGCCTGTTTGACCTTTGGCCCGAACAGGCCCAGGTCCAGGCACGCGCGGCCGATGGAATACATGATGCGGTTGTCCACGTGGAACCGGCCGGCCACTTCCGCCGCCGAGGCCGTGGCGATGCCGAGGTCAATCGAGTTGAAAGCGCAGATGCCGCGGGCCTCCTCCAACACTTCGCAGGATGGCTTGCCGCAGAACCCGCAGTTCATTCCAGCCGGGTTGGCTTCCACGCCAATAATGACCACGGCCGGCGAGTTCTCAATGTTGCCGGCGTCCCGCGCGATACCAGGCCGATTCTCCTTTGCGGCGATCTCACGCATCTTGGCGACGAGCTTTTGCCTCGTCGGCTCGTCGTTAATCGCGGCGGTCTTGATGTTGTCAATACCGCGCGTCTTGGGCGCCGTCCGCGCCGCCGCCACCATCAACGTGGCGATCTGCAGCGCCGCCGATTTTTCCAGTTCAATTGAAGTTTTCATTGCCATTAATTAATGGTTGAGGTCTTGTCTCACAAAAATGATCAGGCCGGCAACAAACGTCACGACGGCGGACACTCCGGACAATTCGATCATCTTCCACACTTCCGGCCGCCATTGATAATCCATCCCCTGGGCGAGTTGCTGGAGGTTCAGCCAGGAGTAAGTGATGTAGCGGGTGAAGATGTAGGGATCAAGTCCCGCCAGGTGCTTGGTGAACTCAATGACGAACAAGGTGCTGATGCCCACCGCCACAGCTGCTCCCGGAGTGCGAACGATGGTGGAGATCAGTATCCCATACATGACGAGAGCGCTTAACGGTATCCAACTGAACGCGTAACTTGCCAGGAGCTCGTGCATCGCCTGGTTCCGGCCATAGACAACTCCGGCAGAATCGCCCACCGCGCCGAAGTGGTAATGGATTTTGGCCAGCGCCACGGAGAACAGCAGGGCGGCGGCTGAAAGGACGATCATGTAAAGCAGCCCGGTAACCGCCTTGGCCAGGTACAACTCCCAACGGTACACCGGAGCGGCCAGCGCGGCGCGGATCGTGCCGGCGCCCGTTTCTTCCGCCACCAACATGGCCGCGAACACGATGATAAAAATCGGGCCAAGGTCCGTGAAGACCAGTTGCATGGAAAAACCGACATAACCCCAGGCGTTCGCCGTGGCGGTGTTGCTAAGCTGGCCGGCGATAAAATAAATGATCACGCACAACAGACCCACGGCGAAAATGCCGAAGTAAGGCAGCTTGCGGCGCACCGCCTTCGCGATTTCGTTTCGCAATAACGGTACGAATTGGCTAGTCATGGGATTTGTCTCCCGCCTGCGTGGCCGAAGCCTGGCTCTGCGGCGCGTAAAGCCCGGCTTGCGCGGCCGGAGCCTGATTGATCGAAAGCGGCACTTCAGCGTGGCGAAGGCCCGTGATGGAAAGGAAAAATTCTTTCAACGTCTTTTGCTTGGGCGCAATGGCTGAAACCCTGAACCCCGCCTGCTGCAGACATTGGTTCAGCCACGCGGAATCGTCCTGCGCCAGCGTGATCTCCATCGTATCCGCGGTCACGGGTTCCACATTCCGGATCTGTTCGTGGCGCGAAATGAAATCGCGATCGGGAACCTTGCCCTGGAAGGTGACCCGCACGATCCGTTCGTGCGGTTTCAACAACTCCTTCACGCGGCCGGAAGCCACCAGATGCCCGCGATTGATGACAAATACCGAGTCGCAATACTCCTCGATCTCGGACATCAGATGGCTGGAGATGAATATCGTAAGCCCGTCGTTCCTGACTTTCTCGCGCAGGAACGAGAGCACTTCGTGGGTTCCCTCGGGGTCCATCCCGTTGGTCGGCTCGTCCAGGATCAGGAGGCGTGGCCGGCCCAGCATCGCCCGGCCGATGCCCAGGCGCTGTTTCATGCCGGTCGAATAAACCCGCACGCGATCATGCTGCCGCTCCGCCAGGCCGATCCGTTCCAGGATTTCATCAATTTCACGCGCGGAAACGTGGTCGAGCAAACGGGCGGTAAGTTCGAGGTTCTTCCGGCCGGACAGATATTCATAAAAAGCCGGCGTCTCCACGGTGATGCCCACGGAGCGGATGGCTTTTTTGTAATTTTTCCAGATATCCACGCCGAAGAGGCTGATGCGCCCGTGGGTGGGCCGCACCAGCCGGGGGATCATGTAAAGTGTGGTGCTCTTGCCCGCTCCGTTCGGTCCAAGAAACCCGGCCAGGTGGCCGGGTTCAACCTGCAAGGAAAGATGGTCCACCGCCTGAACGCGCCCAAATCGCTTGGAAACGTCTTCCAAAACCAGTGCTGGTGGAGATTCCATCATGGGTTTTTACCGTTTGCCTGGCGTGGTGGCGACATGAAAATGGAAAGGTTGGGCTTGTCCCACTCGTGCCAGATGATATCCGACAACCCATCGCCATTCAGGTCCTGGATTTCAATATAACCGTGCGTCGGCACGTCGAAAGTCATTGCGGGTTGCGACTCGAACCAGTGTCCGTTCGTCGTGCTGTAAAAAATATTCCATTGAGTGTCCGAGCGACGGACCAGAAGATCGAGGCGGCCGTCGCCATTGAAGTCTCCTTGAACCAGAAACGGCCACCCGGCCAGAACTTCCGATGGCAGGATCCCCGTCACCAGCACGGACGCGTCCGGGCTGCGGGAAAAGCCGCCGGGTTGGAACGACCGGATCGTCAGCGCCCAATCCACTCCGTGCGAGAGCGCCGTTTCCACCAGTCCGCTCTCGGAGATGATGCGGGTTTTCATCTCGAGCAGAACCAGTTCACATACGCCATCGCCATTCAGATCATGCACAGGCGATCGCTTATAGGTGGAGCCGATGGGAATCGGGAACCCGCGACAGTGCAGAACTTGCGACGGCTGTTCGGGCAACTTTTGGTCCGCACCGCGCAGGAAGATATAAACGTCGGTTTTGAAATCCAGCTTGCCGCTGGCCTGCCACAGAACCAGGTCTTCCCGGCCATCGCCATCCACATCTACGCGGTCCAGTTGTGGCGGACTCGCGACGGCGGTTTTTTTCATGTCGGCGATGATCTTTCGGATGACTTCGTTCTCCGGTTCCTTGTCCTGCACGTGCTCCGGCTTGGCGCGAAACGATTGTTCAACGTCCAGACTGTGCGCCGGATTGGGTCCCAACGCCCAAAAGTCGCGCCACAAGTAACGGTTGACGGACCAGGCCGTTTGTTTCACGTCGAGGGCCAGCGGCGGTCCGGGGCTCCATTCGTAAGCACTGTTCCGATGGTACAGCAAGGTCTGCCCCGCGGAAATCACCGGGATTAAATCGTTCGTTCCGGCTTTGTTCCTGTTCAGCAAAGTCAGGGTTGGCAGGTCGTAGTTGGTGAATCCCTGGCTCACCTCGACGAGCGGGTGTCGCTCCGATTCGAACAAGCCGGCGTTCTGCCGGCAATAAAACAGCCCGGTAGCAGTGGACATCAGCAGTTCAAGGCCGGGATGCGCATCCACGTCGCACGGAGCGACCCAGGCGGTTTGTGGCGGCAGGGGAATGACCTGATCGGGTGAGTTGGTGAAGCCGTCCGGGCGCTGGCGATAGTTCAGAAGTTTTTTCTCCACCGTATCAATCACGAGCAGATTGCAGCGTCCGTGCCCTTCAATATCAACAAACAGCGGCGCACCGGCGTTGGCTGGAAGCGTGATTAACTGACGCGACAGCTCAACCGGGTCGGCCCGGCTGACATTCACCGCGAGCAACAGCAACAGAATGGCGGCGCAAACGGAGTGCGGTCGTCCCGGCCGCAGCCTGGAGAAATTTTGTGCTGGCGTGGAAGTTTCCTGAGCCTGCGCGCTCACCTCGTTGCTGCGGCCCGGAGGGCCGCACTCCGGAAACAGGAAGCTGCTGTCGTCGGCTCCAAGTTGTGGCAGGAAAAACATGGTTATTTCTGGCTGATGAATATGCGAAAGCCTTTTTGTTTCGCCAGTTTCACAATTAGATCGCTGACGCCATCGTTGTTCAGATCCGCGACCTGCCACTCGTCAATCGGTTCCGGGCAACTGAATCGCAGGTCCGGTTCCGGGCTGAACCCTTTTTCTCGCGAAACAAAGGAGTAAACCGAGATCGCATCACTGTGGTCCCGCACCAGCAAATCCGTTTTGCCATCCCCGTTAAAATCGCCGCCGAGCTTGACGTAGCGCACGAAAGATTGATGCAGGCCCTCCTGCATCTCGGCTCGATCCAGATCCAGATGGATGACCACGTCACGTTGACAGTCCGCTTCTGTTGGAAAGCCAAAGCCGGGCCGGTAGAAGTAAAACCGGAGATTGTAATCGAGCTTTTTGGTGGTGATCATCTTGCGAAGGCCCTCCTTGTCCTCGATGCGACTGTAGCCCAAAACCAGGTCCGGAAAACCATCGCCATCCACGTCCACCACCGGGACTGCGGCCGTCCAGTCGTTCTTGCGAAAAACCTGTTGCGGTTCGGCCGGAATCCGTCCGTGCTCGTCGGCAATATAAGTGCTCACCAGCACTTTGCCGGAAGGAACCCCGGGCAAGAATGAAGACTCGTTCAGCCAGATGCCCTTGATCAGATCCACTTTGGCGTCGCGGTTCAGATCGGCCCAGCAAAGCCATGAAAACGGTTCCACCTTGTCCGCGTAGATTAGCGCGGGTTCAAGGGCGAACAGGCCGTTGGTCTGCTGAAGGTAAAGACTGTAGGTGTTGGTCCAGCCATTGCTGCGTCTGACCATCAGATCATCGCGTCCGTCGCCGTTGACGTCGCCCACGCTCAGGTCGAATCCAAGCGACCTGGTATATCCGGGATTGGTTACTGACAGTTGCAGGCCGGCTTCGATGGCATGGCCGATGACTTGTGCCTGACGCCACTCGCCGCGATATTGCCAGATCTGAATTCCGTCTGCCGCCGGCACCAGCAGCAACGGCCAGTCGCGGTCGGCCTGCGTGGCCGTAGCCCGAGCCAGATCGCCTCCCACGGCTGCTGCGGCGCGGCGAAGGCCCGTCTCGACCGACAGCGGAAGGTACATCGCGTTCGTGCCTTCGCTTGCTTCCGCCGCCTCCGGAACGATCGTGGGTTGCCGGATGATTTGCCGGGCTGCGGGAGGGCCGGTTCGATTGGTAAAACAAAGCTCCGTCACTCCATCGCTGGTCATGACGAGCAAACTTCCGGCCGGCCCGCCCAGTTTGGCCGTCCAGACCAGACATGGCCGGGGATCGAGATGCCAGGTTTGTTGCGGTTCGTGGGTGAAGCCCAGCTTGGGATCCTGGTAATAGATGGATAGATTGGTATCGTCCATCAGAACTAGATCCTTGAAGCCGTCGCCGTCCAGATCGCAAATCATCAACTGCTGGCATGGGCCGGCGATTTCACTGGTGTTGAATTTCGGTTTGGCCTGAGCCGACGAGCAGACCATCAGGAAAACGCTCAACAGGACTGGCGGGAGTAATCTCAGCTCCCGTCCTCCGTAGCCGCGGCGGGAAGGGTGGGTCGGCACGCCAGGGGCGTTACGGGGAAGGATGGATGCCTTGTCAGCAGCAGTACTGCGGAGGGTGGATGACCTCGCTTCGTTTTGGCTCATTTCAAAATCATTTGACCAAACCAGACGGCATTCGTCACGTGACTGAATCGCCGCGACGGATGTTGAACGGCGGCTGGGGCTTTGTCCAGTATCGGAAACCAGCCGAGGCCGCTCAGACGCAAACATTTTAACCACGGATGAACATCCGCCCGTCCCCCGCAGTAGCTCTGTTACGGAGGGTGGATGTTCATCCGTGGTTTCAACAGTTGGCGGCACGAGGGTTGGCCAAAAAGATAGTTGCCGATAGTTGTCGCTATTGCGGCAGAACCCGTCATACTATGCAAGTCTGTTGGATAGCTTGTCTCTTTCAAGGCATGGTGAATCTTCAAGTGAACCTGGTTCAGTGATGATTTTAAACCCGATGTTCGGGAACAGTCTGTGGAAAGTACCGGTTTGTCGGACAGTAAAACATCACATGAGCAATAAATTATTTGTCGGGAATCTCTCCTTTGACACCACTGAAAACGACCTGAACGACGCGTTTGCCGCGCACGGCACGGTCATGGAAACCAACCTGTTGATGGACCGGGAAACTGGCCGTCCGCGCGGATTTGGTTTCATCACCATGAACTCCGCCGAGGAGGCGCAGAAGGCCATTGCGGCGCTCAACGGCTCGCAACTGGGCGGTCGCGCCCTCACGGTCAACGTGGCCAAGCCGCGCGAAGAGCGTCCGGCCGGCGGTGGTGGTCGCCGTGAATACGGCGGCAGCGGCGGCGGTCGTGACCGCTACTAATCAACCGCAAGGTTTTCGTGGCGGGGTTCGGGTGAACCGGACTCCGCTTTTATTTTCGATTTCGTTTCCAATGCCGATTTATCGCCATGAAAGAAGAACACATTGAAGTGGAAGGTTCCGTCACCACCGTGCTGCCCGGCACGATGTTCCGGGTTGAACTGGCCAACAAACATCTCGTGCTCGCCACCATCTGTGGCAAGATGCGCAAACGCTGGGTGCGCCTGACCGTCGGCGACCGCGTGAAGATGGAGATGTCGCCGTACGATTTGAACAAGGCGCGCATCACCTACCGGCACAGTTGAACGTGGTGCGTATTGCGTCAAGTATTCATCGGCGGCCGGAGGTGGCTGCTTGACGTAACGCGCAACACCCAACACGATTGCCTGATGCAAATTCACTTCTTCGGCGCGGCGCGCACCACCACCGGTTCGATGTATCTCATCGAGGTCAATGGCAAACGGCTGTTGCTCGAATGCGGCCTCTTCCAGGGCCACCGCGAGGAATCCATCCAGCGCAATTGCTGCTTTCCGTTCGACCCGAAGCAGATTGACGCCGTCGTCTTGAGCCACGCCCACATGGACCATGCGGGCAACCTGCCGAACCTCGTCAAGCAAAGCTACACTGGCAACATCCATTGTACTTTTGCCACACGCGACCTTTGCAGCATCATGCTCGTGGACTCCGCGCACATCCAGATGGACGACGCCGCATTTGTTTCCAAGCAGCGGGCGAAGAAAAAACTCCCGCCGGTCGAACCGCTTTACACCATCACCGATGCGGAGAAAACGCTGCACCAATTCGTTGCCGTCAGTTATGAGCGGCCGCTTCCGGTCGTGGACGGCGTGACGGTCACGTTTCGCGATGCCGGACACATTCTTGGTTCGGCGCAGGTCATTTTGGACGTGCGCGAAGGCAATCGAAAATTCCGCTACTTGTTCAGCGGCGACGTGGGCCGCGGCGGCGACGAAATTCTCCGCGACCCTGTGCCGGCCGAAAACGTGGATTATCTACAGATCGAATCCACCTACGGCGGACGCGAACACGCTGTCCGTGCCGATGCCGACGAAGCCGTTGGCCGGCTCGTGCTGGAGGCCTTGAATCAAAAAGGCAAGGTCATCATCCCGGCATTTTCAGTCGGGCGCACGCAGCAGATTGTCTATGTGCTGAACCAGCTTACGCTGGCCGGGAAATTGCCACGCGTGCCGATTTTCGTGGACAGCCCGTTGAGTGTGAATGCGACGGAAATTTACCGCCTGCACCCGGAATGTTTCAACGACAGCATCAACCGGTTCCTGCACGAAAAGGCGAATCCTTTTGGCATGGCGAACCTGACCTACATCCGCGAGGCTGAACAATCGAAGACACTCAACGATTTGGAGGAGCCCGCCATCATCATCAGCGCGTCGGGCATGTGCGAAGCCGGGCGCATCCGGCATCATCTCAAGAACCACATCGGCAACCCGAAGAACCTGATTTTATTCATCGGCTACTGCGCGGAAAACACGTTGGGCGCGCAAATCACGGCGGGACAAAATCCGGTCAATATTTTCGGGGAACCGCAGGCGGTGCGCGCCAAAATCGTTTCACTCGACACCTACTCCGGCCACGCGGACAAAAATGAGCTGAAGCAATACGTCGAAAAAATCTCCGGCGACCTCAAAAAAATCATCTGTATCCACGGTGAAGAAGCGCAATGTCTGGCCCACGCCGAAACGTTGCGCGCGATGAAGCCGAAGGCCGAAATCATCGTGCCGGAGTACAAACAGGCGGTGGGGATTTAAGGGTGATAACGTCTATTGACATCTAATGTTATCGGTCTAAAGTTATCCCATGAACGTCGCGTTGAGCAAATACTACGAAGACTTCGTTGCCGACCTGATTGAGGGCGGGCGTTACGGCAACTCCAGCGAAGTGGTGCGCGCCGGCCTGCGCGCTTTGGAAAAAGCCGAGCAGGCGGCCGCCCTGGACATTCCCGATTTGGATCGCAAGCTTCTCGCCGGAGTGCGCAGTCTGGCCCGGCCGCTGACCGATGCCGATTTCGACCGCATCCGCACCCGCACCCGCCGCAAGCTCAAGGAACTTGAAGCCGCTTAAAATCATCCGCTCGGAAGAAACGATCCAGGACGTGGCGGACATTCATCTGTTCATTGCGATGAGCAATCCCGCCGCCGGCGGGTTTTTGGACGCGTTGCTTTTGAGCTTTCGCACGCTGGCGCAATGGCCGGAAGTTGGCCCGCGTTATCAATCCAACCGCGCCGAACTGTCCGGAATGCATTTCTGGCCGGTGCGCCGATTCACGAATTATCTGATTTTCTACCGCGTGACAGGCAGGCCGCGCCGCCCGCAAATCATCCGCGTCCTTCACGGCGCGCGGGACGTTTCGCAAGTGCTGGGATGATGTTGCAGCAAAAGGTTCGTGCCGGAATACCAGCAGGCGGTGGAGATTAAAACAGAAACCTATTTAGATTTCTTTGACTCTCTTAACGGATCCTTGATGAAAAGCACAAAACCGCTTAGAAAGCCGTCGTCAGACACATCATTTATGCTGTTTCCGATATGATTGTTTGAACCGGAAATCACGCTATGGTTGGATTTATACTCCAGATAATTTTTGAATTCAGGAAATTCCGCAAAATCGGATAAAGTCCCTGCGTGTTTCTGCGATAAAAAAGCTGTGATAGAAGGAGCGCCAGAATCAACCTGTTCTAGTATCTCGGGATTAATCTGCGCCAACAATGTTCGAATATGTTGTCTTAAATTCGTTTGGATTTCTAATTTCGGATCAGGATTAACTGTAACGTTTCCACCAATCTGAACAGAGCCGGGGCTATTAACAGATGTTTGAATTATTTGCTTCGCCGGTTGGATGGGGTTCTGATTTTTTGAAATTATCCACACGACGAAAGTTATAATTGTTAAAATGGACGCAATAACTCCAAGTTTATTCCATATATTCAAACGTTGGTATCGTTGAAAAAGAGTCATGTTGTTCACTCCCTGAAATTCACAAACTGTACGGCCACGGGAAGTTCCTTCGCGCGCACGGCGGCGATGACGGACTGCAATTCGTCCCGGCTCTTGCTGTTGACGCGCACTTCGTCGCCCTGAATCTGGGTGGTCACCTTGAATTTGCCGTCGCGGATGAAGCCGGTGATCTGTTTGGCGACGGTGGCTTCGATGCCCTGCTTGATCTTGATGCTCTGCCGCGCGTGGCCGAGCGGTGAAATGTCCGGTTCGCACTGCTCCACGCTTTTCAGGCTGATGCCGCGCTTGGCCAGCTTGCAGATGACGATTTCGTTGAGCGTAGTGACCTTGAACTGGTCGGCGGCGGTGAGTTTGATTTCGGTTTTCTCCAGCACGATTTCCCATTTGCTGCTTTTGAAGTCGAAGCGGTTGGCCAGTTCTTTTTTGGCCTGGTTGACGGCGTTCTCGATTTCCATCGAGTTGACCTGTGAAACAATGTCGAATGAGGGCATGGCCACAGCGTAAAAGGACGGACGGGAAAGAAAAGCGAATTTGCCAGTCGGCGGCCTATTCAACTAAACCACGGATGGACACAGATGGACACGGATGAAGACAATGCAAAAGGTCGCTTCAGCAAACCCGGAAGAAATCACCGTGGGTGAATCCGTTTGCCTGGCTGAAATTCTTTCCCTATCCGTGTCCATCCGTGGTTAAAAATTCATCTACAGGGACAAGGCTAAACCTGAACTCGAGCAACCCCGCGCAATTTGCGGATTGAACCTTTCAATGGTTTTTGCCAGTTTCCGTTTAAACCGAACCACTTTGGGCGAATTGTCAAATGAGCGAAATCAAATCCAACGCCGACGTTGAACCGTGCCTTTCGGTCGTAATGCCGGTCTATAACGAAGCGGCGACGGTGGCCGAAGTCATCAAGGTCGTTCTGGCACAGCGTCCAGTCCAGCAACTGGTCGTGGTGGATGACGCTTCGACGGACGGCACCTGGGAAAAATTGCAGTCGGCCACGGGCGGCGATGCGCGGGTGACCTTGGTGCGGCATGAGCAAAACCAGGGCAAGGGCGCGGCGTTGCGCACGGGTTTCTCCCGGGCGACCGCACCCGTCGTGATGATCCAGGACGCCGACTTGGAATACGACCCGACGGAATATCACCGGCTGCTCGTCCCGATATTGTCCGGCAAGGCGGATGTGGTGTTTGGGTCGCGGTTTCTGGGCGCCGGGGCGCATCGCGTGTTGTATTACTGGCACTCGGTGGGCAACAACCTTTTGACCACCTTTTCCAACATGGCCACCGATCTCAACCTGTCGGACATGGAAACCTGCTACAAAGTTTTCCGGCGGGAAGTCATTCAAAAAATCACCATTGAGGAAGACCGTTTTGGTTTCGAGCCGGAAATCACGGCCAAGGTGGCGGCCTTGAAGGTGCGCATTTATGAAGTGGCCATTTCTTATTACGGGCGCACCTATGCCGAAGGCAAAAAAATCAACTGGCACGACGGTTTTCGCGCCTTGTGGTGCATCCTTAAATACAATTTTTTCAGCCGGTGAAAACCGCCCCTACCGATGATCCGTTCACGCGGCGGTTGACGACGGTTTATTCGTGTTATTTCATACGATTTTGGTGGCGCAAATTTCCAAGTCTGCTGTGTTGCGGGTTTCCCAACCCACTTGGCGGCTGCAGGGACGAACACTTTGCCGACTTGGAAGTCGGCGACACAGCAGGTTTGGAAAGCCGGGTTCGAGCTTGTCACCGATTTCTTTATGCGGCATAATCAATACCACTCATCCAACAAAACACCCAAGAATAATATGATGAAGAACTATGGGCTCCCGAAGAAGCTGATAAAGGTTGGCCTAAATCAGATGCAAAATTGTGTCGAGATGCTGGGACGACTCGGCGGGATGATCGATTTTCCAGTGCCACCGAACTCGAACATGCGGAAGAGCTGCGGCAAGACCATCACCCGCTACTACATGGGTGGCGTCCGCAGTTTCCTCCCGATCGCAACTTGCGCGCAGCGGGAGGGAGTGCGGCTGGATCAGAACCTCAAGGTGCTCGACTTTGGGTGCGGTGTTGGCCGCCAGTTGCTCCACTTCACGCGAAAATACCCGGCTCCCTCCTTCTTTGCCTGTGATATCGACGACACTGCGGTCGCTTTTATCCAAAAGCACTATCCGCGTGTTTCTGCATACACCAGCAAGTTTACCCCGCCTCTTCGCTACGAAACCGGCTTTTTTGACATGGTCTATTCCGTGTCTATTTTCTCGCATCTCAATATGGAGGACCAGGTGATATGGCTGAAGGAACTGGCCCGCGTGACGAAGCCTGGCGGCTGCTGCTTTCTGACAACAGAGGGACTGCCGACGTTGAAGATCTTTTGTGAAGTATTCGGCCAGAATGAAACCGCCTTGCGGGCGCGCCTTGACAAGGATGGTTTTCTATACAAAGAGTACCCCGACTGGCAGGAGTGCGTGAAAAACCAGAACACCTTGAAGATTACGAGCCTCATGGTGGGCGTCGAACGAAGTTACGGCAACATGGTGCTCTCGCCCGATTACATCCGCAAACAGTGGCCTTCCGCCGGGTTTGAAGTGCGCGCCATCGTCGAGGCCATTATTGATGACCAGCAGGATCTGGTGGTGTTGCGCCGCCGCTAACCTGGAGGCCGGATGTTTTTGGCGGAGGCAGTTTCTTTTAGCAAGCTGTTTCTTTTAGCAAGCTTGCTGGCGCACAAAATTCCGCTAACCTTGTCCTTGGATCATGGAAGTCCGCAGTATTGATACTAACTTGCAATCAA